>DDKG01000358.1 GCA_002339265.1 Massilia sp. UBA2604 | reverse complement strand
GTCGAGCATGCGGCGGATCGCGTCGACCTTGCGCTGGCGCTCCTGGCCGCCCAGCGGCGCGCCGCCTTCATTGGCCTTCAGGCGGTTTGCATGGCGCGCGCATTCCTTTTCCAGCTCGGCCAGGCGGTCCCACTCATTGGCGCTGGCCGCATCGAGCATGCGCTCGGTGATGCCGACCATGGTTTCATAGGTGGTCACGACTTCCTGTCCGCTCATCGTCATCATCGTCATCTTCTTCAAACGCTCATCAGGGTGGGGGCTTTCTGGATTGCCGGCGGCATCGGCTCGGGCGCTTCCTGCTGCTCGCCGATCTGGACCCAGGCGCCGCGCAGGTCGGCCATCAGGCCATGAACTTCTTCGACGATCGCCGCGTCGTTCTTGATGTTCGCTTCCAGCAGGCGGCGGCTCATGTAGTCGTACAGCGAGTCCAGGTTGGCGGCGATCTCGCCGCCGGCCTTCTTGTCGAGCGAGGCGCGCAGGCCGTTGTCGATGATCGTGATGGCCTTCGAGATCGAGGCGCCCTTGATGGCGATGTTCGACGACTTGATGCCGTTGATGGCGCTGAGCAGGGCGACGATCACGCCGTCGTACAGCATCACGACCAGCTTGTGCGGCGACGCGGCGGCGACGCCGGTTTCCAGGCCAACCGTGGCATAGGCGCCCACACCGCGTTTCGGGGTTCCAAACATGTGATTCTCCAGTAATGCTTAATTAACCCCAGTTGGACGACAGGGTCGCCAGCTGCTGGGTGAGGTAGTTAGAAGTGTTCTGCATCGAGGACATCATGGCGTCGAGCGCAACGAACTGGGCGCGGTAGCGCTTCTCGATGCCTTCAAGACGCGTCTCGAAGCGCTCGCGCTGGGCGGCGACCGATTTGATCGATACGTTCAGGCCGTCGGTTTTGCTTTGCAACAGACTGTCCTTGCCGACCATGCTGGTAGCCAGGTTGTTCAACTGGTGCGCGAAGCCCTGCGAGAACGTTACGGTGCCGCGATCGCCGACCAGGCCGCCGGTGATCGACACCTGAATGCCTTCTGCCGGGGAGCCGGGCGCCGCCAGCAGCGATTGGCCGTTGCCGGTGGCGGCTACGCCACCGATGGTGCCTTCGACGTCCTTGCCCTTGGTCGCGGTGGCGCTGCCGAAGATGCTGTCGACCGAACTGCCGCTGACACCGGCGATCGAGATGTTCGACAGTTCGCCATACTTGCTCGATGACAGCGTCAGGCGGCCGTCGTCGCCGACCGATGACTCGACCGTATCACCGGCGCCGGCGAAGGTGGAATTGCCATTGATCGCCGAGCGGATCAGGGCGGCCAGGTCGTCATTACTGTAGGTGCCGGCCTGGAGCTTGATCTCCTGGGTCTTGCTTTCGGTGACCGGATCGGTCTGGTTGAGGGTGACGCGCCACACCGTGTTGGGGGCGATCGTGGTCGAACCGCTCAGCGCTGCGCTGCTTGCCAGCGCGCCCTGGGTCGCCAGGCTGGTGATATTGATCGCATAAGTCCCCGGCTTGGTGGCGGCGCTCGACTGATCAAACTTGATCAGGTTGTCGGTGGTCGATCCCATCGCGGCGAACAGGCCGCCGAAGTCGGCCGCGTTGTCGGTAATTGCCTTGTTGAGCTTGGTCGAGTCGACCTTCAGGCTGCCATCCTGCTGGAAGCCGATGCCGATCTGGGTCAGCGAGGTGAGCTTGCCGCCGGTGCCTTCCATGACGGTGCTGATCTGCCTGCGCAACTGGCTCTGGATCGAGCGCACGCTGGCATCGCCCTGCAGGATCGCGCCCTTGCCGGTTTCGGTGTTGAACGCCGTCAGGCCGTTCATAGTCTTGTTGAGTTCGTTGTAAGCCTTGACGAAATCGTTGACCGCCGTGGTGATCGCCGCCGTGTCCTTGGACACCGTGAGCGTCGAGCTGCCGAGCGAGGAGACGTCCAGCGTCACGCCCTGGATCGCTTCCGAGACGCTGGTGCTGTCGCTCTTGATCTCGATGCCGTTCATGTTCAGCCTGGTGCTCTGGGCGCCAGCGGTCTGGGTCATGTTTTGCACGCCGGCTGGATCATAGCCGAGCATGGCCGCGATGGCCGGATCGGGCGCTTCTCCGTCTTCGCCGGCGACGCTGATCTTCATCGTCGTCGCTTCACCGGTCTGGTTCGAGGTCAGCACCAGGTGGTAAGGATTAGCACTGCCATCGGATACGATGGTGGCGGTCACGCCCATGTCTGCCTTGTTGATGGCATCGCGGATGCCCTGCAGCGACTGGTCGCCGGCGCCAAGCGTGACGCTTTTACTGTTCAGTTTTCCATTCAGGGAAAAGCCCGAGCCCACATGGGTGCCGATGCTGCCCGCGGTAAAGCCGGCGGCGGCCGGATTGGTGCCGCCGACGACGATCTGGTTGCCGTCGTTCGAACGCAGCGTGACGCCGGCAGTGGCCATCACGGTCGAGCCGGTATTGACGGCGGTATCGGCGCGCCCGATGCCACCGCGCACGCTGCCGGTGACGGTTTCGGTCACGTCGATGCTGGAGCCGTCGGATGCGGTGAATTGCAGCGTGCCATCGGCGGCACTGCCGCTGACCGTGATGTTGGCCGCAGCCAACGCATTGCGGGTGCCGGCGCTGGCCAGTGCGGTATCGAGTCCGGCGCCGGTCAACGGCGCGCTTCCCGGTGTCAGGTTAGCCAATTGCACCCCCCCGACCGACAGTGCGTAGCTCGAGCCCGCATCCACGCTGACCGCGCCGAAGCCGGCGAACAGGTCGGTTGCGGTGGCGGTTGCGCCGGCAGTGGCGACAACGCCGGTCTTGTCGGATTGCGCATTGATCGCTTCGGCCAGCGCGCGGGCACTGCGCGTGGTCGGGCCGGTGCCGATCGAGATCCCGTTCAGGCTCAGCGAACCGTTGGCGATGCCGCTCGATGCGCCGGCCAGGCTGAGGGCGTTGCCAGTGGCGCCGAAGTTGCCGCCAGTGACAGTGCCGAACTGGAAAGTGAGTGTGGTCGGGGCGCCGGCGCCGATGGTCGAAGTAGTACTGGCGTAGCCATTGGTCTTCAGGCTCTGTGCCTGGGCCAGCTGGGTCACGTTGATCTTGTATTTGCCCGGCACGGCGCCAGCGCCGGCGCTGGCGCTCAGGACATCCTTGTTGCTGGCAGTCGCGCCAAGGCCCTGGAAGGTGGCGGGTGTATTCAACTTGGTCAGCGCGCCCTGGAAGGCGCCAACCGCGGCGCTGACCTGAGACAGCGCGCCGCTACGCGCCTGCAGTTGAGCCGTCTTCTTGTCGTAATTGGCAAGTGGAGCAGCCTCTTGCTGCATGAGCTGCGAAACCAGGCTGTTGATGTCGAGTGCCACTTGTTTCTCCCGTGAAAGCGATAATGTAAGTGATTATCGGCAGAAACAAACGGTACTTAAGAGCCGTAAATGTGGCTTTATTTTGATTTTGCGAAATGGTCATGGTGCCATTTGCGCAAATGCCATATAAAAAGCGCCACATCCTTGCGGAGGTGACGCTTTCTTTACACTGCGATGGCGAATCAGGCGGTTTGCCGGATCAGCAATCCCTGCATCTTGTCGATAGCCTTGGCCATTTCAAGTGCTTCCTTGCTCGGCATCTGACGCACTACTTCCCTGGTGCTCTGGTCGATGATCTTGACCACGATTTCCTGGCTGTCATCGTCGATTTCGAACTCCAGGGACTGGGCCGAAGGCGGCATCGCTTCGTTGAGCTTCTTCACCGCTGCCGATACCTCGTCCTTGCCGGGCTGAGCATCCGGCGCATCCGGCGCATCGGGGCGCACCTGGCGCCCGCTGACCGCACCCGCCGCGGTACCAGCGGCCGGACGTTCCTCCGGCTTGGCGATCGCGGGCGTTCCAATTGACTGGATCTGCATGTCGCACTCCCTAATGAAAATTCCCCGGCCAGATTTCTCTGGCCGAGGAACCGCTTACCTCGCGTTGTTGCTACCGTTGGCTAGCGATTAGCCACGCAGCAGCGACAGCACACCGTTCGGCAGCGAGTTGGCCTGGGCCAGCATCGAGGTACCGGCTTGTTGCAGGATCTGGCCGCGGGTCATCTTTGCGGTTTCAGCAGCGAAATCGGTGTCGACGATGCGGCTGCGCGATGCCGACAGATTCTCGGTCGACGAACCCAGGTTCGAGATCGCCGATTCGAAACGCGACTGCAGTGCGCCGTATTCCGCGCGCTGGCTGTTGACCGACGCCAGGGCCGCATCGGCGGTCTTGATCGCCAGCTGGGCGCCTTCGAAGGTGCTGATGTCCAGGTCGGCAACCGATTTCAGTTTCGACGAACCGTTGCCGCCGGCAGCGTTATCGATATCGAAACCACTGCCATCGACGACCGAGAAGCTCTTCTCGGAATCCAGGATGATGCGGCCGGCGGCGGTCGCGCCGTCAGTCTCGGTGGCCGCTGCGGTAGCGGCGAGCGGCACGCCCTTCGCGTCATAGGTGCCCAGCGTTGCGGTTGCAGCGGCTGCGGTAGGCGACACATTCTTCAGCTTGATGTCGTTGCCGTCGGCCTGGGTCAGCTTGATGCTGCCGCCGCCCTGCGAGTCGTACGATGCCGTCACGCCGGTCTTGGCCGATTGGGCATTGAATGCGCTGATCGCGGCGGCGTAGCCGTCGGCGTCGGTCTTTTCGCCGACCGAGAACGAGATCTTGACCGCGTCCTTGTTGTCGGCAGTCAGCTCGAAGGTATAGGACTTGTTCGCGGCGCCTTTCAGCTGCGCTTCGGTCTTTGCAGTTGCGGTCACGCCGGTGTCGCCGCTGACTTTGTTGATGGCGGCTGCCGTGGTCTTGGCAGTGGCGCCGTCAGCGACGGTCACGTCTTTGGAACCTTGCGAACCGTTGATGGTCATCGTGCCGGTGGCCACGCCGTTCGTGGTGCCGGCGATGGCCTGCTTCGAGCTCGCATCCAGGCGGTTGTTGCCGTAGGTCGAGGTGGTGAAGTTCGAGCCGGTCATCGAGATCAGTTGGCCTGCGTTGGCGCCGACCTGGAAGTTCGCGGTGCCCATCGAACCGTCCATCAGCTTCTGGCCGTTGAATTCGGTGGTGTTGGCGATACGGTTCAGTTCCGAGGTCAGCTGGGTGACTTCGGTCTGCAGGGCTTTACGGTCGCTGGCCGAGTTCGACGAGTTCGACGACTGCACTGCCAGTTCACGGATACGCTGCAGGATGTCGCCCGAGCTCGACAGGGCGCCTTCAGCGGTTTGCGCCATCGACACGCCATCGTTGGCGTTGCGGGTGGCCTGGGTCATGCCCTTGATTTGCGACTGCATGCGATCGGAGATCGCGAGACCGGCGGCGTCATCCTTTGCGCTGTTGATGCGCAGGCCCGACGACAGGCGCTGGATCGAGGTGTTCAGCTGCGACTGCGAGGTCGACAGGTTGCGCTGCGAGTTCAGGGATGGGACGTTGGTATTGATTACGGATGCCATGGTGTCTACTCCAGAGACGTGGTCTTACGGGGTGCAGCGACCTTGCTGCTGTGTACTTTGGTCCGTCGCGCTGTTCTGTGACGTTCAAACCGCTGTTGTTGCTGGTAACGGTGCCCTATGGAAAAAGTTTAGGGCCCATTTTTAAAAAAGATTCGAATGCGATCGTCGGTAAGCAAAAGTCGCCATGTCTAGACGGCGGGCATAAAAATAACTTGAGGGGGAAAAAAATTATTTTTCCGGGCCAAGATTGTTCTGCCGATAAGGCGACAATCCCTGTCGCACGCCACTTCCTTGCCAGACTGGCACTTGCCGGGGCGAGTAGCGGAGCGGCTCAGGTACGGATGAGCCTGTACAACTTGTTCATTTCGGCCCAGCCGCTCTCGTAAAGCGAGCGCTTCACCCTTTCTGCATAGCTGGGAACGTGCTGGAAGCGTCGGCAATGTACCTGCACGGTAGTCGTCAGTACCGACACCGGCGGCACGTCACCCTGCGTATTGCATTGCACGGCAAGGAGCAGGCGCAACAGGCCGAAGCGGGCAATCAGCTGCAGGTAGCTGTCGTACGGCGAGTGGCCGTTAAATGGCGCCAATTCATTGAAGATTTCATTGACGACGTAGTTCTCCAGCAGCCAGGGCACGTCCTGCAAGGCCTGGTCCAAGCGTCCAAGGCCGCGCCGGTAGGCACCGACGAGTTCCGTGGCGCTGACCTGGCCATCGGCGCCCGCGCCGAAGCCTGCGGAAATCTGGCACATCACCTGCTGCTCGAGGCGGGATGTCGCCTCGAATCCCTTGGTCGCCCACAGCGTGGCGAACAGCATCGCCTGGGATTCGTGGTCTGGCTGGATCACTTCCAGTGTGGCTGCCAGTTCGCCGTTGCCGATCGCCTGCACGAAGTCGTTGATCAGGGCAGGGATGTTCGCCTGCTCGTTGCGTGCACACAGCACCGTCAGCGAATCGCAAAAAGCACCCAGCAGCGCGAGGCGCTGCCACAAGGCGAGGTCGCGTGTGCGCATCAGATTCAGGCAGAAAATGCGGGTCTCGGTCATCAGCGCAGGCGGCACGCCGAAGCGCTCTTTGACCTCCGTCATCGCCGACTCACGCAGGTTCACCGGCGCTTCGATGAATTCGAACGCATCGTCGGCCAGCAAGGCCAGGCGCGCAGCTTCCGGACAGGATAGGGTGATCATCTGTTCGACCTGGCCATTCCTGCGCTGGGTTATGCGCGGGTAGCTGTGGCAGACGTTCGACAGATAGGATTCTCCCAGGCTCGACTGTACCGAACACATACCGTCCTGCAGCGCGGGACAGCGTTTCTGCTCACCAAGCGTTTTGATCTCGGCGTAGGCGTTGCCTTCCATCGTGTCTTCCCGGCGCTGCATATTGGCCATCATCGGGTCGAGCGCGGGTCCGGCTTCCTTGCGGTAGGCCTTGTAGGTCTTCTTGTCGAGGTAAACGGTCCAGCCGGAACAGCAGGTGTCTTCGCAGCTCGAACCAATGCAGCGGAAGCGCTCCACGAAGCGCGGCATGAGAGCGGAGGCGGATTGGGTGCGGTGCAGGATGGGCATGGATCTACGGCCTGGTCGAAGATAACGTCATGCAGTGTAAGCCATGCAACGTGCCCTTCAATCCGCGATCACCACCCGATTCTTCCCGCTATTCTTGGCTTGGTACATCGCCTTGTCGGCCCGCGCCATCAGCGAGGCCTGCTCTTCGTTGGGCACGCGCAGCGCCACGCCGCACGAGAAAGTGATCAGCATTTTCTCGTTATCGTGCAAGAAGAAATGCTTGGTCAGCTCCCTCTGCACCCGCACCATGGCCGCCGCCGCCGCGTCGACCGTGGTCTCCGGCAGCAGGATCAGGAATTCCTCGCCGCCGAAGCGGGCAATCACGTCCATCGAGCGCAAGGTCTCGCGCACGACCTTCACCAGGTGCTTCAATGCGGCGTCGCCCGCCATATGGCCATAGGTGTCGTTCAGCCGCTTGAAATTGTCGAGGTCGAGCAGGGCCACGCACAGCGGCGTCTTTCGCCGGTCGGCGCGCGCGCTTTCGCGTTCGAACACGTCGTCCAGGCCGCGGCGGTTCAGGCTGCCGGTCAGCTGGTCTTCGCGCACCAGCTCGCTCATATGCTGCAGCTCGGCTTCCAGCTCGCGGATGCGCTGTTCGGCTTCCTGCACTTCTTTATGCGCGCCGACCATGCGGTCGCGCGAGGCCAGCGCCTCGTCCTGGGCGTTGCGCATCTCGCGCAGCACTTCGTCGAGCACGCCGTTGATCTCGTTGACGTCGGTGGCGCGGCCGATGCGTTCCGAGAAGCCGCCCAGCTTGGCGTGATAGTCGCTGGTGGACGCGGCGGCCGAGCCGAGGCGGTCGATGAAGGTCATCATCATGTTCTTCATCGACGAGCGCACATCGTCGATGCCGTGCTTGAGGTGGCCCTGCTTGATGATCACGTCCTTCAGGCCGCGGGTGGCGTCTTCCAAGGCGCGCGTGTCGAGCGGGCCCTTGATCAGGTCCTGCACCACCAGCACCTGGCCGCGCATATAGTTGTCGTCGTCGATCAGGCCCTCGATATTGTCGAGCAGCAGGCGGAACAGGCGCAGCAGCAATTCCTGCTGCTCGGCGCCGTCGTCCTTGCGCAGCTCGATCTGGAAGCACAACTGCTTCAGGCGCGCCGCGATGTCCTGCAGTTCGGATTCGCCGACCGCGGTCTTGACCGCCGCGCCGAGCGCTTCGGCCTCGCTTGATAATTCGGCGTCGCCGCTCAGCAGCGAAGCGCAGGCGAAGGACAGCGTGCGCGCCAGCATCTCGCGCAGCAGGACGGTGTCGGGTTCCTCGTCGCCCAGCGCCATCACCGGCGTGTTGCGGCGCAGATGACGCTCGGACATCTGCCCCAGCGCCTGGGTATAGCCGGTCCAGTCCTCGAGCTTGACCGCGCGCGCCATGCGCCGGCCGTACTCCGACAGCTCGCCCGGCGTCTCGGCCATGCGGCGCGCAAAGGCGGCCAGGACCTCGATGGCGCCGTTGTCTGGCGTAGCGGCAGGAGCGGGCGCCGCTGGCGGCGCCGATGGAATGCCGGCGATCTCGTCATAGATGGCGCGATAGTTGTCCGGCGTCGGCGCAATGCGGCGGGTGGCGAGGCGGCGGAAAGCCTCGCGTGCAATCTCAGCGGGGTTGGCTGGCTGGTTCACGGCGGACGCGGCTGGAGTGGAAATGGACATGGATTACTGCGCAATGACGAATTCGCGGGATTGGCGACATGATAATCAGCTTTTTTGCCGTGTATCAATTAAAAAACGGTAACACAGCCCTTGAACGCAGCGGTTGCCGTCCCGGCACAACGGAATGTCACATTCAGTCCACCAAACCGTTACGGATGGCGTAGGTCGTCAGCTCGGCGCTCGTCTTGAGTTGCATTTTGACTAACAGACGCGCGCGGTATTCGCTGATGGTCTTGACCGACAGCGACAGCTCGCGCGCGATCTCGCTGACCGTCATGCCCGAGGCGATCATGGTCAGGGTCTGGTATTCGCGGTCGGACAGGCCTTCGTGCACCGCCGCTTCGTGGTTCGCGCCGATCGAGCTGGCCAGGGTCTGGGCCAGCGCCGCGCTCACGTATTTCTGGCCGCCCGCCACCTGGCGGATCGCCGTCACCAGCTCGCGCGGCGCGCTCTGCTTGGTGAGATACCCGGACGCGCCGGCCTTCAGCGCGCGGATCGCGTACTGGTCTTCGCGGTGCATCGACAGCATCAGCACCGCCAGTTCGGGTTTGTCTTTTTTAATCTGCTTCAACACGTCGATGCCGTTGCGATCGGGCAGCGAGATATCGAGCAGCATCACATTGGCCTTGGACTTGCCCACCAGGCGGGCGGCGTCGACGCCGTTCTCGGCCTCGCCGGCAACATTGATGTCGCGCTGCTCGGCCAGGATCTGCTTCAGGCCCTCGCGCACGATGGCGTGGTCGTCGGCGATGAAAACGCGGATGTGTATTTTTTCGGTCATTCTTCTTCTTGTGCCGCCCTGTCTGCCGCCGCCTGCTGCGCGGCGGTCCTGGGCGCCAGCCTGGTCTTGATGGTCACCATCGTGCCACCTCCGGGCGCGGACGACAAGGCCAGCGTGCCTCCCAGGGCGCTGGCGCGCTCGCTCATGCCGCGCAGGCCGAACGATTGCGGCTTGAGGCGGTCGGCGGGCTGGATGCCGCGGCCGTTGTCGCAGATCGACAGGGTGAGCAGGTTGCGCTGGCGCCGCAGCGACACCGTGACCCGGGTCGCACTGGCATGCTTGGCGATGTTGGTGAGCGCTTCCTGGAAGATGCGAAACAGTGCGGATGCATGGTCCGGTTCGAGTTCGAGATCCCCATCGTCCCTATGGGGACAGCGCATGATGACGGCGATCCCCATCTGCTTCTCGAACTCGCGCGCCTGCCACTCCAGCGCGGCGACGATGCCGAGGTCGAGCGTGCTCGGGCGCAGGTCGAGCGAGATCCGGTGCACCGCCTCGATGGTGCGGTCGACCAGGCCGTCGACATAGTTGGCCTTGTCGATCAGGTCCGGCTGGTCTGGAGGCAGGCGCGCCGACAGCATG
>DDKG01000082.1 GCA_002339265.1 Massilia sp. UBA2604 | reverse complement strand
CTATGTCGACTGGTGCCTCGCGTTCTGCCGCGACCAAAAAATCGACATCTTCGTGCCGGGCCGCGAAGCCACCACGCTGGCGGCCGAACATGCGCGCTTCGCCGACGTGGGCACCCGCGTGCTCAGCGCCGCCCCGCCGGCGCAGCTGAAACGCATCCACGACAAGGCCGATTTCTATGCCGCGACGGTGCTGCCGGACGCGCCGGTGGCCGCCTTCCGCCCCTTCGAGACCCTGGAACAGTTCGACGCCGCCTACGCCGAACTGCGCCCGCAGCACGCGAAGCTGTGCGTCAAGCCGGCGCACGGCATCTACGGCCTGGGCTTCGCCATCGTCGACGAAGAGCGCAGCAGCGCCGCGCTGCTGCTTGGCGGCGTGGAGTACCACATCGGCTACCAGGACCTGCGCCGCGGCCTGCGTGAACTGGGGTCGTTCAAGACCATGCTGCTGATGGAATTCCTGGACGGCCCCGAATACAGCGTCGACTGCGTGGGCGACCATGGCCGCCTGGTTACAAGCGTGGTGCGCCGCAAGCTGCCGCAAACCGGCAGCGGCCAGCTGATCGACATGCGCCAGGACATCCTGGATGCGACGGCGCGCCTGTGCGCCAACTACGAACTGAATGGCGTGTTCAACGTCCAGTTCCGCGAAGGCGGCGGCCGTCCGCGCCTGCTGGAGATCAATCCGCGCATGTCGGGCGGGGTCGGCATGGCCTGCCTGGCCGGCCCTAACCTGCCGTATATCGCGCTGCGCGGCTTCGCCGAGGGCTATGACGGCCTCGAGATCCCGGCGCCGCGCCACGGCATGCGCGTGGCCGAAGTCAGTGTCGCGACGGAGCTGGCATGAACGCGCCGCTCCCAACCCCTTTCCAGCGCATCGAACTTCCGACGGGCGCGCTCGACCTGCGCATCGATAGCGGCGCCGCAGAACTCGACGCCCTGCTCGGCTTCGCCGCGCGCGCCAACGCCAAGCGCGGCTTCCTGTTCCTCAGCAAGGTACTGGGCAAGCATTGGCCGGCACGGCCAAGCGACATGCTGGCGGTGTACGAGCGCCTGGCGGCGACCGTGCCGCCGCTCGGCGGCGCGGTCCAGGGCCCGGTGGTGTTCATTGCCATGGCGGAGACCGCGATCGGCCTCGGCCAGGGCGTGTTCGAAGCCTGGCTGCGCGCCCATCCGCACCAGGAAGCGCTGTTCCTGCACACCACCCGCTACCGGGTCGGCGATGGCCCGCTGATCGAATTCGAGGAGGCGCACAGCCACGCGCCGCGCCAGTTCCTGCACACGCCGGTCGAGCCCGAGCTGCATGATCTGCTGCTGGCCGCGCGCACCCTGGTGCTGGTCGACGACGAGGCCAGCACCGGCAACACCTTCGTCAACCTGGCCGCCGCCTGCCGCCGCCTGAATCCGGGCCTGGAGCGGGTGCACCTGGCCACCATCACCAATTTCATGGGCCGCGCCGCGACCGAGGCGCTGGATGGCCGCTTCGGCATGCCGGTGACCAGCGGCGCCCTGGTCGAGGGCGAATTCACGTTCGCGCAAGGCGCACTGCCGCCCGACCAGGGCGCGGCCCAGCGCTACGAAGAACACGCCGACCGTGGCGCCAGCACCGCCTTCGGGCGCCTCGGCAGCGCGCGCGCCTTGAAGGCGCCGGAGCAGCTGGCGGCGCGCCTGGCCGGCGAGTTCGCTCCCGGCAGCCGGGTGCTGGTGCTCGGCACCGGCGAATTCATGCACGCCTCGACGCTGTTCGGCGCCGCCCTGCAGCGCCATGGCGTCGACGTGGTGGTGCAGTCGACCACGCGCTCGCCGATCCTCACCTGGGGCGCGGTGGGCCATGCATTGACCTTCCCCGACAACTACGGCGAAGGCATCGCCAACTACCTGTACAACGTCGCGCCCGACCAATATGACCAGGTGCTGGTCTGCCACGAGACCGCGCCCGGCCCGGCGCTGTTCCAGCTCGCCGGCCAATTGAAGGCGCGGCTATTCCACTTCCAGTCCGAGGACCACGTTGAAGAAGTTCCTGTTCGCTGACCTGGACGACACGCTGTTCCAGACCTTCGGCAAATGCGGCGCGCACCGGGACACCCCGGGCGCTTTGGCCCCGGCCGCCTATTACAAGGACGGCAGCATCTGCTCGTACACCACGCCGTCGCAGCGTTCCTTCCTGGCCCTGCTGCAGGACGGGATGACGATGATCCCGACCACCGCGCGCGACCTCGACGGCCTGCGCCGGGTGTCCCTGCCCTTCGACAGCTACGCCGTCATCAACTATGGCGGCGTGGTGCTCGAGCCGGGCGGCGCCGTCGACCAGCCCTGGCTGGACGGCATGCGCACGGCCATGCACGCGGCCCTGCCCGGGTTGCAGGAGCTGGCGGCCCACATCGACGAGCATGGCGCGCGCACCGGCTATGGCGGCCGCGCGCGCATGATCGAGGATTTCGGCACGCCGTTCTTTTTGGTGGTGAAGGATCCCGACAAACAGGCCGAGCGCCTGGCGCCGCTTGAGGACGACGTGGTGCGGCCCTGGATCGCCGACGGCGACCGCGACTACTTCATCCACCGCAACGGCAACAACCTGGCAATCCTGCCGAAGGCGCTGAACAAGGCCAACGCGGTGGCCCATATCACCGCGCGCCTGCGGGCCGAACATGGCGAGATCGTCACCTTCGGCATGGGCGACAGCCGCTCGGATGCGCGCTTCATGGCCGCCTGCGACTACGCCATCATCCCGCGCGGCACCCAGCTTGCCGGCATCACCGTGGGGGCGCTGTGACGTTTTCCGGCAGCTACCGCCAAGGCGAAGTCGAATTCCTGCTGCGCCGCCTGCCGCAGGATGGTTTCGTCGACGTCGCCGAGAAGGAAGCGCTGATCCAGAGCGGCCAGCGCCACTACAGCCAGATGCTGTCGCCCGAATCGAAGCCGTCCGAGCGCTACATGGCGCTGTTCGACGAAGCCTGCCGCGCCAACAATGCGCGCATGGCGCGCGACTGCCTGCGCCTGGCCCAGCTGATCGCCGCGCGTCCGCGGCACCGGCTGGCGATCGTGTCGCTGGCGCGCGCCGGCACGCCGGTCGGGGTGGTGGTCGCGCGCCTGCTGCGCGAGCTGTTCGGACGCGACGCCGTGCACTACTCGGTGTCGATCGTGCGCGACCGCGGCATCGACGCCGCCGCCCTGCGCCACATCCTGGCGCACGGACACCAGGCCGACGGCATCGTCTTCCTCGACGGCTGGACCGGCAAGGGCGTGATCGCGCGCGAGCTGGCCGCCTCGATCGAGGTGTTCAACGTGCGCCACGGAACCCATATCGACGCCGGCCTGCACGTGCTGTCCGACCTGGCCGGCGCCGCCGCCTGCGCAGCCTCGTGCGACGACTACCTGATCCCGTCGAGCATTTTGAATGCCACGGTGTCGGGCCTGGTGAGCCGCACCGTCATGAGCGAGGACATGCGCGCCGACGATTTCCACGGCTGCGTATTCTATGAGCAGTTCACGGAGGTGGACCGCTCGCAGGCGTTCGCCGACGAGTTGGTCGGGTTGGCAACCTCGCTGGCGCTGGCGCAATCCGGCGCCCTGCCGCGCGCAGAGCCGATCGACGCCGCAGCCGCGCGCGAACGCTCGCAAACCTATATCGGCCAGGCCATGCGGCGCTACGGCGTCGCCGACGTCAACTTGGTCAAGCCCGGCATCGGCGAAGCCACGCGCGTGCTGTTGCGCCGCGTGCCGCGCCTGGTCGTGCTGCGCGACCCTGGCGCTGCCGAGGTGGCGCACCTGGCCGTGCTGGCCGAAGAAAAACGGGTGCCGGTCGAGATCGACCCGCACCTGCCCTATCACGCAGTATCCCTGATCAGGAGTGCATCGGATGGCTAAATCACTGGGCGCGTCGCTGTACGTGCCGGCCAATCACAAGAACCTGACCGCGATCGCCAACGGCGATCGCCTGCCGCACGCGCGCTCGCTGATCTTCTGCACCGAGGATTCGATCGCCGACCGGGAACTCAGCTGGTCGCTGTTCAACCTGTCGGTGGTGCTGGCGAACATGCGCCTGGACGTGGTGGCCGACCGCTTTGTGCGGGTGCGCAATCCCGAAGTGCTGGCGCGCGTGCTGGCCATGCCGGGCGCCGACAAGCTGACCGGCTTCGTGCTGCCCAAGATCACGCGCCACAACTTCGACAGCTATTTCAAGCTGGTGCGCCACACCGAACACGTGTTGATGCCGACACTGGAGACGGCCGAAGCCTTCGACGACGGCGAGATGCAGGGCCTGCGCGCCGCGCTGGAAGCGCCCGGCGTACGCCACCGCATCCTGGCGCTGCGCATCGGCGGCAACGACCTGCTGGCCCTGCTCGGCCTGCGCCGCCCACGCGGCATGACCCTGTACCGCACGCCGCTCGGACCGGTGATTTCGCGCCTGGTGACGACCTTCCGTCCCTACGGCTTCATGCTGACGGCGCCGGTGTTCGAATACCTCGACCTGCCCGAATTGCTGGACCAGGAAGTGATCGAAGACCTGGCCCACGGCATGGTCGGCAAGACCGCCATTCATCCCACCCAGATTGCGCCGATCGAGCAGCACTTCAAGGTAACGCCGCAAGACCTGGCGGTGGCGCGCGCCATCCTCGACGCCTCGAGCCCGGCGGTGTTCCGCATGGACGACGCGATGCAGGAAGTCGCCACCCACCGCGCCTGGGCCGAGCGCACCCTCGAACAATCGCGCTTGTTCGGCTCGCGCGCCGATCTGGGCCATAAACCATTCCTGGAAGGAGAACCTACATGACTACTCAGTTTGGACGCGGACAAAAGGGCAAGCTGGCCGACCTCGGCACCGGCCACGTCTTCAATGTCGACGTCGAAATCGCCGCCAACGGCGCCTCGGTCGACGTCTCATGCTTCGGCCTGGACGCCAACGACAAGCTGTCGGACGACCGCTACATGGTGTTCTACAACCAGCTGGCCAGCCCCGAAGGCGCGGTGCGCCTGGACCTGGGCGGCGGGCGCGCACGCTTCGCCGTCAACCTCGACCAGCTGCCAAGCTCGATCGCGAAACTCGTGTTCGTGGCGGCGATCGACGGCGCGGCCACCATGCGCACGCTGGGCGCCAGCGCGCTGACCCTGGGCAGCGCGGTGCGCTTCCCGTGGTCGGGCGCCGACTTCGGCGACGAGAAAGCCCTGATCGTGGCCGAAATCTACCGCCGCGACGGCCAGTGGCGCTTCGGCGCCGTCGGCCAGGGCTTCAATGGCGGCCTGTCGGCGCTGCTGAAGAACTTCGGCGGCACCGAGGCGGGTTCGTCGGCGCCGGCCGCTCCGGCACCGGCACCGGCACCTGCGCCGAAGCCGGCGGTGTCGCTGTCCAAGGTCACGCTCGACAAGCGCGGCGACAAGGTCTCGCTCGACAAGCGCCCCGGCGGCGGCTACGGCCGCATCCACGTCAACCTGAACTGGAACCAGGCCGCCATTGCGCCGCCGCCGGCCTCGCCACCGCCGCCCTCCTCGGCCGCGCGCGGCGGCGGCTTCCTCGACCGTCTCACCAGCATGGCGGGCGACCTCGCCAACAAGGCCGGCGAGATGGCCAACAAGGCCGGCGCGGCGCGCAAGGGCCGCAGCGGCATCGACCTCGATCTCGGCTGCATGTACGAACTGGCCGACGGCCGCCGCGGCCTGGTGCAGGCGCTGGGCAACACCTTCGGCGACTACGAGCGCGAGCCCTTCATCCAGCTGGATGCCGACGACCGCACCGGCGCCGCCGCCAACGGCGAGAACCTGTTCATCAACGGCGAGCGCTTCGACAAGATCAAGCGTGCGGTGATCTTCTCGTTCATCTACGAAGGCGCGGCCAACTGGGGCGTGACCAACGGCGTGGTGACGGTGACGGCGCCCGGTCAGGCGCCGGTCGAAGTGAAGCTCGATGGCGGCGACCGCCAGATCATGTGCGCGATCGCGCTGATCGAGAACCGCGACGGCAATCTGGTGATTACCAAGCTGGCCGAGTACTTCCAGCAGCAGGGCATGACCAGCGCGCACGAGCTGATGGATCGGCATTATGGCTTCGGGATGCGCTGGAAGACGGGGTCTAAGTAAGTCTGTAAGCCGTGCCGCCCCATGCAGGCGCCCGCTGCGGGCGCCTTTCCATCACAGCGCCGCCATCGCGTCGAGCCATTCCTGCCTGGTGATTGCGAGCCGTTTCAGGATCGCCACCGCGAGGAATGCGGGGATCGTGGGATTGCTACCGTAATGGTTGCCAATCCTGAACGGGTGCCGCGCCTTTCGCAGCAGCTTGATCTCCGAACCCTTGCCCGGTTCGACGCTGACGCCGCAATGCGCGAGCAGCTTGAAGAAGGTGCGCCGCCGCAGCTGCGGCAGGCCGCCGTAGCGCTGGCCGCCTTCGGTGGGCATACCTTCGTCCCCGGCCTTATCGGCCACCTCGCCTACCGCCGCCTTCGCCCACCCGACGTAGAGCAAGGCTTCGTCGGGCGCGTCAGCGGCATCCAGGACGCTCACGTCTGGCCCTGAAGGGTGCAGATAATAATGTTCTATGCGCAGGTAGTCGGCCAGCACCCGGCCATGCACCTGCTTGAGCAGCCAGTAGGTCAGCATGACGGCATCGTTCGGCGAGCAGATCCTGTCGAGGGTGCGCCACGGATGCATCGAGCTGCTCAAGCGCCCGTCGTACCCGATTTCCAGCCCGGTGCGCGCGAAGTTGGTGCGCACGCCGCGCAGCATGCCTTCTTCGTCGTCGAAGAAACCGAACTTGGCATAGCCATTCGAGGCGATGAACGAGAAGGTGCCGACACAGCCGCTGCCGGGTATGCGAAACATCTGGCGTTCGGCGCGTTCGCTCGACATCAAGTAAGGGAACGCCTCCAGCAGGTCGGCGAGCATGCCCTGGATCGCGTCGCGCTGTTCCGGCAGCGACGGCGATGGAGGCGTCGCGCGCAGTTCGGCCAGCAGCGGCGCCAGGATGAAACGATCCAGGTAGACGCCTGGCTCGACGGCATACAGGCTGACGACGTTCGTCAGCCGCTCCTGGTTCGCCACCGAGCGCAACGTCTCGGACATTACGGCGCGCGGCAGGCGGGCCGCATCCAACTCGTGCTCGATCCTGAGATGCCCCGGCGCCATCAGCATCGCGTCCAGCAGGCAATACGGCAAGAGGTCGAGCACATTGGCCCACACCAGCTGATGCAGGCGGTCATCGCCATGCACCATGACGGTATCGATATGGGTCAGCGCGCCGCTATAGATGTCGAAATAGGTACCGTAGGGGTTGGCGCTTGCGCGGTGGCGCGCCTTGAAGGCAACCTGTCGCGCGACTTCCTCGCCCCACGCCAGCGCGCGCGCGCCCAGGTCCAGCCGTTCCGGATCCGACGCCAGCATGATCTCGACGGTGCGGTAAGACATGCCGGCATAGCGGTTGTTGAGGTCGCGGGTCTCCTCGAACAGGCGGTTGCCTTCGTCCCTCAACGACAGCGGGATCAACTGAGTGAGCGCGAGCGGCAGGCTCCTGGCCGGCTGGACGCCGATCGTCCAGTCTCCGTCGCGCGCGACTTTCTCCGCATACTGGTCCTGGGCGCTCACGGGACGGCGGCGAAGCGATTTTTCCATCTCGTCGTCGAGACGGCGGCGAAGGGTTTGCTGTTGAACGGTCAGTGAAATGGCGGGGGGAATACTCATCTGCTTGGGCAAGGATAGGGTCAGGGTCGATGGCTTGCACGCGTATCGCGCGATGCAATACAGTTATCAGACCATGGGTCCTTCCGTGCTGGAAGCAGTCGCTGCGCAGTACCGGTATGTGCTACCTTGCGTGTCATCCAGTGGACTATTGCGCCTGTTCCCGGCGCAGCCGCACCGCCAGCAGCTCGGGACGGTCAAGGTACAGGAACACGTAACGCGGCAGCCGCCTCTTGACCTGCCAGTGCGGGATGTCGATCCGTGCATCCTCTTCGAGCACCAGCACGCAGTTGGGGTGGTCGAGCGGCGTCACCAGCAGCATGTCGCGCGCGCCACACCATGGCGCCGGCGTCAGGTCAGCAGCGGCGCATCGACCTTCCCCAGGCGCGCGATCGCCGCCAGCGGTGCGCTCTGCGCGCTTGAGGTTAGTGCGGAAGATAAAGCCTGGCAGCAGCAGGAAAAACCGATCAGCGCGGGCAACGCGACGTTCATGAGAACGTGGCTTATGCTGCCTTGGCTTTGGGTACGATAGTAACGCGCACGGACTGACCGTCATCACGGCGAATCTTGAACTCGCCTGTAGCAGCTTGACGTGCCGTTTGTGGGGCGCTCCGTTTGCTGGTCATGAACTGGCGCAACTGGTCTCGAGCTTGCGGATCAGCAAGGAGTTCCGACGCGAGCTGGCTTTTCAAGGCTTTCATGTCTTAACTATGCCATAAGTGAAAAACGAATGCATCCAGCGTTACGCCTTCCCACGCATAAAAAACAAGGCCGGTTCGCTGAGCGATACCGGCCTCATGATCATCGGCGGAACGATCCGCCAGATGAAAATTAATTACTGCAGCTTGATTTCGA
>DDKG01000079.1 GCA_002339265.1 Massilia sp. UBA2604 | reverse complement strand
TTCGCCGGCTTCCTCGTGCGCCTCGTAGGCGGCGTCGATCAGCTGCACGCCGTGCTTGTGGTAGAAGGCGCGCGCCTTTTCGTTGTAGACGTTGGCCAGGTAGCTCAGCTGGGTTTCCGGGTAGACGGGCGGCGGTTCCACCGGCGCCTTGCGCTGCGGACGCTCCCAGGCCGCCAGGCGCGCGGCCTCGTGCGCGGCGATCGCGTCGCGGCGCAGGGCGTTGATGGCGGCGCTCGGCACGAACCACGGCTGGCTCAGATGCAGGGCGACGTGGCCCGCCTCGAACATCGTGTTGCCCAGCTTGGCCAGGCTGGCGCGCAGCGAGGCTTCGGCCTGGGCCGCCTGCTGGGCCGGCTGCAGTTCGAGCATGGCTTCGGCGCCGGAGGCGATGCCGTCCTCGTCGACGATGTCCAGGCGCAGGCCGCCCGGCACTTCGCTCAGGATCAGGTCAACCGCCACCTTGCGCTCGGACGACTTCTTGCTCAGCGTCGCTTCCCACTGGTGGTCGCGGTTGCGGTGGATGACGGTGCCCACCTTCAGGCCGGTCAGGGACTGCATCGGCTCGTTGGGGAACACGCGCCAGCGCTGGCCGTCCGGCTCGTCGCCCAGCTTCTCGGCCTTGTTGGCCTGGATGCCGCAGGTGTCGCGCTTGTGCATGTAGTTCAAGCCGTCGCCATTGGCCATCGGCGCCTGGGTGACGATGTCGAAGCTGTCGCCGTTCAGGCGCGCCACGATGCCCAGCTCCACGCCCACGTATTTCGGCGAATCGAAGGCGCCGATGTCAGTCAGGCGGCCTTGGGCGAAGTATTCGGTGTGGCCGCGGTGGAAGTTCTTGTCGACGTCGGGCGTGAACATCACGCGGGTGCGGCCGCTGGCGGCGCGCGTGAATTCCGGGCGGCGCTCGAGCAGCTCGTCCAGCAGCAGGCGGTAGTGGGCGGTGATGTTCTTCACGTACCCCATGTCCTTGTAGCGGCCTTCGATCTTGAACGAACGGATGCCGGCGTCGACCAGCGCTTCCAGGTTGCGGCTCTGGTCGTTGTCCTTCATCGATAGCAGGTGCTTGTCGAAGGCCACGACGCGGCCCTGGCCGTCGCTCAGGGTATAGGGCAGACGGCAGGCCTGCGAGCAGTCGCCGCGGTTGGCCGAGCGGCCGGTGTCGGCGTGCGAGATATAGCACTGGCCCGAATAGGCCACGCACAGCGCGCCGTGCACGAAGTACTCGAGCGGCGTGTCGGTGGCGGCGTGGATCTTGCGGATCTGGTCGACCGTCAGCTCGCGCGCCAGCACCAGCTGCGAGAAGCCGACGTCGCCCAGGAATTTCGCCTTCTCGGCGCCGCGGATGTCGCATTGGGTGCTGGCGTGCAGCTGGATCGGCGGCAGGTCGAGTTCGAGCAAGCCCAGGTCCTGGATGATCAGCGCATCGACGCCGGCCTCGTACAGCTGCCAGATCTGCTTGCGAGCAAGCTCGAGTTCACTGTCGTGCATAATCGTGTTCATGGTCACGAAGATGCGCGCGCGGTAACCGTGGGCGAACTGGACCAACGCGGCGATGTCTTCCAGCGGATTGCTGGCGTTGTGGCGCGCCCCGAAGGCCGGGCCGCCGATGTACACGGCGTCGGCGCCATGGAGGATCGCTTCGCGGCCGATCTCGGCGGTCTTGGCGGGCGAAAGCAATTCGAGCTCGTGGGCAGGCAGTGACATGGTGTTTCCTTTGGGGCGAAGGACGAAATTATAGCGATATGGGGCGCTGGCGTCATGTCCGGCGTCGCGCATCGGCGCATAACGGCGCACACCGCAGCAGCGGCGTGGTCCAATCGGCAACGAACTGAGAGGGGAGTGTTCGATGGTACAAGTACGGCAACCCGAAGACGAGGCAGGCGACGCACCCACTCGCCATGCGAGCTACCTGCTGCTGGGCGGCGGTCTGGCCGCCGCAACAGCGGCCGAAACCCTGCGCCAGGAGGGTGCCAAAGGCGCGATCGTCATGGTGGCCGACGAACGCGATCCGCCGTATCACCGGCCGCAATTGTCGACCCGCTTCCTGAATTTACCCGAGGTCCCGCCGCTGGCGACCGTGTTTCCGGAAGGGTTTTTTCACGATAAGGAGATAACGCTGCTGTCCGGCGTGCGTGCGCTGGGCATCGACACCGCCCGGCGCATCGTGCGCACCGATCATGCGGGCGCCATCGCCTACGACAAGCTCCTGATCGCCACCGGCGTTCGACCGGTGCGGCTCGACGTGCCCGGTGCGCGGCTGCCCGGTATTCACTACCTGCGTACGGCCAGCGAAGCGCGCACCTTGCGTGGGGCAATGGAGGGGGCGCGCACGGCAGTGGTGGTGGGCGCCGGATTCATCGCGCTCGAGATGGCAGCCGCGTTTGTCCAGCAAGGGATGCGGGTGACGCTGCTGGCGCGCCACGGCCAGCTGTTCGACAAGCTGCACGACCGCGGCATCAGCGACTACCTGCGCGCGCTGTACGCCGGCCAGGGCGTGGAGATCCTGGCCGATTCGGTCGCCGCCTTCCACGGCGACAAGCGCGTCGAGATGGTCGTGACCGAGGGCGGCTTGCGCCTGCCGTGCGACCTGGTCGGAATCGGCATCGGCGTCGCGCCGGAACTGGGCTGGCTGGAAGGCAGCGGCCTGGCATTGGGCGATGGCATTCGCGTCGACCAGCATCTGCAGACGTCGGACGGGGCGGTGTGGGCGGCGGGTGACATCGCCAACTTCGACGATCCCGTGTTCAAGCTGCGCCACCGCATCGAGCATTGGGACAATGCGGTCAAGCAGGGACGGCTGGCGGCGCGCAATATGCTCGGCATGCGGCTGCGCTACGACGAGGTG
>DDKG01000080.1 GCA_002339265.1 Massilia sp. UBA2604 | reverse complement strand
CCGGCCGTCAACCAGGAAAAAGCCCTGTTCGACCGCACCTCGATGGTCGGCCTGATCACGCCGATCGGCGCCGTCATGCTGGGCCGCATGTACACCCCGGGCTACGAGGTGTTCAACATGGCCGACGCCTTCGAATCGGGCACCGCCGGCACCTGGGGCCACATCACCGGCGGCACCGCCGGCTTCACCGCCCTGGGCGCCGACATCCGCTCGCAGGAAGCGATCCAGTACCGCATCGCCCTGCCGAACGGCCTGGGCGGCTCGGTCATGTATGGCGCACGCAATTCGGGCTACCTGGGCCGCTACAAGAAATTCCGCGCCGGCGCCATCACCTACAAGGCCAATGGCTTCGACGTCGGCGTCGGCTACAACCACGGCTACGACATGCAGAACCGTCCGAGCCTGCGCACCCTGACGGTCGGCGGTTCCTACACCCTGAACGACAGCTGGAAATTCTTCGCCGGCTTCCACAGCCAGCGCAACAAGAATTCGGCGCTGCTGCCCGACTACCTGGGCGGCTGGAACCAGGCCGTGCTGCCGGCACTGATCGCACAAGGCGTGCCGGAAGGCACCCGCAACGCCCTGCTCGGCATCTTCCAGACCAATATCGAGGCCAACACCCAGCAGGACGCCAACAGCTACCAGATCGGCGCCCACTATCGCATCGGCAACGGCCGCATCGTGGCCTCGTACGCGCACCAGAACGACCGCACGCCATCCAACAGCGACGCCAACCTGTATGCGGTTGGCTACAACTACTACCTGTCCAAGCGTACCGACCTGTACACCGCGCTGGCCTTCATCAAGAACGACAACGAAGCGCAGTATTCGCCGGGCACCTCGGGTAACCCGGGCGGCTTCACCGAAGCGCCTGGCGCCGACGGCCGCGCCCTGCAGCTCGGCATCCGTCACCGCTTCTGAGCGCCGGCCTGCGCTACCCAAAGACGCCTGCGGGCGTCTTTTTTATTGCCTGCCAAAACTTCGGCGCCATGCTTGCGTCGGGTAAAATGGTCCGATTCATTCCACCACCCAATTCCCCATGAGCATCGCACCACTGGACGCCAACGCTGTCGCGCAATACCTGATCGATCACCCGCAATTCTTCCAGGAGCACGCCGGCCTGCTGGGCGAAGTCAAACTTTCGAGCCCCCTCACCGGCCGCGCCGTGTCACTGCAGGAGCGGCAGATGGAAGTGATGCGCGATAAATTCCGCGCGCTCGAGCTGCGTCTGTCGGAACTGTCGCGCCGCGCCGAAGAGAATGCCGGCATCGCCAACCGTTTCCACGCCTGGACCCAGGCCCTGCTCGTCTCGAAAGCCGGCGCCGCCATGGCGCGCGACCTGGCCGACGGCCTGCGCACCCATTTCATCGTGCCGCAAGTCACCCTGCGCCTGTGGAACGTGGCGCCGGAACATGCGGGCGAGTGGTTCGCCCAGGGCGTGTCGGACGATGCGCGCATCTTCGCCAACAGCCTGCGTGCGCCGTATTGCGGCCCGAACAATGACTTCGAAGCAGTGCGCTGGCTGGACGACGCGGAATCGATCCGCTCGACCGTGATGCTGCCGCTGGGCCAGCCGGGCCAGAGCTTCGGCCTGCTGGTGCTGGGTTCGCCCGACCCGGCGCGCTTCACGACTTCGATGGCGACCGATTTCCTGGTCCACATCGCCGCCACCTCGACCACCGCGCTGGCGCCGCTGCGCGCCTGAGCCACAGACCATGGACTGGGCCGCGCGCTACCTCGGCGAGCTGACCACCGGGCGCCAGCTGTCGCCGCACACGGTCGACGCCTACCGCCGCGACCTGGCCGAGCTGGCCGCGCTGGCCGGCCACGACGACTGGGCCCGGCTGACCCACTTCGATATCCGCCGCTACGCCGCCAAGCTGCATGCCGGCGGCCAGTCGGCGCGCACGATCGCGCGCAAGCTGTCCGGCTGGCGCGGCTTCTATTCCTGGCTGTCGAACCAGACCCCGCTGGCCGCGAATCCGGTCGACGGCGTGCACGCCCCGAAACGCCCTAAAAGCCTGCCCAAGGCGCTGGCCGTCGATGACGCCGTGCAGTTGATGGAGTCGAACACGCGCGGCCACGCCGAACCTTTCGAACTGTGCAACCGCGCCATGTTCGAGCTGCTCTATTCCAGCGGCCTGCGGGTGTCGGAACTGGCCGGCCTCGACCTTGCCTGGCAGGATGCGCGCGCCGGCCAGCCGGCCTCGCTCGGCTGGCTCGACCTGCAGGCCGGTGAAGTGGTGGTCACCGGCAAGGGCAACAAGATGCGCCGCGTGCCGGTCGGCGCCCCGGCGCGCGACGCACTGGCGGCCTGGCTGGCGGTGCGGCCGGCCGCGCGCGACGGCAGCGCCGCCCTGTTCCTGTCGGCGCGCGACACCCGCATCTCGCCGCGTGTGGTGCAGAGCCGGCTCAAGCAGCATGCGCTGCGCGCCGGCACGCCCGTCCATGTGCATCCGCACGTGCTGCGCCATTCGTTCGCCTCGCACCTGCTGCAATCCTCGGGCGACCTGCGCGCGGTGCAGGAATTGCTCGGCCACGCCAGCATCACCTCGACCCAGATCTATACGGCGCTCGACTTCCAGCACCTGTCGAAGGTGTATGACGCGGCCCATCCGCGCGCCAAGGCCAAGTAATCGCCGGGACGACACAGGCGCACCTTTCGGGCCACATCCTCGGGTTGATGGTTTGAACTCGATCAAGCCCGGACACGGTTGATGGTGAGCTTGCAAGAATTGCGGCATAATCCCCCGGTTCTTTTGTCCAACCCCCAACACGAGTACCGTACCAATGGACCTGATTCCCAGCACCATCCTGACCGGCTTCCTCGGCGCGGGCAAGACCACCCTGCTCAACCGCATCCTGCAGGAAGAGCACGGCATGCGCATCGCCGTCATCGAGAACGAATTCGGCCAGGAGAATATTGACAACGAAATCCTGGTGCAGGATTCGAGCGAGCAGATCGTCGAAATGAACAACGGCTGCATCTGCTGCACCGTGCGCGGCGACCTGATCGTGGCCCTGACCAACCTGGCGCAAAAGCGCGCTGCCGGCGAAATCCAGTTCGACCGGGTGGTGATCGAAACCACGGGTCTCGCCAATCCCGGCCCGGTGGCGCAGACCTTCTTCGTCGACGAAGAAGTGGGCGCCAACTACCTGCTCGACGCCGTGGTGACCGTGGTCGACGCGCGCCACGCGATGGACCAGCTGACCCAGAACGAGGAAGCGCAGCGCCAGGTCGGCTTTGCCGACAAGATCCTGCTGTCCAAGACCGACCTGGTCGACGCCGCCGCCGTCGAGACCCTGAAGGCGCGCCTGCACCGCATCAACCCACGCGCACCGATCACGACCAGCGACTTCGGCCGCGCCCCGATTGCCGACGTGCTCGACCTGCGCGGCTTCAACCTGAACGACAAGCTGGAACTGGATCCCGATTTCCTGAAGGTCGAGGAGGGTCACGACCATGAGCACGATCACGAACATGGCCATGACCACGACCATGCCCATTGCGGCCACGATCATGCGCATGGCGAAGCCTGCAATCACGACCACCATCACGGCCACCACAGCGACGACATCGCCGCCTTCGTGTTCAAGAGCGAGCGCGCCTTCAATCCTGAGCGCTTGGAACAATTCCTCGGCAGCCTGGTGCAGGTATTCGGTCCACAAATGCTGCGCTACAAGGGCGTGCTGCGGATGGACGGCGTCGACCGCAAGGTCGTGTTCCAGGGCGTGCACCAGATCATGGGCAGCGACGTGGGGCCGAAATGGGGCGAAAACGAAACACCTGCAACCAAGATGGTCTTTATTGGTAAAAATTTACCCAAAGACGTATTTGTCCGCGGACTTGAACAATGTTTGGTATAAACTACATCGGTTTGACCGGCCTGTTCAAGGTTGTATAACGACCGTTGCGACAGTTTGTCGCGGCCGACTCGCCGGACAGACCGGTGCGCTATATACTAGCCGCCAGCCTGCTGTAGCGAACTGTCCTTGCTGCATATGCGGCGCGGCCAGAGAAGGGATGGCGCCAGGTCGCCATCAAGGCAGCTTGCCTCACGCACACCTTTATCGGGTATAAAGTTGGCAAGCTGATAAAATGAAAACCTCTGTCGTATCGAAGGCATCATGACTAAAACAACGAAACCGAATAGCGCCCAGCCCGAAGAACGCCTCCTGACGGAAGAAGAGATTCGGGCGATGAGCGATGACGACTACATGAATCCGGCCCAGCTCGCGTTCTTCAAGAACCGTCTGCAGGAACTCGAGAAGGAATTGCTGAAGAACGCCGGTGAAACCACGGAACACCTGCGCGAAACCGTCCTGGTTCCCGACCCGGCCGACCGGGCGACGATCGAGGAAGAACACGCGCTGGAACTGCGCACCCGCGATCGCGAACGCAAGCTGCTCAAGAAAGTGCAGCAGTCGCTGCAGTCGATCGAAGGCGGCGAGTACGGCTGGTGCGAAGAAACCGGCGAACCGATCGGCATCCCGCGCTTGATCGCCCGCCCGACCGCCACGCTGTCGCTGGAAGCCCAGCAGCGCCGTGAGCTGAAGCAAAAACTGTACGGCGACTGATTTATCGCCGACACCATCAAAAAAAGCATGCGAGAGTTCGCATGCTTTTTTTGTTTGCACGTCCGTTTTCCTGCATGGCCGCGCACGGTTCATGCGCCATGCATACCCCTTCGTTTCCCATCGGATACACTAGCCTTGACGGCGTGTGCACAGCACATCGGCCGAAGGTTCGTGTTAAGGTCTGGCACGGCTGGCCTAACTGACAACGGTGAGCATGGGGCTTTTCTCCTTCCTGAAGAGAAAGAATGACGATGCGGGGGCGCGCAACTGGCCGCCGCCCGAGTCGCGCCTGCGCGGCGAGCCGTCACGCCTGGACACCGAGGCCGAGCGCGAGCGCCAGCGCGAAATCGCGCGCGCCACCGCCGCCAAGATCGACGAGATCGAGCTCGCCTTCGCTTCCGACATGTTCGACGACGAGCCGGCCTGGGGCAGCGGCGTGCGGCGTCCGGCCGGTAGCGCCACGCATCCGGAACAAGACTTTCCGGCCCCGACCACGACGCCCACCAGTGCGCCGGCGGTCGACGAAAGCACCATCCTGTACGCCAACGGCCAGCTTGACGCTGCCGAGCAGCTCCTGCGCGCCAGCCTGCCAACCCTGGGCCGCGCCGAACGCTTGCCGTGGTGGATGCTGTTCGACCTGTACCAGGCGGATGGCCGCGAAGAAGCCTTCGAGAGCGTCGCCATCGACTACGCCAGCCATTTCGAGACCTCGCCGCCGGCCTGGAAGCCGCTGCCGGCGGCGCCCGATGCTGCCCGTCCAGGCCCTGGCGTCGGTGTGGCGGCGGTCGAAGCCTTTGGCCCCGCGATCGATGCCGGCGTCGCGGGGCGCCTGAAGCGCGTGCTCGATGCACAAGCGCCGGTCGTGCGCCTCGATTTCGGCCGGGTGACGGCGATCGATGTCGACGGCGCCGCCCAGATGCTGGCGGCGCTCCAAAACCTGCGCAGCGCGGGACGCGAACTGGTGCTGGCCGGCGCCGATACCCTGCTCGACACCCTGCGCCCGATGCTGGCGATCGGCCAGCGCGGCGCCAGCCCGGCGCCGTGGCTGCTGCTGCTCGAGCTGCTGCTATTGACCAACCGCGAAAAGCAGTTCGAGGAAGCGGCGATGGATTACTGTGTCACCTACGAGGTGTCGCCACCTTCATTCGAGGCGCCGCTGCGCGTGTCCACGGCCGCGCCGGCGCCCGGCCACGGCGACCGCTTCATGCTGCCGCCCGTCGTGAGTGGTCCGGATGGCGCCCTGCTGGCGGCCATCGACGCCTATGCCCAGGAACGCGAGACGCTGGTGCTGGATTGCTCGCGGCTGGCGCGCATCGACTACGCGGCCGCCGGCAGCCTGCTGGCGCGGCTGGATGCGCATGGGGCCGCCGGCCGCACGGTCGAGCTGCGCGAACTGAACCATCTGGTCGCCACCCTGTTGCGCCTGCTTGGCGCGGGGGATGGCGTGCAGCTCTATCCGCATCGTTACTAGCGGCTCAGATCCAGCCGAGCGCCAGCAGCAGCAGCAAGGTCACGACCAGCGACACCAGGATCGAGCCAAGACAGCCGAGCTTGTTGGAGAAGAAGAGGAACATCGTTTGCCGTTCAGGTAGTGGGCGTACGGACAGCGTACAGCCTGCCGCCAGCCTCAGGCGCACACTTGCTCAAATGCATTTAAGGCTGAGCCAAGCTTGCAATCCCGCGCACGATCCCCACCTGCTGTTGGCTAGAACATCACGAGGTCAAAATGGAACAATTTCACGGTACAACCATCGTCAGTGTGCGGCGCGGCAACCAGGTCGCGCTGGGGGGCGATGGCCAGGTCACGCTGGGCAATGTCGTCATGAAGGGCTCGGCGCGCAAGGTGCGCAAGCTGTACCAGGGCAAGGTCCTGTGCGGATTCGCCGGCGGCACCGCCGACGCGTTCACCCTGCTGGACCGCTTCGAAGGCAAGCTGGAAAAGCACCAGGGCAACCTGCTGCGCGCCTCGGTCGAACTGGCCAAGGACTGGCGCACCGACCGCGTGCTGCGCCGCCTGGAAGCGATGCTGCTGGTGGCCGACCGCGAGTCAACCCTGATCATCACCGGCAACGGCGACGTGCTGGAGCCGGAAGACGGCATCGGCGCCATCGGCTCGGGCGGCGTCTACGCCCAGTCCGCCGCCAAGGCGCTGTACGAGAACACCGAGATGCCGCCGGCCGAGGTCGTCAAGAAGGCGCTCACCATCGCCGGCGAACTGTGCATCTACACGAATATGTCCCACATCATCGAGACCCTGGATTGATATGAGCAGCATCATGAACATGACCCCACCGGAAATCGTTTCCGAACTCGACAAGCACGTGGTCGGCCAGGGCAAGGCCAAGAAGGCGGTCGCCATTGCCTTGCGCAACCGCTGGCGGCGCCAGCAGGTCGAAGAGACCCTGCGCCACGAGATCACGCCCAAGAACATCCTCATGATCGGCCCGACCGGCGTCGGCAAGACCGAGATCGCGCGCCGTCTGGCCAAGCTGGCCGACGCACCCTTCATCAAGATCGAGGCGACCAAGTTCACCGAGGTGGGCTATGTCGGCCGCGACGTCGACACCATCATCCGCGACCTGATCGACATCGGCGTCAAGCAGACCCGCGCCAGCGAAGCGAAGAAGGTGCGCCAGCGCGCCGAGGACGCCGCCGAAGACCGCATCATCGACATCCTGGTGCCGCCGGCGCGCGACTTCGGCTTCAACACCAGCAGCGGCAATGGCGACACGAAGGAAGGCGAAGCCACGCGCCAGACCTTCCGCAAGCGCCTGCGCGAAGGCGCGCTCGACGATCGCGAGATCGAGATCGAAGTAGCCGACGCCGCGCCGCAGATGGAAATCATGGCGCCGCCGGGCATGGAAGAAATGACTGAACAGATCAAGTCGATGTTCGCCGGCGTGGGCAATGCGCGCAAGAAGCCGCGCAAGCTCAAGATCAAGGAAGCGATGAAGCTCCTGATCGACGAAGAAGCGGGCAAGCTGCTCAACGAGGATGAGCTCAAGCAGAAGGCGATCGCCAACGTCGAGCAGAACGGCATCGTGTTCCTGGACGAGATCGACAAGATCGCGACCCGTTCCGAACACGGCGGCGCCGACGTCTCGCGCGCCGGCGTGCAGCGCGACCTGCTGCCGCTGGTCGAGGGCACGACGGTGAACACCAAGTACGGCATGATCAAGACCGACCACATCCTGTTCATTGCCTCGGGCGCCTTCCACCTGTCGAAGCCGTCGGACCTGATCCCGGAACTGCAGGGACGCTTCCCGATCCGCGTCGAACTCGAATCGCTGTCGATCGACGACTTCAAGAGCATCCTGACCTCGACCCACGCCAGCCTGACCAAGCAGTACGAAGCGCTGCTGGCGACCGAAGGCGTCAGGATCGAGTTCGTCGACGAAGGCATCCACCGCCTGGCCGAGATCGCGTTTTCGGTCAACGAGCGCACCGAGAACATCGGCGCGCGCCGCCTGTACACGGTGATGGAAAAGCTGCTGGAAGAGATCTCGTTCAGCGCCGGGTCCGAAAAGGACCAGGTGGTGCGGATCGACGCAGCCTACGTCAACGAACGGCTCGATGCGCTGGCGGTCAACGAAGACCTGTCGCGTTACGTATTGTAATTTTTAGCAGGAGCCCGCATGGCGAACAAGGCATTGGCGACACGGCAGAAGATGCGCTTGCGCGTTGAGCCGTCGCAGCAGTTCGGCAAGCCGCGCAACCCGATCGCGGCGCTGGCCAAGGCGCGCGCCGCCGGGGCGCATGCCAAGCCGCTGTCGAGCGAGCGGCATGAAGCCAAGCGGGCGCTGAAGAAGGTCAAGCTGGTGGCGGACGAGGACGACTGAATCCACGCCAGCGTTTCTAAAGATTTCTCCTTGCGGACACTTCAGTGTCCGCTTTTTTTCCTTCCATCGGCCTGACATGCCGTTCGTCGCATGCGTCTTGTCCACCTCGCCGTTCAACGGTAGAGTCGAGCGTCGTCATTCACCATGGATTTCATGAGCTCACCCGACCTGATCCTCGATGCCCTGCGCGCCCGGCTGCGCGCGGCCGGCATTACCTACAAGCTGCTGGCCGAGCGCATCGGTGTGAGCGAATCGAGCGTGAAACGCATGTTCGGCCAGAAGGACATGGCGCTGTCGCGGCTGGCCGAGATTTGCCAGGCAACCGGCATTCCGCTGGAAGAATTGCTGCGCGGCGCGCTCGATACCCGGCCCCAGCTGGACGCCCTGAGCCTGCCGCAGGAGCGCTCGCTGGTGGCCAAGCCGCGCCTGCTGCTGATGGCGATCTGCTGCCTCGGCCACTGGAATATGGAACAGGTGGTCGACACCTACCAGCTGACCGAGGCCGAGTGCATCACCCTGCTCGCCGAACTCGACCGGCTGGGACTGATCGAACTCAAGCCGCTGAACCGCTACCAGTTGCGGGTGTCGAACGCATTCCGCTGGCTACCGGACGGGCCGGTGCAGCAGTTCTTCCGCGAACACGTGGTGGAGGATTATTTTGCCGGACCCTTCGACGGCGCGGGCGAGGCGCTGATGTGCTTGCCGGCGAGGCTGTCGCATGCCAGCGCAAAAGAGCTGTCCCTCAAGATCGAACAACTGGCGGCGGAGCTGGCGCGGCTGCACCTGAACGACCGGCGCCTGCCGGTGGAGGAACGCGAAGGCTATACCTTGTTACTGGGATTCAGGTCGTGGGAGCTGGCGGCATTTACCGCGCTGCGACGCTGATGGCGTCAATACCGTGAAGAGGCGCTGAAGAGGCGATGGTGGCCGGGCGCCGCGCCGCCATCACTGGGTGATCGGCTGCTGGGTCTGGTTCATCGGCGGGGCGTTGGGTGGCATCTGCACATTGTTACGGCTCTGCTGGGTCGGATCGCCCTGCTCCGGTGGCGGATCCTGCGGCTCTTGCGCCGCCTGCTGCTCTTGTTGCACTTGCTGGTCTTGCTGCGCCTGCTGCTCTTGCGGCAGTTGCGCATTTTCCGGCGTGGTCGGCGTGCCCTGCGGACCACCACCCGGCGGCGGCACGCTGCGCATGACGGGCGGCGCGTTGACCGCGCCCGGCGCGGTCTGCGGTTCCATGGCCGGCGCCGCAGCCACCGGTTGCGGCATGGGCTGCTGCTGCATCATGCGCGGCTCCGGCGGCATGATCGAGGTCGACTGGCCGGTGTCGGGCGCCAGTTCCACCCGCTTCATCACGCCGCCATCCGACAGCATCACATAGCGCCGGTGCACTTCGGCCACGGTCACGCCCGGCGCGATCTCGCGGCCGATGCGCACCGCCTTCGGCGGCTGGCCGTCGGCCACCAGGATCACCGCGCTGTCGGCGCCGGCCGACACCACGCCGGTGAGCTGGAAGTTCGAAATCACGGCCGTCGGCTGGCCGCCGAACAGGGTGGCCGCGGCCTCGGGGCTCGGCGGGGGCTGGGTCGCGACCGGGGCCGCCGCCAGCGGCCGCTGCTCGGGCTTGTACAGTTGCAGCACCCAGTAGGCGATCGAGGCCGCCAGCAGGATCAGGGCAAGCAGGCTGAGAAGAAGAGGCAAACGCTTGTTCATATTATTGACTGCCATTGTTTTACTGCACCAGCTGGTTGATTTCGATGATCGGCATCAGCACCGCCAGCACGATCAGCAGCACGACCAGGCCCATGGCCAGGATCAGCACCGGCTCGAGCAGGCCGGCGATGGTGAGTGTGCGGCGCTCGAGGTCGGCCTGCTGCGAATTGGCGGCGCGCTCGAGCATGGCCGGCAATTCGCCGGTGATCTCGCCGGCGCGGATCATGTGCACCAGCATCGGCGGAAAGTGCTTTTGCGCCGACAGCGCGCGCGCCAGGCTCACACCTTCGCGCACGCTGCCGGTGGCCTGCTCGACCAGCTCGCGCATCGCCACGTTGGACAGGGTTTCGCGGCTGGTGTCGAGCGCGCGCAGGATGGGCACGCCGGAACCGGTGGTGATCGCCAGCGTGCTGGCGAAGCGCGCCGTATTGAGGCTGCGCTCGAACTTGCCGTAGATCGGGGCCGTCAGCAGCCAGGTGTGCCAGCGCCGCTTGAGGTCGGGGTTGCGCAGCGCACGCCGCCACATCCAGAACGCGCCGGCGATCAGGATCGCGCAATAGATGCCGTAGGCGCGTACGAAGTCGGACACGGCCAGCATGACCACGGTGAGGAAGGGCAGCTTCTGCTTGGTGTTGGCGAACACCGAGACGATCTGCGGCACCACATAGGTGAGCAGGAAGATCACGATCGCGAACGCGACCACGGTCACGATCGCCGGATAGGTGAA
>DDKG01000081.1 GCA_002339265.1 Massilia sp. UBA2604 | reverse complement strand
TTGCCGATCAGGTTGGCCATGATCTGGCGCAGCCGGTTCGGGTCGCCGCAGATCGCCACCGGGATGTCGTTGGCGATGTCGAAGTCGCAGCCCAGGCCCTTGGCCGCCGCCTGCGGGGTGTAGACGTTGTGGATNNAGGATGTCGTTGATGATCACCAGGAGGTGCTCGCCCGAGCGCTTGACCAGCTGCGTGTAGCTGCGCTGGGCCTCGGTCAGCTCGGTGGCCAGCAGCATCTCGGTCATGCCCAGCACGCCGTTCATCGGGGTGCGGATCTCGTGGCTCATGGTGGCGAGGAACCCGCTCTTGGCGCGGCTAGCCGCTTCGGCCGCGTTCTTGGCCTTTTCCAGCTGCTCGGTGCGCACGCCGACCTGGCGTTCGAGTTCGTCGCGGTGGTGCAGCAAGGCCGTGCCGCGGTCTTCGATCTGGGCCAGCATGGTGTTGAAGCTGTCGATCAGCACGCCCAGTTCGTCGCTGCGCTTGTGCTGCACGCGCAGGGCGTAGTTCTGGCTGGCCGAGACCTTTTGCGCGGCGTGGATCAGCCTGGCGATCGGCTCGGCGATGCTGCGCTTGAGGGGCCGGGAGAGGCCCAGCGAGACCAGCAGCGCGGCCCCCATCGCCAGTCCGATCACCACCAGGCTGGCCAGGATCTCGAGCCACATCGGCAGCAGGTCGGCCTCGATCATGATCGCGCCGACTGGCAGCTCGCCGTGGCGTACCTCGTGCACCACGCGCATGTGGCGCGACAGCAGGAAGCGGCCGGCGCGGTTGGCGTCGTTCAGCGTGTCCAGATCGAGGTCGTCGAGCGAGGGCAGCTCGGCGCTCAGGCGCGACGGCGAGCGGTACTCGGCCAGCGGCCGGCCGAAGCGGTCGTACAGCACCGCCGCCGAGATGTCCTGCTGGGCTTCCAGCGCCGCCAGCGTGGCGCCGGCCTGGCGCCGGTCGACCAGCATCAGGTCGGCGGAGGTGGCGGCGCCGATCACGCGCGCGAAGGCGGCCAGTTGCAGGCCCTCGGCCTTGCGGTGATTGATGACGGAGGTGGCGGCGAAGGCGCAGAACACGAACAGCAGCGCGGTCGCCGTCGAGAGCAGCGAGATGATGTTCAGCTTCCGGTTCAGGCTCGAGCGCTCCAAATTCTGCATCGTGGTTCCCGCAAACGGCACAGCGCAGCGGATCCGGCAACGGTGCAGATCCTCCTAGCGGGCAAGATCCCGCAGGAAAAAAATATACGGGCTAGGGGAGGGAACAGCTTTGCGAATCCGCAAATCTGGCAAACGGAACAATTCTGTGTCGCACAGCATCGCGACTGGAACAAAAAAAGGGGCGCCGCAGCGCCCCTTCCCGGGTCAGATTGTCATGCTGCCGCTCAGCAGCACGAGGCCCGGCTTCCCCCATAGCGCGCCTCCTGGCGCTCGCGGAAGAATTCCTCGTACGTCATCGGGGCTTGGTCCGGGTGGGTACGCTCCATATGCGCCAGGTAGGTGTCGTATTCGGGCAGGCCGACCATCAGCCGCAGGCTCTGCCCGAGGTAGTTGCCGGCCTGTTTCAGGGTGCCGAACATCACGGCACCTGCGGGCTTGGCATGGCGACGTACGGCGATTCCTTCGCGGTCGGCCCATTCGCCTTGCGCGCATCCATCACGGTACGAACGCCGTAGAACAGCACCGCCAGCACCACGAAGATGAAGAAGCCCGCCAGGCTGGCGTTGACGTAGTCGTTGAAGATGATGCGCTCCATCTCGACGATGGTCTTGGCCGGGGCCAGGATTTCGCCGGCGTCGTGCGCCGCCTGGTATTTGTTGGCGTGCGCGACGAAGCCGATGCGCGGATCGCTGTGGAAGATCTTCTGCCAGCCGGCGGTCAGGGTGCAGGCCAGCAGCCACAGGGTCGGCATGATGGTGACCCAGGCATACTTGGCGCGCTTCATCTTGAACAGCACGCAGGTAGCCAGCATCAGCGCGATACCGGCCAGCATCTGGTTGGCGATGCCGAACAGCGGCCACAGGGTGTTGATGCCGCCCAGCGGATCGACCACGCCCTGGTACAGGAAGTAACCCCAGGCCGCGACGCACAGGCCGGTGGCCAGCAGGTTGGCCGGCAGCGAGTCGGTCTTTTTCAGCGACGGGGCGAAGGCGCCCAGCAGGTCTTGCAGCATGAAGCGGCCGGCGCGGGTGCCGGCATCGACCGCGGTCAGGATGAACAGCGCCTCGAACAGGATCGCGAAGTGGTACCAGAAGGCCATCATGGCCGGGCCGCCGACGACGTTGGACAGGATCTCGGCCATGCCCACTGCCAGCGTCGGGGCGCCGCCGGCGCGCGAGATGATGGTGTGCTCGCCGACGTTGCGCGCCATCTGCTCCAGCGCTTCCGGCGTGATCACGAAGCCCATCTGCGACACCGCCTGCGCCGCCGACTGGGCGGTGGTGCCCAGCAGCGCGGCCGGGCTGTTCATGGCGAAGTAGATGCCCGGATCGATGGTCGACGCGGCGATCAGGGCCATGATGGCGACGAACGATTCCATCAGCATGCCGCCATAGCCGATGAAGCGGGCCTGGGTTTCATTCTCGAGCATCTTGGGCGTGGTGCCCGACGAGATCAGCGCATGGAAGCCGGAGACGGCGCCGCAGGCGATGGTGATGAACAGGAAGGGGAAGATATTCCCGGACCATACCGGTCCGCTGCCGTCGATGAACTTGGTCACGGCCGGCATTTTCAGGTCGGGGGCGACCACGATGATGCCGATCGCCAGGCCCAGGATGGTGCCGATCTTGAGGAAGGTCGACAGGTAGTCGCGCGGCGCCAGCAGCAGCCACACGGGAATCACGGCAGCGACGAAACCATACCCGATCAGCATCCAGGTCAGTTCGGTGCCGGTGAAGGTGAACACCGGGCCCCAGGTCGGCGAGTCGTGCACCCACTGGCCGCCGATAATGGCGAGCATCAGCAGCACGAAGCCGATCAGCGAGATCTCGCCGATGCGGCCGACGCGCACGTAGCGCGAGTAAATCCCCATGAACAGCGCGATCGGCACCGTCGCCATCACGGTGAAGGTGCCCCACGGCGAACCGGTGAGGGCCTTCACGACGATCAGCGCCAGCACCGCCAGGATGATCACCATGATCATGAAGGTGCCGAGCAGCGCGATCAGGCCGGGGATTTCTCCCATCTCGGACTTGATCAGGTCACCGAGCGACCGGCCGTCGCGGCGGGTGGACATGAACAGCACCATGAAATCCTGCACCGCGCCGGCGAACACGACGCCGGCCAGGATCCACATCATGCCGGGCAGGTAGCCCATCTGCGCGGCCAGCACCGGGCCGACCAGCGGGCCGGCGCCGGCAATGGCGGCGAAGTGGTGGCCGAACAGAACGTTCTTGTTGGTCGGGACGTAGTCGAGGCCATCGTTGAATTTATAGGCCGGGGTCTGGCGTTTGGGGTCGAGTCCCATCACCTTGGTGGCGATGAACAGCGAATAGAAGCGGTAGGCGATCAGGTAGACGCAGCCGGCGGCGGCGACGATCCAGATGGCGTTGATGGTTTCACCGCGCTTGAGCGCGATGTAGCCGAGCGCAAACGCGCCCAGGATGGACAGGACGATCCATCCGAGCATGCTCGAGATACGTTTCATGAAGTGACTCCTCCGAAATGGATTGATGCTTTTGCGTCAGTACATGCCAACGCCAATTATTTACAGCATGCTGTTGAGTATCTTGCACTATTGTCAGTACCGCAAGCGCATGATTACGCAGTCTCTACGTAATGCTACGTAGAATAGCCCCTGCCATCGGACGTAGAATGCAGGCCTTTGAATCGAACCATGCGGGCGGCATATGCGGCTGAGACAAAAAGTGATCGTGCTGGCGGTCGTGCCACTGGTGGTGGCGCTGTGCGCGATCGCGCTCTACGTGCGCCAGCAGGGCGTGACCCTGGCGGCCGAGCAGCGCGCCACGATCCAGCGCGCCTACCTGGCGAGCAAGGAGGCGGAGCTGCGCCACTACGTCGAGCTGGCGACGCGCTCGATCGCGCACCTGACCGGCAACGGGAGCAGCGACGCGGCCACGCAACGCGAAGCCATTCGTATCCTGTCGAGCCTGAGCTACGGCGACGATGGCTACTTCTTCGTCTACGACACCCGCGGCCTGAACCTGATGCACCCGCGCCAGCCGGAACTGGTCGGCACCGATATGTGGGAATGGCGCGACTCGACCGGCGCGCCGACCATCCAGCGCCTGATCGCGCTGGCCGGCGAGGGCGGCGGCTTCCTGCGCTATACCTGGGCCAAGCCCTCGAGCAACCGGCCGGCGCCCAAGCTGGGCTACGTGGTGCCGATCGCGCACTGGAACTGGGTGATGGGCACCGGCATCTACCTCGACGACGTCGAAGCGGCGCTGGCGCTGGTGGACGCCCAGCAGTCGCGCAATATCGAAGAGACGCTGCTGTGGATGGCGGTGCTGGCGACGGTGGCGGCGGTGGGCGTGGCCGGCGGCGGCCTGGCCCTGAACATCAGCGAGGGACGAGTCGCGGATGCGAAGCTGAAGGCGCTGGCCCAGCGCGTGGTGGAATCGCAGGAAGAAGAACGGGCGCGCCTGTCGCGCGACCTGCACGACGGGATCAGCCAGGCGCTGGTCTCGGTCAAGCTGCAGCTGGAGGCGGGCATCATCCGCATCGACGGCGACGAAGCGCGCCGCGAGCAGGGCCGCGCGGGGCTGGAGCGTACCGTCGAGCAGGTGAAGACGCTGCTGGGCGAGGTGCGCCGCATCTCGCACGACCTGCGTCCGACCCTGCTGGACGATATGGGCCTGGCGCCGGCGCTGGACCACCTGGCCAGCGAATTCGGCGAGCACGCGGGCGCGCCGGTGCGCTTCCGTGCGGCCGGTGCGGTGGACGCGCTGCCCGAGATCGTGGGCACGGTGCTGTTCAGGATCGCGCAAGAGGCGCTGACCAATGTCGAGCGCCATGCCCAGGCGCGGCATATCGAGATCGTGCTCGAGCGCGTGGGCGACCTGGTCAGCCTGTGCATCGCCGACGACGGCGTGGGCTTCGATACGGACGGCGTGGCCGTGCATCCCAAGCGCGGTATCGGGCTAAGGAATATGATGGAGCGCATGGAGGCGATCGGCGGGCGATTCTCGATCGCGTCGTCGTCCACGGGCACCCGGGTGGTGGCCAGCATCGATTTGAAGGAGCAGCAGTGAATGGTAATTTGAGTGGTGATGTGATCGGTGAAACGAGGGAAGTGAAGATCCTGCTGGTGGACGACCACCCGCTGGTGCGCGACGGCCTGCGCGCGCGGCTCGAGTCGGCGCCGCACCTGACCGTGGTGGCCGAAGCCGGCTCGGGCGAGGAAGCCCTGGCGCGGGCCGGCGAATTCCACCCCGACCTGGTGCTGATGGACGTGAACATGCGCGGCGGCAGCGGCATCGAGGCCACGTACCAGCTCACCGCGCGCTATCCCGGCATCGCGGTGCTGATGTTGTCGATGCACGACAAACCGGAATACGTGAGCCAGGCCATGGCGGCCGGTGCGCGCGGCTACGTGCTGAAGGACGCGCCGGGCAAGGACATCGTGCTGGCCATCGAAACCGTGATGGGCGGCGGCATCTACTACAGCGCCGCGCTGGCGCGCCAGCTGGCCAATCCGGCCGCGCCGAGCGACCAGTTGACCGCGCGCGAGCAGGAAGTGCTCAAGCATATCGCGGCCGGCCAGTCGAACAAGCAGATCGCGCGCGACCTGGATCTGTCGGTGCGCACGGTGGAGACGCACCGGCTGAACATCAAGCGCAAACTGGGCATCGAGGGCCAAGCGGAGCTGATCCGTTTCGCGGTCCAGCGCGCCGGTAGTAACTGAGAGTGAATTATCGCTATCCACTGGGAAACATTGCTGTTGCTTTATAGTATTCGGTGCAATAAGATTGATTGAATATTATTGAGAAACATCAAATGGCCGAGCAGGGACATATTCCGCTGGTAGCAATCGACCCGGTCGCCAATGCGCAGAACGAATGGGTGGCGCTGAGCCTGCGGCTGGCGCCCGGCGCCGACCTGGCGCAACGGCTGCAAGCGGTGTTTGCGGGCGCCGACCTGCTGACGGCGATCGCGCCGCTCGACTGTCTGCTGCACTTGGCCGGCCCGGAGGCCTTGACGGCGCCGGTGCTGGCGCTGCTGACGGCTAACCGCGTCGGCCTGGTGATCAGGGCCGACGCGCTGGCGTCGAACAGCGCCGCGCGCCAATTGGCCGAGCTGCACGCCTACGGTTACCGCATCTGGCTGGACGGCGATATCCCGGAAGGCGCAAAGGCGCCGGCGGCCCTGCGCTCGGTGGCGCGCGGCTGCGACCTGGCTGCGTTGCCGCCGGGCCGCCTGGTCGCGCTGTTCGGACCGCACCTGGCGCACGGCGTGGACAGCGCGCGCCGCTTTTCCGAATGCGAGAACGCTGGCTTCGACTGGTTCGGCGGCGACTATCCCCTGGACCCCGACGCGGCGCCGTCGCCGGACGACGACGGCAGCTCGCGCCGCCGCATCCTGACCTTGCTGGGCCTGTTGGCGCGCGATGCCGAATCGCGCGAACTCGAGCACCAGATCAAGCAAGACCCGGCGCTGGCCTACCACCTGCTCAAACTGGTCAATTCGGCGGCCTTCGCGGTGAGCACCCAGATCACGAGCTTCGCCCATGCGATCACGGTGCTCGGCCGGCGCCAGCTGCAGCGCTGGCTGCAGCTGCTGCTGTACGCGCGCCAGCAGCCGGACGGTTTGCCCAACCTGCTGCTGCCGCTGGCGGCGCGCCGCGCCGCGCAGCTGGAAGCCTTGTGCCGCGAGGCCGGCGGCGACCGCGATGCGCAAGACCTGGCCTTCATGACCGGCGTGTTCTCGCTGCTCGACCGCCTGCTGCACATGCCGATGGCGGCGATCGCGGCCGACCTGTACCTGCCGGACGACGTCGCCGGCGCCCTGGTCGAGCGGCGCGGCCGGCTCGGCGCCTGGCTGCGACTGACCGAAACCCATCCGACGGAAAGCCAGTTGGAGGAGGCGGGCGTGAGCCCGGCCGCCTGGTGGGCCAGCCAGCTGCACGCCTATCACTGGGCGATCCAGGTGGGCCGGAATGTCTGACCTGCGCGAACTGGCCTCCTTCGACTTCGTCGGCGGCACGACCGCCGTCTGCGACGCCATCCTCCGCCTGCGCGGCGAGACCCTGAACCTGGAGCTGGGACGCCTGGCGGCCCTGCTCACCGGCAGTCCGGAGGGACGCTTCGTGCCGGGCGCCGGCCTGATCGACCCCAACCAACCGGGCGCGCGCATCCTGCGCCACCCGGTGGCGGCGGGCATCGAGCAGTTCGGCTGGTACGAGGTGAGTGGCGGCGAGGGTTACTCTCAGGAGACCGAGCGCAAGCTGGCCGCGCTGGCCCAGCTGACGGCGAGCCTGATGCAGATGCACGCGCTGGCGCAGCGCTCCACGCACGCCTATGCGCAGATGGAGGCGCAGCTGGCGCACCAGTCGCAGATCCTCGACCAGATCCACGAGTCGGTGCTGACGATGGACCAGATGGGCTACATCACCAGCTGGAACCGCGGCGCCGAGCAGCTGTTCGGCTACACCTCGCTGGAGGCGGTCGGGCGCAACATCCTGTTCCTGTATGCGGACGAGGACGACGGAGCAGACATGCAGCCCGACCTGTTCGCGGAGCAGGGCGGGCGCATGATGGAAGTGCGGCGCCGGAAGAAATCGGGCGAGGTGTTCTGGGCCAGCCTGTCGCTGTCGCCGCTGCGAGATTTAGCGGAGCGTCCCACGGGCCTGATCGCCTATCTCACCGACATCACGGAACGCAAGCAGGCCGAGGAACAGCTGCACCACCTGGCCTATTATGACGAGCTGACCGGCCTGCCGAACCGCACGCTGTTCGCGCGCCTGGTCGACCAGGCGCTGGCGGTATCGCAGCGCAACGAGACGGCGGGCAGCGTGCTGTTCTTAGACCTGAACCGCTTCAAGCGCATCAACGATACGCTCGGGCGCCGCATCGGCGACGAGCTGCTGCGTCAGGTCGCTCAACGCTTCAAGGACGCGCTGCGCGACGAAGACGTGGTGGCGCGCCTGTCGGGCGACGAATTCGCCGTTGGCCTGTCGGACATCCGCCAGCACTTCGAGGCGACCACCGTGGCCCAGAAGCTGCAGGCATCGCTCGATGCGCCGTTCTACATCGCCGGCCACGACCTGCGCGTCGGCGCCAGCATCGGCATCAGCGTGTATCCGCAGGACGGCAACGATGCCGAGACCCTGCTCGGCCTCGCCGATATCGCGATGGAGCGGGCGAAGAGGGCGGAAGCCAATCCGGACCGCAGCGTCGCGTTCTACAGCCAGGACATGAACAAGGGCATGCAGGAGCGCATGCGCATCGAATCGGGCCTCCGCCATGCGCTGGGCAACGGTGAATTGATCCTGTATTACCAGCCGAAGTTCGAGATCGCCAGCGGGCGCATCGTCGGCGCCGAGGCTTTGGTGCGCTGGGTGCATCCGCAGCGAGGCATCGTGCCGCCGTCGGAGTTCATCCCGCTGGCCGAGACTACGGGCCTGATCGTGCAGGTG
>DDKG01000251.1 GCA_002339265.1 Massilia sp. UBA2604 | reverse complement strand
GCGTAGGGCGTCGACGACTGCCAGCGCAGCGCGCCCGTGAAATCGAGCAGGACCACGTCCAGCGCGCGCCTGCCGATCTGGATGCCGATCGAGAACGCGCCTTCCGGATTCAGGGCGATCGGCTGCGACGGCTGGCCGACCTTGCCGCGCACGGCGTCGCGCTTGACCACCAGCTTTTCGTCCAGCAGGCGGTTGATGATCACCGAGGCCGTCTGGGTACTGAGCTTGGTCAGGCGGGCGACTTCGGCCTTGGGCAGGCTGCCATGGGTGCGGATCGCCTGCAGCACGACCCGCTCGTTGAACTCGCGCATGCCCACTTGGTTCGAGCCGACGGTGCGCAGCAGCGGCATGGTGGCGGGGTCAAAGGCGGGAGGTGGGGCGTTATAGGGCGGCATGGCGCGGGCGTTCAAGGGAAGGGACGGCTGGAAGCCGCCAGTATAAGTCCATTCCCCGTAAATAAACCTGTGCGATTTATTTTTGCGGGCGATCGAGCTCGCGCAGCGCCGGCGACAGGAAGCCGCTCAGGCTGACGATCGTGCCGGCCACGCCCATCGCCACGAACAGCCAGCGCACGCCGATCGCCTCGCCCAGGGGCGTGGCCAGCGCTAATCCGACCGGCGCGGCCAGCGCCATCACCATGTTCAGCAGCGACAGCACCCGGCCCTGCAGGTGGTTCGGGATCGTCGACTGCAGCAGGGTCGTGAGCGGTGTGTTCCCGGCGATGAAGGCCGCGCCGCTCACGCCCCACCAGAACACGGCCACGCCGAACAGCGTGGGCGGCACCAGCGCCGTCAGCGCCAGGGTGGCGCACGAGGCGCCGAAGCCCAGCAGCACCCACGGCATGCCGCGCCGCGGCGCCAGCGCCGTCACGAACATGCCGCCGGCGATCATGCCGACGCCGGCCATCGCCTCCATGAAGCCCACTTGCGGCGCGCCGCCGCCGAAGTATTCCTTGACCAGCAGCGGCACCAGGGTAAAGGCCGGCATGATCACCAGCACCACCGCGCCGAGCAGCAGGTACAGGCGCGACAGGCCCGGGTTCGAGGTCACCACCGCCAGGCCGGTGCGGAACTCGCGCCACAGGCCCTGCCGGTCTGCATGCGCCACGCGTGGCTGCGGGATGCGCAGGAACAGCAGCGGCACGATGCCCAGCAGGGCGGTGCCGACGTCGATGCCCAGCGCCCATCCCATCGGCAGGATGCTGATCGCGAGCGCGCCGAGCGGCGCCGCGGCGACCGTCATCAAGGCCTGCACCGTCTGGCTCAGGCCCACGGCGCGCGGCAGGAAGCCGGGCGGCACCAGCATCGCCACGCTGGCCGCCGCCGCCGGCGCCTGGAAGGCCTGCATCGCGCTGCGGATCGTCAGCATCGTGTAGACCTGCCACAGCGCGACGCTGTCGGCCAGGAACAGCGCGATCAGGACCATCATGCACAGCGCGCTCACCAGGTCGGCGCAGATCATCAGCAGGCGCCGGCTGTAGCGGTCGGCCAGCGTGCCGCCGAGCGGGCTGAGGACCGCCTGCGGCAGCAGGGCCGCGATGCCGGCCGTCGCCAGCGCCGAGATGTCGCCGGTGGTGTCGGTGATCCACCACAGCAGCACGAACTGGGTCAGCGCGGAGCCGAGCAGCGACAGCGACTGGCCGGCGAAGATCAGGCCGTAGCGCAGCTTCCAGGGCGAGCCGGGAGCGATGGTCGGGATTGGCGGCGAAACAGAGGTCATGGAAGCGCTGTGGCGGAACGGATCGAACATCGTATTGTGACCGCGGTCGATGGCATTCGGGTGACAGTTGGATGGAGATTCGATGGAGCGGCGGCTGCCTGCGCCATCCGGGAAGAAAAAATAATGCGGTGACAACTGGTCGAACTTGGCGGTAGAATCGCGCCCAATCAAGTGAATGGTGCCTTCCTGCTCGTCTGCAGGGAGGTGAAACGGGAAGCCGGTGACGTGCGCGATAGCCATCGCGCGCCAGTCCGGCGCAGCCCCCGCTGCTGTAAGCCTGACGACCCCGGTCGAACGCCACTGTGCCCCGTGCACGGGAAGGCAGGACCGGGGAAGGAAGACGGCGAGCCAGAAGACCGGCCATCCACGATGCATTCGCACGTCCCGGGGTGAGGGCGTGCCTGTTGGTTGTCCGCTGTTCCTTCTTTATTGCTCGTGCTATCGCGTATGCGGTCGTTCGCCCTCGCGGCGCGCGCGCAAGCGTCCCTGTTCATCGTGGAAGGATGGCGGCTGCCTGTTGTCGTGCGCCCTGGCGCGCAGCTGAAAGGTCGACGTTCACATGAACACGCTTCTCATTGTCCGCGCCTGCGCTGCGCTGGCGTTCCTGTTCGCCTGCATGCCTGCAAGTGCTGCCACCCTGTTCGCGGTAGTCACCGAACGCGCCGCGCCGGGCGCCATCGAGGCCGCCCACCGCCACCTGGCCAGCCACCCGCGCGACCGCATCCTGCTGCGCACCCCGGACCAGCTGATGGCGGCCGGCGAGCGTGAAGTGGGGCAGTGGATCGCCGGCGCCGACACCATCCTGGCGGTGTCGCTGTTCGGCGACCCGGCGCGCCGCATGAAGGATGGGCTGGCGCGCCACGCCCGGCCGGACACCGCCGTGCTCGCGCTGAATGGCGAAGCGACCCTGAACCTGATGACGCGTTCGCGCCATGGCAGCCTGGCCGGCTTCTCGCCCGAGCTGCTGCGCCAGCTGGCGAGCGAAGCGCCGCCGCCGGCCGCGCTGCAGGCGGCGGACCTGGACCCCGCCGCCCGCCACTGGCTGGCGGCGCGCCGCGTATGGCAGTCGGGCGGCGTCGACAACACCACGGAGCTGATGCGGCACCTGCTGGCGCCATCGACGCCCCTGGCTCCTCCGCAGCCCGAGCCGACGCTGCGCCTGCGCGCCGGGCAGCGCGAGCTGCAGGACGCCGCCGCCTGGGGCAATGCCGCCAGGCTTGGCCTGCAGGACCGACCGGCCGTGGTCGTGCTTGACCTGGCGAATATGGATGGGGTGGTGCCGGCCGCCTTGTGCCGCCGCATCGAGGAACTCGGTCAGCCCTGCGTGCAACTGCTGACGCGCTGGGGCGGCGCCTCGCGCGAAGCGCTGGAGCGCCTGCCGGAGCTGGTCGCGCCGGCGAAACCGGCGGCGCTGGTGGTGCTGCAGGACTTCGTGGTCGGCGCCGCCGAGGGCCGCGAGGCAGTGGGCGAAGCTTTCAAGCGCCTGGACATCCCGGTGTTCAAGGCGATCCGCCTGTCGGACCGCACCGCGATGCAGTGGCAGTTGTCGCCTGATGGCTTGCCGCCCGATTCGGTCCAGTACCGCGTGGCCCTGCCCGAGCTGCAGGGTATCGGCCAGCCGATGGTGGTGGCGGCCCTGGGCCAGGCCCAGCGCGACCGCCAGACCGGCATCGAGAACCGGCCGCCAGTCCTGCTGCCGGCCGAAGTCGAGCGCCTGTCGGGCCGGGTGGCGCGCTGGCTGGCGCTGCGCGCCAAGCCGAATGCGGACAAGAAGGTCGCGATGGTCTACTACAACCATCCGCCGGGCCGCCAGAACATCGGCGCCGACAACCTCAACGTGCCGGAGTCGCTGTTCGACATGCTGCATGCGCTTAAAAGCGCCGGCTACACGGTCGGCGATCTGCCGGCGTCGTCCGAGGCGCTGCTCGACATGATCATGGCGCGCGGCGTCAACCTGCCGGAAGACCGCGCCGCCCTGCGCGAGATGGCCGGCACCGTCAATAGCGTCAGTGCGGCCGATTACGCGCGCTGGTTCGCGACCCTGTCGCCGCGGGTGCAGGGAGAAATGAAAGACGGCCTGCTGGGGCGACTGCATGCCGACGTGCTGACCGCCGAAGCCAAGGGCGAACGCGCGCTGGGCCGCAAGCAGGCCGAAACCGTGATCGAGGAGCTGCTGCACCTGGTCGAGGGCGTCGACCACCCGCAGCGCGAGGCGGCCACGCGCGACCTGCATGCGCTGGAAGAGGGATACTTTGCCTGCCTGGACGACGTCAAGCCGCGTCCCTGCAAGGCGCTGGCGCCCCTTTATCGGCGCCTGATCGGCTACGGCATCGAAGGCATGCGCGGCTGGGGCCCGGCGCCGGGCAAGGTGATGGTCGACGGCGGCAAGATGCTGGTGCCGGGCCTGGTGTTCGGCAACGTCTTCATCGGCCCGCAGCCGCCGCGCGGCTGGGAAGTGGACGAAGAACTGCTGCACGCGAACACCAGCATCACGCCGCCGCACCAGTTCCTGGGTTTCTACCACTGGATCCGCGACCGCTTCAAGGCCGATGCGGTGGTGCACGTGGGCCGCCACTCGACTTATGAATTCATGCCGGGCAAGGCAGTCGGCCTGTCGAGCGACGACTATCCGAGCCTGATCGCGAGCGACCTGCCGGGCATCTACCCGTATATCGTGGACGGCGTCGGCGAAGGCACCCAGGCCAAGCGCCGCGGCCTGGCCATCATCGTCGACCACCTGACGCCGCCGCTGGCGACCACGCCGCTGTACGACGAGCTGCTGTCGCTGCGCCAGATCGTCGAGAGTTTCGAGGCCGCGTCGTCCGAGTCGCTCAAGACCCAGGCCGCGCAGCTGATGCGCGAGCGCGTGGTGGCCCTGAACCTGCGCGCCGAGCTGGAAGCCTCGATGTCCGACGTGCTGGAAGTGCGCGGCATCGGCTTCGACGCCGCCGACCACGACCTGCTGGCGCACGAGATCGGCCACTACCTGACCAAGCTGCAAGAAAAATTCATGCCCCACGGCCTGCACGTGTTCGGCCGGCCGTGGAACAAGGAATCGCTGGACCTGATGCTCGACTCGATGAAGAAGAGCGGCATCGACGACCCCGAGGTTGCGCATAAATTGCGCGACTCGCCGCGGCGCGAGATGGCGGCGCTGCTGGCCGGCCTGGATGGCCGCTACATCGAGCCAGGCAAGGGCAACGATCCGCTGCGCTCGCCCGAGGCGCTGCCGACGGGCCGCAACTTCCACGCGGTCGACGGCGACATCCTGCCGACCCGGTTAGGGTTTGGACTGGGGAGGCAGATGGCGGGGAAAGCGGCCGAAAGGGACAAAGTAGGCGAGGGCAGCGAAGGCATCATCCTGTGGGCGTCCGACGCGGTGCGCGACGAGGGCGTGATGGTCGGCTTCGCGCTCGCCATGATGGGCGCCGAGCCGGTGTGGAATGCGCGCGGCATCGTCACCGACGTGAAGCTCACGCCCGGCGCCGTCCGGCGCGACGCGGTCGTCACCACCTCCGGCCTGTTCCGCGACCTGTATCCGAACCTGATCCGTCTGATCGACCGCGCCGGCCGGCTGGCGCTGGCGGCGTCGGCGCAGGCGCTGGTCGAGCAGGACCCGACGCTGCGCCCAGCGCTGCAGGCGGCGCTGGCGCCGATCGAGGGCGCCGTGTGGGGCAGCGAAGCAGCGACGGATAACCGCGTGGCGCGCGAATGGCTGACTCGCCAGCGCGCGCTGGTGGCGGGCGGCATGGCGTCGGGCGAAGCGGGGCAGGCCGCCGCGCTGCGCGTGTTCGGCGATGCGCCGGGGGCCTATGGGACCGGCGTGAACCGCCTGGCCGAGCGCTCGGGCGCCTGGCGCGAGCGCGAAGAGATCGGCCGCGCCTACCGCAACCGCATGGGCCATGCCTATGGCCTGGATGCCGAAGGCGCCTCCAGCCACCGCGCCTTCGACGTGGCGCTGGACGGCATCCACCGCACCTACCACGGCCGCGCCAGCAATCTGTATGGCCTGCTCGACAACAACGACGCCTTCGACTACCTGGGCGGCCTGTCGCTGGCGGTCGAGACGCGCACCGGCCGCGTGCCGGATGCGCTGATCCTGCAGCATGCGCAGCCGGGCCAGGCCGACGTCGAGCCGCTCGCCACGGCGTTGTTGGGCGAGCTGCGTGGGCGCTTCCTGAATCCGGCCTGGCTGCGTCCATTGATGGACAACGGCTACTCCGGTGCGCGCACCATGGGCCAGGAATTCATCGAGAACCTGTGGGGCTGGCAGGTCACCCGTCCGGACCTGGTCAAGAACTGGGCCTGGGATGAGGTGAAAGCCGTCTATTTCGACAACCGGCACAAGCTCGGCCTGCCCGAATTCCTGGGCCAGCGCCACAACGCGCACGTGAAGGCGCACATGCTGGCGGTGCTCATGGTGGCGGCCGAAAAAGGATTCTGGAAGACCGATCCCGAGACCATTCGCCGCATGGGCGGCGGGCTCGCGCGCCTGGTGGCGGCCAACGGCTTGCCGGGCAGCGGCCACACGGCGCCGGATCATCCGATGTGGGGCTGGCTGGCGCCGCAACTGGATGGCGCGGACGCCGCACAACTCGGCGTCACCCTGGCCAAGGCGCGCGGGGAGATGCTGCCGGCTGCCGCCACGTCGGTTCCCGCTGCGGCACCGGCAGCGCCAACGCAGCAGGCTGCGGCTCCTGACACCGGCGAACTGGCCGAACCTGCCGAACCGGCCACGCCGGCGCCGGCGCCTGAACCGATGCGCGTCTACGAACTGACACAGAAACCCGAACCCGCGCAGCCCGCCGCGCTGCGCATCGTGCAGGTGCTGGCCATCCTGGCCGCCTGCCTCGTCCTGTTCTCGCTCGGCCTGTGGCGCGGCCGGCACATCCCTCAACCTGCAAGGAGTCATCCATGATCGAAACCCTCTCATACGCCTGGCTGCACGACGCCGTCAGCTGGCTGCTCGCGCCATCCCTGGTGGCGCTGCTGGCCGGCTGCGCGATCGCGCTGGTCGAATCGGGCATCGCCGTCGGCGAACGCTTCCACGGCCTGGCCAGGCTGCGCGACAGCGGCGACGTCGAGGCGGTGCAGCGCATTGCGCGCCATCGGCTGGAGCGCGCCGACCTGCTGGCGCGCATCCCGCCGATGCTGGGCCTGATGGCCACCATCATCCCGCTCGGACCGGGCCTGGCCGCGCTGGGAGAGGGCGACCCGGCCAAGCTGGCCAGCGCCGTGACGGTGGCCTTCGACGCCACCGTGCTGGGCTTGGTGGCCGGCATCGGCGGTCTGGTGATCGGCAAGCTGCGCCGCCGCTGGTATGAAGAGACGCTGGACGCGATGGAGCCGCAGCCATGAACGCAGCCAAATCGGGACGCGGCAAACTGAGGCTGTACCGCCACCTCGATGCGCGCTTCGACCAGAGCGACGAAGATCCGCGCGCCAGCCTGGTCAACCTGGTCGACGTGATGCTGGTGTTCGCCTGCGGCCTGATCGCCGCCATCGCCGGCGCGCAAGGCGCTCTGAAGACCCCGCAGCCGGTGGAGAAGGGACGCCAGATCGAGCGGCCCGCCAGCGGCGTGACCCAGGACGGCAGCGGCTACGACCGCGTCGGCGAAGTCTATCGTGACCCGGAGACCGGTCAGCTGGTGCTGATCGAACCTGCACAAACCCAAAGCAAACCATGAACGACATGACCCAACTGCGTCCGCTCGCCGCGGCCATCGCCCTGCTGTGCGCCACTGGCGCCAGTGCGCAAGATCTTCCCACCGTCACCATCCGCGGCGCGACCGCCGACGAGGGCCTGGCGCTCGACCGCCCCAACACCACCGGCAGCCGCCTGGACATCAGCACGCTCGACCTGCCGGCCAGCGCCGAGACCTTGAGCGCCTCCACCATCGCGGCGCGCGGCGACCTGCTGGTCAAGGACGCGGTCACGCGCACCACCGGCCTGACCGACAGCAGCTCGCCCGGCAGCGGCATCAGCTACTCGGCGCGCGGCTTCAACGGCAACAACTCGATCGCGATGCTGGAGAACGGCCAGCGCCTGCTGGTCGGCTCCACCACCGCGACCTATCCGGCCGACCCCTGGGGCTACGAGACGATCGAAGTGCTGCGCGGCCCCGGTTCGGTGGTTCACGGCAGCGGCACCACCGGCGCCATCATCAACGCCGTGCGCAAGGCGCCGCGCCGCGAATCCTCGCTCGAGATCCTGGGCGGCATCGGTGGCGGTGAATCGCTGCGCGCCGGCATCGGCGCCACCGGTGCATTGGGCGAGCAGTGCGCCTTCCGCGTCGACGCCTATGCCGGCCGCAGCGACGGCTTCATCGACCGCGGCGAATCCCGCCACGGCAAGATCCTGACCAGCATGACGACGAAGCTGGCCCCTAGCGTGACCTTGTACGCCCAGCTCGACCACGCGGAACAGGAACCGATCCGCTACTTCGGCACGCCGCTGGTGAACGGCGGCCTGGCCGAGCACCTGCGTGACGAGAACTACAATGCCGGCGACGCCGTGCTGCGCTTCGTCGACGACAAGGCCGTCGCGCGCCTGAACTGGCAGGTCAATCCGAACCTGGAGATCAGCAACGAGCTGGCTTATTTCCAGTCGCGCCGCGACTGGCGCAATATCGAGTCGTACGCCTATGATCCACTGCGCGACGTCGTCGACCGCAGCGACTACATCGGCATCCGCCACGACCAGGAGCAGACGGCGAACCGCCTGGAAGCGCGCTGGAAGACCGGCGCCAACCAGGTGGTGGCGGGCTGGGAAGTCTCGACCATCAACTTCAAGCACACCAATAATTCGCCATACGGCGGGTCGTCGACCGTCGCGCCGACCGGTTTCGATCCGGGCAGCTTCTGGGATACGCCGGATCCGTTCCGCCCGAACTTCGCGACCGACACCACCACGCACGCCTTCTACCTGGAAGACGCTTACCGGGTCAACGAGCGCCTGCTCTTGACGGCGGGCGCGCGCCACGACCGCTACAAGATCGACCGCCGCAACCTGCTGGCCGACAGCGGCCATTTCCAGACTACCCTGCGTTCCAATTCGGTCCGCGTCGGCGCGAGCTGGAAGCTGGCGCCGGACACCTCGCTGTATGGCCAGGTCAGCACCGGCAGCGATCCGCTGACGAGTCTCCTGTCGATGACCCTGGCCAACAGCAAGTTCAAGCTGACCGATGCGCGCCAGGTCGAGGCGGGCGTCAAGCAGATGCTGGCCGGCGGCCGCGCCGAGTGGACCGCCGCGCTGTATCGGATCAAGAAGGACGACATCATCACGCGCGACCCCAACAACCCGGCCTTGTCGGTGCAGGGCGGCTCGCAAACGTCGCAGGGCGCGGAAGTAAGCGCCAGCATGAACCTGGCGCCTGGCTGGCGCATGGACGCTAACGTGGCCTACACGGATGCCGAGTTCGACGAGCTGCTCGAAGCCGGCAACGTCTCGCGCGCCGGCAACCGCCCGGCCGACGTGCCGAAGGTTTCCTCGAACCTGTGGCTGACGCACCGCGCCGGTGACTGGCGTACCAGCGCCGGCCTGCGCTACGTGGGCGAACGTTTCATCAGCAATGCCAACACCCAGACGCTGCCGGCCTACACCACGCTGGACGCTTCGATCGGCTGGGCCCTGAGCCGCAACGTGCAGCTGCAGCTCAACCTGCGCAACCTGACCGACAAGCTGTATGCGATCACCTCGTATGGTCCCTCGCAATACCTGCTGGGCGACGAGCGTCATGCCGAGCTGACCGTCCACTGGCGTTACTAAGTGGCTTCCTGGAAGCGCCAGCTCCATTGGTGGCACCGCTGGCTGGGTATCGGCATCGGCCTGCTGGTGTTGCTGTGGTTCGGTTCCGGCATCGTTATGATGTACGTGCCGTATCCGGAGCTGACCGAAGAGGAACGCAGGGGCTGGCTGGCGCCGCTCGATCCGGACCGTGTGCAGGTGAAGGCCGCTGATGCTTGGGCTGGAACCGGGCCCGGGGCCACGGTCCCGGATGCGGTGCGCCTGAACACCGTGGCGGGCCGACCGGCATGGCACTTCCAGCATGAAGGCAGCTGGCACTCGGTATGGGCTGACAGCGGCGCGCCGCTGGAAGCGAACTACCTGATCGTCTCGAGCAGCGCGCGCAGCGCGGCGCCCGATGCCCGTTCGCTCACTGTCGACAAGATCGAACTGGACCAATGGACTTTCGGCGCCGTGCGCGTGCACCGGCCCCTGTACCGGGTCGCCGCCGACGATGACGCCGGCAGCGTCCTGTACGTGTCCGGCCGCACTGGAGAACTGGTGCGCGACACGACCCGCAGCGAGCGCGCCTGGAACTGGGCCGGCTCCGTCATCCACTGGGTCTACGTGACCCCGCTGCGCAAGCACAGCGAGGCCTGGCGCCAGGCCGTGATGTGGACGTCGGGCATAGCCATGGTGCTGGCCGTGACCGGCATGGTGATCAGCATTCTGCGCCTGCGCATCCGTCACCGCTATGCGGGCGGCAGGATGTCGCCCTACACGGGCTGGAAAGCCTGGCACCACTGGCTGGGCCTGGGTGTCGGCGTGCTGGTCGTCACCTGGCTGTTCAGCGGCTGGCTGTCGGTCGGTCCGTTCGGCTTCCCGGCCGGCGGCGGCGTCACGGCGCAGGACCGGCAGGCGTTCGCCGGTGGTGCGCTCGACAGGGACGACCTGGCGCTGGATGCGGCCGCGCTGCTGCGCGCGCATCCCGGCACGCTGGAACTGGAATGGCGCCGCGTGGGCGGCAAGCTGTATCTGAGTGCGCTCGGCCGCGAAGGCCGCAAGCTGGTCGACACGCACGACGGCGCAACCGTACCTGGCGTTCCGCGAGACCTGCTGCTGCATGCCGCGCAGGCAATCCGCCCCGGTGCGCTGTTGCAGACGGAACTGCTCACCGGCCCGGATGACTATTACTACAGCCATCACCGCAAGGCAGCCTTCCCGGTCCTGCGCGCGCGCTTCGATCTGCCGGAGGCGCCGGTGTTCTACATCGATCCGGCCCAGGGCCGCCTGGCCGGCTACGTCGATCGCGACAAGCGCTGGGACCGTTGGCTGTTCAACGGCTTGCACCAGCTCGACTTCGCCTTCCTGCGTACCCGGCCGGTGTGGGACGTGGTCGTGATCGTCCTGTGCCTGCTCGGCTTCGCGCTGACCTTCAGCGGCGTGGTGCTGGGCTGGCGGCGCCTGACGAAATCCTGATCAGCGCTGCTGCCCGCGCCCGGTGGCGGCCCAGTAGATCCCGCCCAGCAAGTGCCCGAGGTATTGCGGGTCGCGGTACATCTCGCCGTTGTGCCCGAGCGTGGTGACGAACACGCGGCCCTTTTCGTGCTGGTGGTGCCAGGCGATCGGGTGGTCCTTGCCCATGCCTTTTACCGTCTGCCCTGGCCAGATCAGCGTCGGGTCGTAGCTCGACTCGTCCACGTTCAGCACCGGGTTGATCCTGACGTTATAGGGATTGGTGAAGGTGTAGAACTCGTCGCTCCAGACCCAGCGCTCGGGCAGGCCGAAGGTGGCGGGGAAACCCTTGTCGACGACCGTCACCACGCCGGTCTGCAGCTTTGGATGCAGGCCGACGGTGCGGCCCACCATCTTCTCGAACCAGACCCAGTCGTTCGGCTTGGCGATCGCTGCGCGGTGCACCACGACGGCATTGCCGCCCCCACGCATGTACTCCTCGAAGTTGGCGCGCTGCGCGGGGTTCAGCTCCTCGCCAGGCGTGTTCAGGAACATCACGGCGGCATACTGTTTCAGGTCGCCTTCGAACACCTGCGTCTTGTTGGTGTAGGTGAGCGCGAATGCATGCAGCTTGGCCAGGCGCTCCAGGTTGTCGCGCGCGATCGGGATGTATTCGTAGTGGTATTTGCCGGGCGTGGCCAGCACCAGCAGCTTGAACTGGTCTTCGGCGTGGCCATCGGGTACGGCCAGCGCCATCAAGGCCAGGCCTGCGGCCAGGGATGTCATCGGTTTCATCGTGTCTCCTTGTATTGTCATGGCGCGGGCACGCCTTCGGGCTTGCGTCCGGCGCGCGGCACCAGCCAGCCGCCGTCCGCTAACCAGTCGGCCAGCCGGTCCGGCCAGTGCTGCAGCGAGACGCGCTCGCCGCGCTGGCCCATATTGAAGGCGTGGTCGGTGTCGGCATACAGGTGCAGCTCGGCCGAGACGCCGGCCGCCACCAGCTGCTGGTACAGGGCGATCGTGGGCGGCATGCAGCAGGCGTCGCGCGAGCCGGCGACCAGGAAGGCCGGCGGGGCGTTCGCGGCATCGGTGGCCGGCGTGCCGAGCGGTCCAGGATACACCAGCACCTGGAAGTCGGGGCGAGCCGACTGGCGGTCCAGCGCATCGCCCTTGACCGGCGCCGCCGGGTGATTCGCTACCAGCGCCGCCAGTTCGCCCCCGGCCGAAAAGCCCATCACGCCGATGCGTTCCGGATCAACGCCGTAGCGCGCCGCATTGGCGCGCACCCAGCGCACCGCGCGCCGCAGGTCGGCGGCGGCGTCGCCTTCGATGCTGTAGCCCGAATCGCCATCGCGCGCCAGCCGGTATTTCAGCACGAAGGCGGTGACGCCGATACGGTTCAGGGTCTTCGCCGCCACCATGCCTTCGTTCTGGAACACCAGCATGCGGTGCCCGCCGCCGGGGACCACGATCACGGCCGCGCCGTTGGCGTGGCGGCGGTCGGCCTGGGACACCGTCAGCGAAGGAGCGTGCACATTGCTGAAGTAGATGCCGTCCTTGACCGTCTCGGGTTCATGCCGGCGGTCCTGGGAACCGGGGGCGCCGTCGGGCCAGAGTTCGATCACCTGCGCCATGGCGCTGCCGGACAGCAGCAGCATGGCGCACAGGATGCGGATGGCGCGCATCAATCGCCGACCCGGGTCGAATACAGCGAGTGGTGGGTCAGGATGAACAGCGTACGCTTGTCGGCGCCGCCGAAAATCAGCTGCAAGGGGCGTTCCGGCACGTCGATGCGGCCCTTCTGCTTGCCGTCCTTGCCATAGATGAAGACCTGGCCATTGGCCACATAGACGTCGCCGTTGGGGCCGACTGCCGCGCTCTCGCCGCCGCGGTTGGCCAGCAGCTTGAGGTCGGTGATGCCTCCGCCCTGGTTGACGATGCCGCTGAATGTGCGGTTCTCGGAGCCGTTGGTGAACACCACGCGCTGGCCCACCGGCGCCGTCACGAAGCCGAAGGCCTGCAGCGAATCGGCCCAGCGCCAGCCCAGGTGGTCGGCCGCGCCTTGGCGCAGCACGCGGTAGGCGGGCAGCACCAGGCTGCCGTCGGGCGATACGTATTCTTCCTTCTTCGGCAGGGCGACGTCGCGCGCGAACATCTCGGCCAGGGTCGTGAACTCGAAGGTATCGTAGTTCAGCTGGTCCTTGAACTCGCCGTTTTGCCAGAAGTTGACCGGCACCGCCACCCGCGCACCCTGGCGTGTTGCGACCGGTGTCGGCTTGATCATCGTTATCTCGGTGCCCGGCGTGCCCGGCTTGAAGGCGTACACGCTGGCCTGCGGGCCGTAGTTAGAGATCACCATCAGGTTGCCGCTATTATCGATGGCCAGGTTGACCGGATCGAGCGGGGCGTCGCGCACCACGACCAGGCCCTCGTCTTTCGTGTAGCTGTAGATGCGCTTCCAGTGGCGGTCGACGAAGTACAACTTGCCCTTGGGGTCGACGGTAGCCCCGGCGATCGAGTAGAAGCCGCCTTCCAGCTTGTCGACCTTGCCCAGCGGTGCAGGCGCCTTGCGCTGCTTGCCGGTGTAGTCGAACACGGCGAACTCGCGCTCGCGCACTTCCAGCTTGTTGGAGACGTCGCGGATCGCGTTCTCGTAGGCGAATTTGCTGGCGCGCAGATAGGTGGTGCAGCCATTATCGTCGCAGGTGGCGAAGCCGCTCTCGCCGTTCACGTGCACGTTGCGGAAGCGGATGTCGCTGGAATTGGTGATCAGGATCGCCGCCGGCATCGGCTTATAGGAGCGCGTCACGCGGTAGCCGTGGTAGTTCGCGAACAGCAGGTTCTTCGAATTGCGGATCTCCAGCGATACCGCATCGGCGCCGTCGCGGATTTCTTCCTCGGTCTGCGGCGCCAGGAATTCCCAGTTCTCCACATTGTCCAGCACGATCTCGGCGCGGATATGGTGCTCGGCCGACAGCTCATAGACCTTGCCCGGTGTTTTGGTATTGGTCACGTAGAAGCCGGCTTGCGCATAGCCGCTGGGCGACCAGATGCTTGAAAAGGTGCCGCCGCCACCGTCGGTGACCCACACGCTCGGATACTGGCGGTCCCAGTGCGCGGTGGTGTCGAACTTGGCGTCCTTCTGGTACGGGTCGGCGCGGCGGCCGTCGTAAAGGCGGGTGCCGTGGCCGCCCTGGATGCGCACGTCGTCCACCAGCGAGTGTTCGCCGGCGCGCCACAGCAGCGCCACCGCGCGGTTGTTGATTTCGCCGGTCGCCAGGCCGATGCCGGACACGATGCCTTCGCCACCGCGCGCGCTCTCCAGCAGCGCCTTGGGACTGTCGACGCCCTGGAACTTGGGCGAACCGTTCGGCAGCAGCAGCTGCGTCAGGCCCGGATGCAGGGCAATGATCACGGTATCCGGCCGCATGCGGATGGTGTCGTTGACGACGTAGAAGCCCAGCGGCAGGTAGACCACGCGGCTGCTGTCGATCGCCTTCTGGATCGCCGCCGTGTCGTCGGTCTTGCCGTCGCCTTTCGCGCCGTAGGTGTGCACATTGGCCCACTCCTTCGACGCCGGCAGCGGACGTAATGCGCGAGTCGGCGCTTTCGCCGAGGAAGGTAGCGCCGCCGTCTTGTAATTGGTCGAGAACGTACCCGGCTCGCCCATCTGCTTGATGAACAGGCCGTAGTTGAACTCATTGACCATGTAGTCGCGGCCCTTGCCCGCCAGCGCCTTGCCGCTGTCGCGGAAGCGCACGAACGTAGGCACGTTGCGCGCGATGGCATTCTCCATGCCGACCTGGGTATAGACGTTATCCTCGTTGCTGACGATGAGCGCCGCCTTGCTGACATTCTCGAAGCGCACGTCCTTGCCCCACAACCAGTCGCCATAGCCGCGGTTGATCTCGACCCCGACCGGCGTATCCCTGATCTCGGTGTTGATCATCGTGAGGCTGGCCTCGTGCTCGCGGATCGCCGCATCGCGCTGGCCCTCGAAGGTGGAATCCATCAGCGTGAACTGCCAGGCGGGCGAGGTCTTTTCGCTCAGGATGCCGTAGCGGCCGCCGTAGAAGCGCAGGTTATAGGCCACGTTGCCGACCTGGTAGACGCCGGCCAGGCCGGAACCCAGGTGAAAATCGATATGACTCAGGTTCGAGTGCTGGGCCGTGTGCATGCGCACCGCGGCGACGGCCGGGTTGCCGTCCTTGATCTCGAAGTCGACGTTCGACAGCGCCGAGTAGAAGGTCGACGAGTTGGCATTGCGCACTGCCTTGCCTTCCTCTGCGCTGAACGGCACCGCGCTCGGCACCGGCATCGGCACCTTGCCGACGTTGTATTGGTCGCCGCCGGTGAAGATGACCATATTGGCCACGTCCTTCTGGAAGCCGGGCGTATTCTCCGCCAGCACGAACACGGGGCGCGTGGGACCGACGCCATACAGGCGCACGGCCAGCGGAATCAGGAGCGAGCGGGTGATGCGGTAACGCCCGGACGGCAGGAACACGATGCCGCCCTGGCCCTTGTTGGCGGCGGCATCGAGCGCTTTCTGGATCGCGTCCGTGTCGTCGGCCTGGCCGTCGCCCCTGGCGCTTACCACGACCGCACGCGGGTCTTCCGGCATGAGCTGGTAGGCGGACACCGAGGGCGATGGCGCCGCGAGCGCGGGAGACAATGCGCTTGCGGCCAGCAGCAGCGATAGCGCCAGGGCGCGTGGAATGTTGGAAGGTGTTGTCATCATTGATCTTTTCCTCAGCTAGGTAAAAGCAGCGACAAAAGCATCACGAACAGCAGGCCGAACACGCCCACCAGGGTCTCCATCAAGGTCCAGGAGCGGAAGGTATCCTTCAGGGATAGGCCAAAATATTCCTTGAACATCCAGAAGCCGGAATCGTTGACGTGGCTGCACATCAGGCTTCCCGCGCCGATGGCGAGCACCATCAGGTTGGGATCGACGCCCGAGCTGTGCACCAGCGGCGCCACGATCCCGCCAGCCGTCACGCCCGCCACCGTGGCCGAGCCCAGGCAGATGCGGATCACCGTCGCGACCAGCCAGCCCAGCACCAGCGGCGGCACCGGAAGGCTGGACAACAGCGCACCCAGGTCGGCGCTGACGCCCGACTCCACCAGCACCTGCTTCAATGCGCCGGCGCCGGCGATGATCAAGAGGATCGGCGCGATCTCGCGCATCGCCTCTGCCGGTCCCTGCATCACGCTCGAGAAGCGCCGTCCCTGCGCCAGGCCCAGTGTCACGATAGCCACCAGATAGGACACCAGCATCACCACCAGCGGATTGGCGAGAAACGACACGCTGCCGTTCAGGTCGGGCCGCGCCATCATCAGCACGGTCGTCGCTCCCAGCAGCAGCACCGGCAGCAGCGCGGTGGCGAAGCTGTTGAAGGCGCCGGGCAGCTCGCCCTCCGGCATCGCGCGACCGTCCTGGAACATGGCAGCCGGCCGCGCTTCGATGCGCCGCAGCGTCATGGCGAACAGGGGCCCGGCGACGATCAGCGTCGGTATCGCCACCACGATCCCGTACAGCAGGGTGGCGCCCATGTCGGCATGGATCGCCGATACGAGCGCCACCGGCGATGGATGCGGCGGCAGGAAGCCGTGCGCGATCGACAGCCCGGCCAGCAGCGGGATCGCCAGCGCCACCGCCGGCCGTCCCGAGCTGTAGACCAGCGAGAAGATCAGCGGCACCAGCAGCACGAAGCCGACGTTGTAGTACAGCGGGATGCCGACCACGAAGCCGGTGACGGTCAGCGCCACCGGGATGCGCGATGGCCCGAGGGTGTCGACCAGGCAGGTGGCGATGCGGCGCGCGGCTCCGCTGTCGGCAATCAGCTTGCCGAACACGGCGCCCAGGCAGATGATCACCACCAGGGAGCCGAGCAGGTCGCCGATGCCCTTCTCGATCGCACTGGGGATCTTCGACGGCGGCACCCCGAGCAGCAGGGCCGCCGCGATCGATGCCGCCACGAAGGCCAGCAGGGGCTGGACCTTGCCCCAGGCGATCAACAGCGTCAGCAGGCCGACCGCCAGCAGTACGGAAACGACGTTCCACACGGCTGGCTCTTTTAAAAGCCGTAGCGCAGGCCGACCCGGTAAGTGCGTCCAACCACGTCGTACAGCGCCGGGTTGATGCCGTAGCTGGCATTGGTCTGCGGCGCGGCTTCAGGCGCGCGGTCGGTCACGTTGTCGATCTTGAAGTAGGCCTGCAACTGCTTGCTCAGGTTGTAGCTGGCGCCGATGTCGAGATAGGCCGCGCCCTTCATCTTGTTGTCGTAGATGGTCGGGTGGATCAGGGTCGACACCGGGCAACCGGTCTGGCACTCGATGAAGTCGTTGCGGTAGGTGCCGTCGCTGATCCAGCGCTCGGTGAAGGTGACACTGAGCTTGTCGTTTTCCCAGGTCTGCTGCGCCAGCACTTTCCACTTTGGCGTATTGCCCATGTTCGAGCCTGCCGAATCCACCGCGATGGTGCCGACCACGCCCGACTCGGTGATGTAGTGCAGGTTGCGGGTGGCCAGCGCGCGGAAGGTGAAGCGGCCCGGCAGGTTCAAACGCTCGAGACCCGTCCTGTAGGCGGTCTCGAGGTCGAAGCCCTTGACCTTCAGCGAGGCCAGGTTGAAGTTCTGCACCGTGACGTAGTTGTTGCCCGGGCTGTCCAGGACCATGGCGTTGCAGATTTCCTGGTTGCCAGCCACGCACAGGTCGACTTCCTGCTGGATCGTCAGCGCCGAGATCACGCCTTTGACTTCGATGTCGAAGTAGTCGGCCGAGATAGAAAAGCCCGGCGCCCACTTCGGCTGGCTCAGGACGATGCCGAAGGTGTTGTTGCGTGCGATCTCTGGGCGCAGGCCGGTGTTGCCCACGGTGCGTTCCTGGACGCTGATGGTATTGCCCTGGTACTGGACCACGTTGTTGACCACCACCGGCGCCGCGAACAGTTCCGACAGGTTCGGCGCGCGCACGTCCTTCGAGGTCACGCCGCGCAGGCGCAGGCCGTCGATCGGGGTCTGCCAGGTGGCGCCCAGCTTCCAGCTGCCCACGCTGCCGGCGGTGCTGTACTTGGTTTCGCGGTCGGCCAGGTTCAGGTTGGCCTCGCCCCAGGTCTCGGATTTGAATACCGGGATATTCAGCTCCACATAGGCTTCGCGCACGTTGTAGCTGCCTTCGCCGTTGTGGAAGTTACCGGCGTACCAGTTGTTGCCCACCGAGGTGTTGAGCAGTGGATCGGCCGGATACATTGCATTGTTCGGCGAGGTCGGGGTGACGCCGTTGCCGTAGGCGTCGCCGCGCACGCGGTATTTCTCGCGCCGGTATTCGGCGCCCGTGGCCAGCGAGATCGGGCCGGCCCAGCCTTCGAACAGCTCGCCGTTGAGGTTGAAGCTGCCGACGTCCTGGCTTTGCGTGGTGCGCTGGCGCGGGCCGTTGGCCGGCGCGATATAGGCCCAGGCGGCCGGATCGATCGGGTTGTCGCCGATGATGTTGAGCGGCACGCAGCCCGACGCCGCGGCCACCGGGTTGCGGCAGACGATGCGGCCGTCCGGCGCGCGCACCGCGTCGATCGCATTGTTGTAGCGCGCGTTAAGCGTCATGTTGAAGGCGTCGAGATTGGTCTTGTTCTCGCCGTGGGTCACGTAGGCGTCGTACGACCAGTCCTTGCCGAACAGGGCGAACTTGCCCTCGGCCCCGATCACGAAGCGGCGCTGGGTGCGGGTCGGCTGGACGTCGATGTTCTCGGGGAAGACCGCGTTCGAGGTGCCGTACTGGAAGCTGGTGATGTTGTTGCGCGCGCAGGCATCGACGATCGACGCCGGCAGGAAGGGGTTCGAGCACTGGATGTTCAGGTTGGCGTTCTTGGCCGCGCCCGGGTTGGGCGAGAAGCGCGAATCGACCTTGCCGAAATTGGCAGTGAAGTAGAGCTGGTGGTCGGGGGTGAGGTCGTACGACATGCGGGTATAGGCCACCTGGCGCTTGAAGTTCATCGCCAGGTTGGTGCCCGAGCCCACGCTGCCGCTCAAGTCGCCGCCGATGCAGAACGGGTTGACGCAGTTGGTGACGGCGCCGGTGCCGGTCGGCTGGCCGTTGGACCCGTACTGGAACTGGTAAGGCACGCCACCCGCGCCGAAGGCCGTGCCCTGCAGCGGGCCGCTGGTGATCAGGCCGTACTTGGCATACTGGTATTGCTGCGCCTGTTCGATCACGCGGTATTGCGGCAGGCCGTCGCCGGTCTGGTTCAGCGGACGCACCGAATAGGCCGGATTCTGATACCAGGTGCGGCCGTTCGGGCCCTTGCCGCCGAAGCCGGGCGACTCGATGCCGTTTTCCTTCGTGAACTCGGCGCTGGCCGTGACGTGGAAGCGGTTGTCCAGGAAAGCCCGGCCCCAGGCCGCCTGCACGCTGCCGCCGCGGTCGTCGTCGTATTTCGTTTGTCCGCCCTGGACGTGGGCCTTGAAGCCGGTGAATTTTTTGTCGGTGACGAAGTTGACCACGCCGCCCACCGCGTCCGAACCGTAGGATGCCGAGGCGCCGCCGGTCACGACGTCGACGCGCTTGACCAGCAGCTGCGGGAACTGGCTGACGTCGGTCACGCCGGTGACGTTGGCGCCGACCACGCGCTGGCCGTCGAGCAGGGTCAGGGTCCGGATCGTGCCCAGGCCGCGCAGGCTCAGGGAAGACAGGCCCTGGATGCCGCTGCTGGTGCTGTTGGTGCTGGTGGTGCGGCCGGTGCTGCCCTGCAGGGCCGGCAGTTCGGCCAGGGTGTTGAACAGGTTCGGCTTGGCTGACTTCTCGAGGTCGGCGCTGGTGAGGCTGGTGGTCGGCGTCGGCATGGTGAAACCGCGCGCGGCGATGCGCGAGCCGGAGATGCGCACGACGTTGGAGGCGGCGCCGTCGGCCGGCGCCGGCGTTGCGGTGGTCTCCGTGGCCTCGACAGGCAGGTTCTGCGCCGTGGCGTCGGCGACGGCGGCGGTTTCCGATGCCGGCTCGGGCTGCGCCTGCTGTGCGTGGGCGGCGCCGACGCTCCAGCAGGCGCTGGCCACGGCCAGGCTGATGAGAGTCCGTTGAACTGGTGTACGCATGATGTCTCCTCGATGCTTGTTGTATGGGAGCGCGCCGTCTCTGTGGTCGGCTGCGCGACAGCTTGCAACTGGCTGCTTGCGATGAATCTCGCTGAACCCCGGTGCCAGGGCCGTGGTTCAGGCGTCGTAATTCAGGCGTTTTTGGTAATGCGTTCCACCAGCGCCGATGGCGCCAGGGTGATGTCCAGGGTGAGGCCGGCCTCGTCGGCCTGGAGCGGCTCCAGGATGCTCAGCTGGCTGTCCAGCAGCGACGGCGGCATGTAATGGCCGGGGCGGCCATGCATGCGCACGGCGATCAGCTCGCGCGGCCCGGCAAGGTGCACGAAGCGCAGCGCCGGGTCGGCCGTGCGCAGCAGGTCGCGGTAGCGCCGCTTGAGCGCGGAGCAGGACAGCACCAGGCCCTGACCCTGGGACCGGGCCATGCCGATTTCGCCGGCCAGCGCGTCGAGCCAGCCTGCGCGGTCGTCGTCGTCGAGCGGGATCCCGGCCGACATCTTGCTGACGTTGCCGGCCGGGTGATAGGCGTCACCCTCGAGGAAGGGGACAGCGAAGTGATTCGCCAATGCGGCGCCGACCGTGCTCTTGCCCGATCCGCTGACGCCCATGACGACCCAGCGCAGGGCGCCGGCTGGCTGGGATGGGATGGTGACGCTGGATGCTGACATCGTTTCTCCTTGAAGACCGTTAGCGCTAACATCGCGTTTTTCGGAGTGTTGGCCAGCTTGAAAATTTTGTAAACACGTTATCGATGTTGCAATGCAATGCGATCCGGACCCGGATTTGCTGCTTTGCGACTGCGACACATCGAGGCGCAATGGGTTTTTCACTCAGCAGCCGTCATGAAAATCTGATAGCGCTAACATTGTTGCGACGCGCAATCTATTTTTTTCGCGATGTTGTATTTACTCGACGGCGCGCAGCGTGTGCGCCCAGAATCGGCTATGTTGAAGGGTCGATCATGGGTGAAGAAAGCGAGGACGACATGGATCGCAGCCTGCGCTGGGCCACCGAGGAAGGACGTGGCCTCGAATTTTTCTCGATCCGCAGCTTGGATCAGGGCTTGGTTGCCGAGGGCGTGGTGATCGGGCCGGATTCCGGTGTCCCCTATGAGGGCCTGTACGGCTGCAGCTACACGATCCGCTGCGATGCGCGCTGGCGCGTGCGCGAGGCCGAGGTGAGAGTGGCGGGCGGCGCGCACCTGCTGCTGCGCGCCGATGGCGAAGGGCGCTGGAGCGGCCCGGATGGCGCGCCGCTGCCGGCGCTGGACGGCTGCATCGACGTCGACCTGACCTGCACGCCGTTTACCAATACCCTGCCGATCCGGCGCCTGGGCGAGGCGCTGCGCGCGCGCCAGGAAATCCGCGTCGCCTACATTACCCTGCCCGGGGCGAGCGTGATGCCGTCGCGCCAGGCTTACGCCTTGCTGGGCGACGGCCGCTACCGCTTCGAGAGCCTGTCGGACCCGTTCCAGGCCGACATCGACACCGATGCGGACGGCCTGGTGATGCGCTATCCGGGCCTGTTCCGCCGTCTCGAATAAGAGCGTTTATTCGCGCGAGATCGTGTACACCTCGCCCGCGGTGGCGCCGGCGTCGCCCTTCTTCGCGCGCAGGTCGCGGTAGACGGCGGCGCGCATGATCATCATCGCCACCACCGGCGCGGTCAGGAGCACGAAGACGGTGATGATGATCTCGTGCACCACCACGCGCGATTGCGCTACCGTGAAGTACAGCATCGAGGCGATCAGGAGGCTGCCGGCGCCCAGGGTGATCGTGATCGCCGGGCCGTGGATGCGCTGGTAGAAGGTGCGCAGGCGCACCAGGCCGAGCGCGCCGATCAGGATGATGCTGGCGCCCAGGATCAGCAGCAGCGAAACGAGCAGGGCGGCCCAGTCGGGCAGGTGTGCGATACCGGTCATTCGATGATCTCCCCGCGCATCAGGAACTTCGCCATCGCGATGGTCGAGACGAAGCCGACCAGCGCGATCAGCATCGCCACTTCAAAATAGATCTGGGTGCCGAAGCGGATGCCCAGCACCAGGGCCAGCAGCATGCCGCACATCCAGAGGGTGTCGAGGGCCAGCACGCGGTCGTGGGCCGAGGGGCCGACCAGCAGGCGGCCGGCGCACAGCGCCATTGCCGCCAGCACGCACACCAGGGCGTAGCCGATCGAGATTTCAAGCAGGGTCGCCATGGCGGGCCTCCGTGTCGAAGATTTGAATGAGGGGCTGTTCATAGCGGGTCTTGATGGTGTCGACCCACCACTCGGCGTCGTGCAGGTCGAACACGTGCAGCACCAGCACATGCTTGTCCGAATCGACCCGTGGCTGCAGCTCGGTCCATACCGTGCCTGGCGTCATGTTGATCAGGCAGGACAGCGCCGCCAGGCCGTAGGGGTCGCGCATGTCGAGCGGAATGCGGATGAACTGCGCGTTCAGGTTGGCGTAGTCGGCGAACAGGATGACGCGGCTGACGTTGAAGCACGATCGCACCACCTCGATCGAGGCAAAGCCCAGCAGGCGCAGCGCGACGATGGGTTTATGCAGGCGCGGATAGCCCAGCGGGTTGAGGTGGCGGGTCAGGACCGGACCGGCGATGCCGAGCGCCGCGCCGAGCAGGATGTGGCCCGGGTACAGGGTCTGGTTCAGCAGCAGCCACAGGACGCACAGCGCCAGCGACACGAAGGGATAGGGAAGCCAGCGCGTCATGGCGCCTCCTTGGGCGAAAGGGTCGCGGGCGCCAGGCCGGGCGCGGAGCCCGGTCCCGGCACGGTCGGCTCGGCCAGCACGCGGCCGATGTAGCCGCCCGGACGGTGGATGTCGTCGCTGGCGCGGGTCAGGTAGCCGAACAGCGGATTGGCCTGCACGGTCATCAGGACCGACAGCGCCAGCAGGAACAGGATCGGCGCCACTTCGGAGCGGTGCACCTTGGGCGGTTCGGTCGCACCGCTGGCCCAGAAGGTGCGCACGCCGAAGCGCATCATCGAGATCACGGCGATCAGGCCGGAGACGATGATCAGCGCCATCAGGACCCAGCCGGCGGTCGGGATGGCCGCAGTACCGGCGCCGGCGCCCTGCGGATTGAGCAGCGCATGGAACATGCCGAACTTGGCCACGAAGCCCGACAGCGGCGGCAGGCCGGCGATCATCAGCGCGCAGGCGGCGAAGGCCAGCGACAGGAAGGCCATCGCGGCCGGCACGCCGCGGCCGGTCGGTTCGTCCGGCGCATCCTCGACCGCGAACGCTTCCATGGTCAGCGCCAGCATCGCCGAGCGCGGGGTGCGGATGCGGTCGATCAGTTCGATCAGCAGCAGGAAGGCGGCCACCGCGATGGTGGAGCCGATCAGGTAATAGATGCCGGCCGTGACCAGGGTCGGCTGGCCGTAGCCGATCACCGCCAGCAGGGTGCCGGACGAGACGATCGCGCCATAGCCCGCCATGCGGCCGGCGGTGTCGGTCGACAGCATGCCGGCGGCGCCGAACACGATGGTCGCCATGCCGGCGTACAGCAGCGCGTCGCCGCCGAAGCCGGCGGCGGCGCCCGCGTTGTCCGAGAAGATCAGCAGCCACAGGCGCAGGATGACGTAGGCGCCGACCTTGGTCATCAAGACCAGCATCACCGCCACCGGCGGTGAGGCCGCGGCATAGGTGGTGGGCAGCCAGAAGCCCAGCGGCCACATGGCGCCCTTGGTCAGGAAGGCCAGCGCCAGCACGCTCGCGCCGACCTTGAACAGCGCCAGTTCCTCGCCCGACAGCAGCGGCACGCGCGCGGCCAGGTCGGCCATGTTCAGGGTGCCGGTAGTGGCGTAGATCAGCGCGGTGCCGAGCAGGAACAGCAGGGCGGCGGCCAGGTTGATCGCGATGTACTGCATGCTGGCGCGGATGCGCTCGGCGTTATACCCGTGCAGCACCAGGCCATACGACGCGGCCAGCATCACCTCGAAGAACACGAACAGGTTGAAAAGGTCGTGCGTCAGGAAGGCGCCGTTAATGCCCATCAGCAGGAACTGGAACAGCGTGTGGTAATGCACGCCGATCCGGCCCCAGCGGGTGCGGGTGAAGTGCAGCGAGGCCAGGCCGAGCACCGCGGTCAGCAGCAGCATCAGGGCGCTCAAGCGGTCGGCCAGCAAAGCGATGCCGAACGGCGCGCTCCAGTTGGCGGCCAGGTAGATGCCCATGCCGTCCTGCCAGTGGCCGCCGTCGGTCATGAAGATCAGCGCCAGCGAAGTCGCCAGCAGGCCAAGCAGCGAGGCGTAGCTGAGCCAGTACTTCAGGCGATGCCAGCCCTGCGTCAGCGGGGCCAGGGCGGCGCCCACCAGCAGCGGCAGCAATACCGGCACCAGGATCAGGTGCTGGGTCCAGTGCAAACTCATAATTCAGGCTCCTTGCCATCCACGTGGTCGGTGCCGGTCAGGCCGCGCGAACCGATCATCACCACCAGGTACAGCGCGGTGGTGGCAAAGCCGATGACGATTGCCGTCAGCACCAGGGCTTGCGGCAGCGGGTCGGCCAGGGCGGCCGGGTTGGGCGTCGTGCCCGCGGGCGTGAGCGGCGGGGCGTCGACCCACAGGCGGCCCATGATGAAAATGAACAGGTTGACGGCGTAGGACATCAGCATCAGGCCGGACAGCACCTGGAAGCTGCGCGGACGCAGGATCAGCCAGATGCCGGAGCCGAACACGATGCCGATGGCGAGCGAAATGACGAGCTCCATCAGAAGATCTCCTTGGCAGGCGGGATGGTGGCGCGCGTGGCGTCGGCCGCCGCGCGGTGGCTGCGCAGCGACTGGTGGGCCAATGCGACCAGGGTCAGCATGGTGGAACCGACCACCACCAGGAACACGCCCAGGTCGAACATGAAGGCGCTCGGGACGTGGATCTCGTCCAGGATCGGCAGGGTGACGTGGGCGGTATGGCTGGTCAGGAACGGATAGCCGAGGAACCAGGCGCCGATGCCGGTGAAGGCGGCGCACGCCAGGCCCCAGGCGATCCAGCGGTGCGGTCGCAGGCGCAGGTGCGATTCGACCCAGTCGGTGCCGGCCACCATGTACTGCACGATCAGCGCGGTGGCGAAGATCAGGCCGGCGACGAAGCCGCCGCCCGGCAGGTTGTGGCCGCGCATGAAGAAGTAGGCCGCCATCACGCCCATCACCGGCAGCAGCATGCGCAGGTAGACGGCGGGGACCATCAGATAGCCGGTGCTGGCCTGCTCCCCCGGCGTCTGGGTGACGGCCGGATCGACGTCGCTGGCCTGCTGCACCGGAATCGCGATCGATTCGGTGGCGGGACGGAAACGGCGCAGCAGCGCATACACGGTCAGCGCCACGGCCGACAGCACGGTGATTTCGCCCATGGTGTCGAAGCCGCGGAAGTCGACCAGCAGCACGTTGACCACGTTCGAGCCGCCGCCTTCGGTGAGCGCGCGCAGCACGAAGAATTCGCCGATCGAGGGCGGCGGGGACAGGCTCAGGATCGCGTAGCTGGCCGCGGCGATGCCCAGGCCGCCGGCGACGGCGATGAAGCCGTCGCGTCCGCGCCGCAGCCAGGTGCTGGCCGGCGCCCTTTGCTTGAGACCGGGCGGGGCGAAGCGCGGCGGCAGCCAGCGCAGGCCGAGCAGGATCAGCACCGTGGTCACGGTTTCCACCATCAGCTGGGTCAGCGCCAGGTCGGGCGCCGACAGCCAGACGAAGGTGATGGCCGTGACGATGCCGGTGCCGCCGACCAGGGCCAGCGCCACCAGGCGATGGTACTTGGCGTTATAGGCCGCGCCCAGGGCGCAGCCGGCGCCGATGATCCACAGCACCGCGAACAGCGGGTCGAGCGCGTGCACGCTCAGGGTCGGGATGGCGGGCAGCGGATCGACCAGCAGCAGCGGGGTGGCCACCATGAAGGCCATCAGCACCAGCATCTGTGGCTGCAGGCGGCGGGTGCCGGTCCAGCGGATCAGCGCGCTGGCGCCGGTCGACAGCGCCAGCATGGTGTTCTCGTAGGCTTGCGCGCCCTTCAGGCGGTGCAGCACTGGCACTTCGGTGCGCTCGCGCAGGTCGTGGCGGCGCAGCAGCACCCAGTACAGCAGGGCGCCCAGCACCAGCGCGGCGCCGCTCATCCCGAGCGCCAGGTTGAAGCCGTGCCAGATCGCCAGGTCATACTCGGGCATGGCCGCGCCCAGCACCGAGCCGGACGCCACGGCCAGCACGTCGCCGACCACGCGCTCGGGCATCACGCCGACCGCGATGCACAGCACCACCAGGCACTCGACCGGGAAGCGCATCCAGCGCGCCGGTTCATGGGGCTCCTGCGGCAGGTCCTTGGCCAGGCGGCCGAAGAACACGCTGATGAACCGCAGCGAATAGGCGACGCTGAAGATGCCCATCGCCACCGCCACATAGGACAGCGTCCAGTCCTCGCTGCCGCCCACGTGGGCGGTCTCGGCGAAGAACATCTCCTTCGAGAGGAAGCCGTTCAGCAGCGGCACCCCGGCCATGGAGGCCGAGGCCACGATCGCCAGCGCGGCCGTCACCGGCATCGCCTTGCGCAGTCCGCGCAGCACGCGCATGTCGCGGGTGCCGGTCTCGTGGTCGACGATGCCGACCGCCATGAACAGCGAGGCCTTGAAGATTGCGTGGTTCATGATGTGGAACACCGCCGCCACCACCGACAAGGGGGTGCCGATGCCCAGCAGGCAGGTGATCAGGCCGAGGTGGCTGATGGTCGAGTAGGCCAGCAGGCCCTTCATGTCGTTCTGGAAGATCGCGAAGAACGAGGCCAGCACCAGGGTGGTGGCGCCGGCGCCGA
>DDKG01000142.1 GCA_002339265.1 Massilia sp. UBA2604 | reverse complement strand
TTGTAGTTGCCTTCCTGCGTGGCCGTAAGCAGCGGGTGCAGCACCTTGATCGGCGCCTTGAACATCTCGACGAATTCCATCAGGCCCTGGTTCGCCAGGCACAGGCCGCCGGAATAGCTGTAGGCGTCCGGATCGTCCTGCGGGAAATCCTCGAGCTTGCGGATATCGACCTTGCCGACCAGCGAAGAAATGTCCTGGTTGTTTTCGTCGCCCGGTTCGGTCTTGGAAATCGCGATCTGTTTCAGGATCGACGGATAGCGCTTGACGACGCGGAACTTGTTGATGTCGCCGCCGAATTCGTGCAGGCGCTTGACGGCCCACGGACTTGGAATGGCGCGCAGGTAGCGGCGCGGAATGCCATAGTCTTCTTCGAGGATGGTGCCGTCTTCTTCTTCGCTGAACAGGCCGAGCGGCGATTCATTGACCGGCGAACCCTTGATCGCATAAAAGGGCACGAGTTCCATCAGGCTCTTGAGTTTTTCGGCGATCGACGATTTGCCGCCGCCGACCGGCCCGAGCAAATACAGGATCTGCTTGCGTTCTTCGAGTCCTTGCGCCGCATGGCGGAAATAGGACACCACCTGCTCGATCACTTCTTCCATGCCATAAAACTCGCGGAAGGCCGGATAGATCTTGATCACCTTGTTGGCGAAGATGCGCGACAGGCGCGGATCGAGGCGGGTATCGACCAGGGTGGGCTCGCCGATCGCGGCCAGCATGCGCTCCGGCGCGCTGGCATAGGTCAGCGGGTCTTTCTTGCATAGCTGGAGAAATTCGCCCAGAGAGTATTCTTCTTCCCGGGTACGCTCATAGCGGGCCGCGTAGTTTTCAAAGATGCTCATTGAAGTTCCTTTAATGTGCCAACAACGAATCACTGTCACAGCAGCCCATGTCGAAGCTGCCCGGGGCCCCGGTATCTTTGTCGCGTACTCCCTGTTCGGTCGTCACGTGCCGCGCCGGAATGGCCGGCGCCGTTTGTGGAATTCACGTGCGATTGCTTGTTGTCGATTCGGCGCTACGCCAAGGCAGTGCGCCAAATCCTCGCTTGGTGGAGAACGTCTTTTTTGCGTTTATGAAATTTATTATGTGCCTATTAGTTTCCGAAGTCAAAGCAGTGTCGTGAAAGCTGTTGAGCTGGTGCCAAGTGCTTGATTCAACTATCGAAAATCGGTTTTTGCAGGCGTCGCGGCGGCCTTGGGAAGGTGAGGCCGGAACACGGCGTCGAGGCCGGTTTGAACGAAAGATCGATGTGCCGGCGGCACTTCCATTTTCTTCCGTTGTGCGCCGATAGTGCACGAACTGCTCAACACGCGGCGCACGCGAATCGTGCATGTCATAAAAGGCGAACGCAGCCATTTTCGCCATGGCGCAGGCGGAAAGCGCGCATGCGTTACACTTGTCGGTCGGGTTGGATATGACCCGCACGATTGAATATTTACTGATGTACCTGTTGGAGAAAACCATGCTCGACGAACGCCTGCGCAACCTGCTGCAGAACATGCCCAAGGCAGAACTGCACATCCACATCGAGGGCTCGCTCGAACCGGAACTGATTTTTGAGCTTGCGCAAAGAAACGGCGTCGACCTCGCTTATAGCTCGGTCGAAGCGTTGCGTGAGGCCTACGCTTTTACCGATCTCCAATCCTTCCTCGACATTTATTATGCCGGCGCCAGCGTGCTGCTGAAGGAACAAGACTTCTACGACATGACCGCGGCCTATCTGGCGCGCGCCCATGCCGACAACGTCCGCCATGCCGAGATCTTCTTCGATCCGCAAACCCATACCGCGCGCGGCGTGCCGTTCGAGACCGTCATCAACGGCATCTGGCGCGCCTGCCAGGACGCGCCGCTCAGCGCCAGTCTGATCATGTGCTTCCTGCGCCACCTGTCCGAAGAAGAAGCCATTGCCACGCTCGAAGAGTCGCTCCCTTACCGCGACAAATTCATCGGCGTCGGCCTCGATTCGTCCGAAGTCGGCCACCCGCCCGAGAAATTCGCGCGCGTGTTCGAACGCGCCCGCTCGCTCGGCCTGCGCCTGGTCGCGCATGCGGGCGAAGAGGGTCCGCCGGCCTATATCGAGAGCGCGCTCGACGTGCTCAAGGTCGAGCGCATCGACCACGGCGTGCGCAGCCTGGAAAGCCCGGCGCTGGTCGAGCGCCTGGCGCGCGAACAGATGGCGCTCACCGTGTGCCCGCTGTCGAACATCAAGCTGCGCGTGTTCGATGTGATGGGGTCGCACAACCTGCGCACCCTGCTCGACGCCAATCTCGCGGTGACCGTCAACTCGGACGATCCGGCCTACTTCGGCGGCTACGTCAACGAGAACTATTTCGCCGCCTTCGACGCGCTGCCGCTGGATGAGCGGCACGCACGCCAGCTGGCGCGCAACAGCTTCCAGGCCGCCTTCGTCGACCCGGAGCGCAAGCGCGCCTTCCTCGCCGAAGTCGACGACTTCTTCGCCAACGCCTAACTCTCGCCAAGGAACGCATCCATGTTCGTCCAGGCTCTTCGCATGACGGCGCGCGACTGGCGCGCCGGTGAACTGCGCTTCCTGCTGGTGGCGCTGATCGTCGCGGTCGCGGCCCTGAGTTCGGTCGGCTTCTTCATCGACCGCATGCGCTCGGGCATGGACCGCGACGCCCACCAGCTGCTCGGCGCCGACCTGCTGGTCAACACCGACGATCCGGTGCGCCAGGAGTGGCGCGCCGAAGCGGAGAAGCGCGGCCTGCTGCTGGCCGACACCCTGACCTTCCCGAGCATGGCGCAAGCCGGCGAGGGCGACGACTCGCTGGCCCAGCTGTCGTCGATCAAGGCGGTGTCAAAAGGCTATCCGCTGCGCGGCCAGGTGAGCATCACCACCGACCCCGTGGCCGCAGGCGGCGCGCAAGGCACGCCCACACGCGAGGTGCCGGCGCGCGGCACGGTCTGGGTAGATCCCGGCCTGCTGGCGCAGCTGCGCACCGAGGTCGGCGCCACGCTCACCCTGGGCAACAGCCAGTTCTGCATCGCCCAGCTGATCGCCACCGAGCCCGATAAGGGCGCCTCGTTCGCCAACTTCGCGCCGCGCGTGATGCTGGCGCTGGAAGACCTGCAGGCCACCGGCCTGGTCGACGACTTCGCGCGCGTGAGCTTCCGCCTGATGGTCGCGTCGAAAGACGCGAACGACATGGCCGCGGTGCGCGGCTACGAGCAGTGGGTACGCGCGCAGATCCGCGACAACAATATCAAGGGCGTGCGCATCGAGACGCTGGAGAACGGCCGTCCCGAGATGCGCGCCACGCTCGACCGCGCAGGATTGTTCCTGTCGCTGGTGGGCTTGCTGTCGGCGATGCTGGCGGCGGTCGCCGTGGCGATGGCGGCGCGCCGTTTCATGGGTCGCCACCTGGACGCCTGCGCCATGCTGCGCTGCCTGGGCCTGACCCAGAACCAGGTCACCGTGCTGTACCTGCTCGAATTCGCCTTCATCGGTTTGCTGGGCAGCGTGATCGGGGTGCTGGTCGGCTTCGGCGCCCACTTCGTGCTGCTCGAGATGATCGCCTCGCTGATCAAGACCGATCTGCCGCCGGTATCGATGCTGCCGGCGCTGCAGGGCGTGGCCACCGGCATGCTGCTGCTGGTTGGTTTCGCGCTGCCGCCGATCCTCCAGCTGCGCAACGTGCCGCACAATCGCGTGATCCGACGCGAGCAGGGCGCGCCGCAGCCGGCCGCGCTGGCAACCTACGGCCTGGGCGTCGGCGTGTTCTTCCTGCTGCTGCTGTGGCAGGCGGGCGACCCGACCCTGGCATTGATCACCGCGGGCGGCTTCCTGGGCGGCTTCGCCTTCTTCGCGCTGGTGGCCTGGCTCGGCCTGCAAGGTCTGCGCCGCATGCGCGGCGCGTTCAAGCACCAGGCCTGGCGCTTCGCCGTCACCTCGCTGCAGCGCCGTCCCGGCGCCACCGTGGTGCAGGTGGTGTCGCTGGCGCTGGGCCTGATGGCGCTGCTCCTGCTGACCGTGGTGCGCGGCGACCTGATGGCTGCCTGGCAGCTGGCCACCCCTAGCGATGCGCCGAACCGCTTCGTGATCAACATCCTGCCCGAGCAGAAGACCGGCGTCGAGCAGCAGCTGGTGGCGGCCGGCGTCAAGGAGCCGGTGCTGTACCCGATGATCCGCGGCCGGCTCACCGCGATCAACGGCAATGCGATCACCCGCGACACCTTCGCGGACGGCGAGGCGCGGCGCCTGGCCAACCGCGAGTTCAACCTGTCGACCACCGAAGTGCTGCCGCAGGCGAACGAGGTGGTGGAGGGCGAGTGGTTCAAGGACGCGCCTGGCGTGGCCGAGGCCTCGGTCGAGCAGAGCATCATGGAGAGGCTTGGCCTGAAGCTCGGCGACAGCCTGCGTTTCGACATGGCCGGCCTGCTGGTCGACGCGAAGATCACCAGCGTGCGCAAGCTCGAATGGGGCTCGATGCGCGCCAACTTCTTCGTCATCATCAATCCTGCCGCGATGGCGGATGCGCCGACCACTTATATGACGGCCTTCCACGTGCCGCTTGACGCCGCGAACCTGGGCAATGCGCTGACCCGCAATTACCCGAACCTGACGGTGATCGACGTCTCGGGCATCATCCGCCAGTTGCAGGACGTGCTGGACCAGGTGGTGACGGCGGTCGAATTCCTGTTCCTGTTCACGCTCGCTTCCGGCGTGCTGGTGCTGTATGCGGCGCTGATGGGATCGCAGTCCGAGCGCACGCGCGAGGCCGGCCTGCTGCGCGCGCTGGGCGCCACGCGCCAGCAGCTGGCGCAGGCGCAGCGCATCGAGTTCGTGCTGGTGGGCGGCCTGGCCGGCCTGCTGGCGGCGAGCGGCGCGGCGGCGCTGGGCTGGGCGCTGGCGACGTACCAGTTCAAGTTCCCGTGGGTGTTCGAGCCGGGCGTGTGGATCGCGGGGCTGTTCGTCGGCGCGCTGTGCGCGATCGTCGGTGGCTGGCTGGGGCTGCGCGGAGTATTGCGGCAGCCGCCATTACAGACCTTGCGCGAGGCATAGCCACGACATTGGCGGGCGCCGCGGCCACGGCTTGCGGCGCCTGCGTTATCATGGCGGGATGTCCGAACACACCGAAACCCAAGCCGAACCCCAGACCCTGTACGAGATGATGGGCGGCGGCGAACGCCTGCGGGAGCTGGTCGACCGCTTCTATGACCTGATGCAGCTGGAGCCCGATTTCGCCGGCATCCACGCCATGCACCCGGTACCCAACGACAGCTCGCGCGAGAAGACTTTCATGTTCCTGTCCGGCTGGATGGGCGGCCCCGACCTGTACATCGAACGCTACGGCCATCCGCGCCTGCGCGCGCGCCACCTGCCGTTCGCGATCGGCAGTTCGGAACGCGACCAGTGGCTGCGCTGCATGGCCTGGGCGATGGAAGAGATGGGCTACGACGACACGCTGCGCGTGCGCATGATGAATTCCTTCTTCCAGACCGCGGACTGGATGCGCAACAAGCCTGATTGATCACGTCATGACCGTCGCCGAAATCCTCATCCTGGTCGGCCTCGTCATTGTGGCCGGCCTGCTGGTCGTCGTCCTGATGCGCATGCGCAGCAATGGCGACGGCAACCACGTCGAGCGCCTGGAACGCGAACTGCGCCAGGAGCTGCAATCGAGCGCCCAGTCCACGCGCCAGGAACTGGCCGGTCACCTGGCCCAGTATCACAATGCGACCGTCCAGCAACTGGACAGCATGCGCCAGCAGATGCAGCTGCATTCGAGCAGCGGGCGCGAGGAGCAGGCGCGCGCGCTCAAGCGCTTCGCCGACACCCTGCAGCAGACGCTGGGCAATCTCACGGAATCGAACGCCCAGCGCATGCTCGAAGTGCGCAATACGCTGGAAACCAAGATCCGCGACCTGCAGAGCGATAACGCCAAGCGCCTCGAAGAGATGCGCCAGACGGTCGACGAAAAACTGCACGCGACGCTTGAGACGCGCCTGACCGAATCGTTCCGCCAGGTGTCGGAGCGGCTGGAAAAGGTGCACCAGGGCCTGGGCGAAATGCAGCAGCTGGCGATCGGCGTGGGCGACCTGAAGCGGGTGCTTACCAACGTCAAGACCCGTGGCACGTGGGGAGAAGTGCAGCTCGAGATGCTGCTGGAGCAGGTGCTCACCGTCGACCAGTACGCCAAGAACGTCGAGACGGTGGCGGGATCCAATGCGCGTGTGGAATTCGCCATCAAGCTGCCGGGCCAGGTCGAGGGCGGCGCGCCGCTGTGGCTGCCGATCGACGCCAAGTTCCCGAAGGAGCAGTACGAGCGCCTGCTGCTGGCCAGCGACGAAGCCGATCTAGAGGGCGTGGCGCGCGCCGGCGCCGAGCTGGAACGGGCGGTGCGCAACGAAGCGCGCACCATCTGCGACAAATATGTGTCGCCGCCCCAGACGACCGATTTCGCCATCCTGTTCCTGCCGACCGAGGGCCTGTACGCCGAAGTGATGCGCCGTCCCGGCCTGGCCGACGACCTGCAGCGCACCTTGCGGGTAACGATCGCCGGTCCGTCGACCCTGAGCGCGCTGCTCAACAGCCTGCAGATGGGCTTCCGCACCTTGGCGCTCGAGAAGCGCTCGTCCGAGGTGTGGCAGGTGCTGGGGGCGGTGAAGACCGAGTTCACCAAGTTCGGCGACGTGCTGGCGACCACCAAGCTGACCTTGGAAAAGGCAGCCAAGAACATCGAAAGCGCCGAAGTGCGCAGCCGTCAGATGGCGCGCAAGCTCAAGTCGGTGGAGGCATTGCCGAGCGAGGCGGCGCAACTGATGCTGGGGCCGGATGGCCTGGAGCGGGACGACTGATCAAACACATCGCTGCGATCTCAGCTTGCGTCGCTCTCCAGTTCGACAGCGGTGTTATCGATCCGCTGTCTTAGCCTGCGCGCCAGCGAACGCGTCTTGTCGATGATGCGCTCGGCCAGAATTCTCTGGCTTGGCGCCAGAAGTGGCAAGACCTGTTCTGCCGCTGCCGGGACGTTGGTTTCGACAGCCGTCGCCATATCGCGTGCTGTTTTCAGGATGTACCTGGGGCCAATGGCGAGCTGGCGCGCCAGCTCCGTAAAGTGGTCCGTCCCAAGCTTGCCTGGATCGGTCTCGCCCGCGATCGAAAATGCAAAGCGATGACCCAGGCCGGAATACACGCGGGTGCACATCAGGTCATAGAACGGGGCGAGCCGCATGCCGCGTCCGGTTGCAATCATCGACAGATTCTTTGCATGCGAATCGTTGTTGCCGGTGCAGAGATTGAAGAATAGCCAGCGAAGCAAATCGCGCTGGTCCTGGGCAGGCTGCGTGGAGCGCTTCAGCAGGTCGAAACAGTCCTTGAAACCTGGACCGCCGTCTTGTTCATATTTCACATCCGACTGAACTCCAAGCAACTGACAAAAATCGGCTTGCCAGACCCGGCGCACGTAACCGTCATGCAGCCGCTCGCGGTCATAGCGCGTGATCAGGCATGCCTGGGTTTCGGCCTGGTAAACGACGTGCGCCGTTGGTAATCCGCATTCCTTTGCCAGCAGCATGGTGATGGTTTCATTGGCTGCACTTGCAAAGATATTAATGTCATCGCGGACGATATCCGGTTTGAGAATGTGCGTCGACGGCGAGCTGCCCATCGGCCGGCAAGGCGTTCCGTCGCGGTCGAGAAAGAGCAGCAGCTTGTGCTGCGCACCGGATAGGGACATGCGCGGTCTGGGGAGATCCTTCGCGGCACGCTCGATCGCCTCGCGTTCTTCCGAGCGCGTCGCTGCGTGGGCCAATGCGTCGACCTGGTTCCACGTCAGCCGCTGGTAGACCGGCGCCTGCGGCTCCTCGCCCTCGGGGAGCAGGACAACCGACCCGGCGCTTTCACCGCCGACTTTCCATAACAGGCCATAGACGGACGAGACTTTTTCGCGCGTGCTGATGAGTTTGCGCTGGTCGCCTTCAGGCAGCAGGTTCTCGAAAAACGCGGCGACGAATGGAGAGTCGATGCGACCGGTGGCAAGTGGAATGTCAGGGTGAAGTGGCGTGGCCGCTGGCGCTGCAAGCCATTCGCTACTGTAAGCGAAGCTCAGCGGCTCATCCGGATAGAGCGTTCCAATCCGACCTTCCGGGCCAAACACGGACAGTGCGGCAGGGCGGGTATCTTGCGTCGTCATGCTCAAACCTTGCGTATGACTACTTCAAGACCGAGTAGCGCCAGCACATCGAGAACTTTTTGTGCCTGCACCGTCTCTTTACCGCGCTCGAGGTCGATGATGAAACGATTCCCGAGTCCCGCCAGCCCCGAGATGTCTTCCTGGGTCAGGTTCTGGTCTTTTCTCACCCGCCGAATCAGAGCACCGAGCTCATGCATCGATTGGACGACCGATTCTTGCTGTTGAGAAGCAGATGCAGGGTTGACGTTCATTACCGCTCCAATGTGCGAGATCGGTAATATTTTACAACGATTTAGTTAAGAAGCGTAAGAACTGCTAGATCGGTAAGATTTTCATCTTGCGTAGGCAGGAAGGTAATATTTCTTACCGATCGGTCATTCTTAGAAGAGCCCTTCAAACGGCAAAATATTAACGAATTCCCCCGCTGCGACATTGCCCTGCCCATCATGCAGCACCACCATGCAATTCGCCTCCGACATCGACCGCAGAATGCCCGACCCCTGCGACCCCGTGATCCGCACCTCCGGCTCCCCATCGGTCCCACGCGCGACGATGCCGCGCTGGTACTCGGTCCGCCCTGGCTTCTTGCGGATCGCTTCGACCGAGCGCGCGCGCAGCAGCGGCAGCGGCGCCTCGGCTCCCATCATCTGCAGCAGCGCCTCGCGCGCGAAGAAGTAGAACGACACCATCACGGCCACTGGATTGCCCGGCAGGCCGAACAGAAAGGCGCTGCGGCCGTTGGACGACACCCGGCCGAAGGCCAGCGGACGGCCCGGACGCATGCCGATCTTCCAGAACGTCACGTCGCCCAGCTGGGCCATCACCTGCCTGGTGTAGTCGGCCACGCCGACCGAGACGCCGCCCGAGGTGATGATCGCGTCGGCGTTTTCGCAGGCGGTGCGCAGCGCTTCTTCCAGGGCTTCGGGGCTGTCGCGCACCACGCCCATGTCGATGATCTCGCAGCCCAGGCGCTGCAGCATGCCGTAGATCGTGTAGCGGTTGCTGTCATAGACGCAGCCTTCGTCGAGCTTCTCTCCGATCGAGCGCAGCTCGTCGCCGGTCGAGAAGAAGGCCACGCGCAGGCGGCGCTGCACGGGAATCTCGGCAAAGCCGAGCGAGGCGCACAGGCCCAGGTCGGCCGGACGGATGACGCGGCCGGCCCTCAAAGCGGCGCTGCCGGCCTTGAGGTCTTCGCCCGCCAGGCGCCGGTTGTCCCCTAGACGGATCGCTCCCGCGCGCAAGGTCACGGTGTCGTCGGTGCTGCTCTCGGCGAATTCCTGCGGCAGCACGCTGTCGCAGCCGGCGGGCATCACGCCGCCGGTCATGATGCGCACGCACTCGCCGGCGCTTGGCGTGATGTCCAGCGGCTTGCCGGCGTAGGCGATGCCGACCACCTTCAAGGTAACGGTACCGTCGGCCGGCAAATCGCTGCCGCGCAGCGCGTAGCCGTCCATGGCCGAGTTGTCATGCGCCGGCACGTTGATCGGCGACACCAGGTCGCGCGCCAGCACGCGACCGAGGGACGAACGCAATGCCACCATTTCCACGGCCCGCACCGGCTGCACGAAGTCGCGGATGATGCGCTGGGCGTCCTGCACGCGCAGGGCGTCCGGGTCGTAGCCGTTGATGCAGCTGGCTACCTGGGCCAGGCTGGCGGGGAAGGGCGGTTCGTCCAGGCCGCGCAGCTCGTCCAGCGTATTGATGTTGCGGAAGGCGTCGGCGTCGTCGAAGAGCACCTCGACCGACTTCAGATCGCGGTGCCAGCCGTCGACGCGGCGGCCGCCTTCAAGCAGGTAAGCGGACAGCACAGGCAGCCGATCGGCGCGCACCAGGCAGAACACCGGATGCGGCTGCGCGCGCATGCCCGGCTCCTGGGTCGCGGCGTAGGCGACGTCGGCGTCCGCCTCTTGCAGCGCGGCGAACAGGCGGGATGCCAGGTCGGCAGGCAGGAAGGGCGAATCGCAGGGCACGGCCAGCAGGTAGGGCGTCGAGCAGTGGCGCAGGCCCGCTTCCAGGCCGGCCAGCGGACCAGGGTAGTCCTTCATCTCATCCGGCAGCACCATCACGTCGAAAGCGCGATAGGCATCGAGATTGCGGTTGGCGCTGATCGCCACCGGCCCGACCTGCGGCCGCAGGCGTTCCAGCACGTGCTCGACCATCGTCTTTGCGCGGAACGGCTGCAAACCCTTGTCGACATTGCCCATGCGCGAGCCGCGGCCGCCCGCCAGTACCAGTCCGCTGATCATCCCTGTTTCCATATTCTGTTCTTATCCGCCGCGAATTAACCACCGATGTAAGACATTTCGACCTTGCGCGCGCCGTCGCGTTGCCCGATCCCGGTCTCCGCGGTGCGGGTCTCGGAATAGCGGTCGGCCCGTCCCCGCCACAGCTGGGCGATGGCGCCAGAGAGCTCGAGGTCGCTGCGATCCGCGCGCAGCAGCGCGCGCAGGTCGTGGCCGCGGGTGGCGAACAGGCAGGTATACAACTTGCCCTCGGTAGACAGGCGCAGGCGCGAACAATCGCCGCAGAAGGCCTGGGTGACGCTCGAGATGACGCCGATCTCGCCGCCGCCATCCACGTAGCGCCAGCGCGAGGCGGTCTCGCCGCTATAGTTGGCCGCCACCGGTTCGAGGGGCAGCTCGGCCGAGATGCGCCGCACCACTTCCTGCGACGGCACGACCTCGCGCATATTCCAGCCGTTCGAGGCGCCGACGTCCATGAATTCGATGAAGCGCAGGATGGTCGGCGAGCCCTTGAAGTGGCGCGCCATGGGCAGGATCTGGTCGTCGTTGGTGCCGCCCTTGACCACCATATTGACCTTGACCGGCCCCAGGCCGGCCGCGTGGGCGGCGTCGATGCCGTGCAACACGTCGGCGACCGCGAAGTCGACGTCGTTCATGCTGCGGAACACCTTGTCGTCCATCGCGTCGAGCGAGACCGTGACGCGGTCCAGGCCGGCGTCTTTCAGGGCCTGGGCCTTGCGCGCCAGGATCGAGCCGTTGGTGGTGAGCGTCAGGTCGAGCGGACGGCCGCTCGGCGTCGGCAATGCGCGCAGCATCGCGACCAGGCGCTCGAGGTTCTTGCGCAGCAGCGGCTCGCCGCCGGTCAGGCGCAGTTTCTCGACGCCGTGGGCGATGAACAGCCGCGCCACGCGCGTGATTTCCTCGAACGACAGCAGGTCGCCGTGCGGCAGGTATTGGTAATCCTTGTCGAATACTTCCTTCGGCATGCAGTACACGCAGCGGAAGTTGCAGCGGTCGGTGACCGAGATGCGCAGGTCGTGCAGGGGCCGCCCGAGCGCGTCGCTCAGCAGGCCGGTGGGAGCTTCGGGCACGGCCGGAACCTGCAGCGCGGATGACCGCAGGTCATTGATCAGAATGATTTTTTCAGCCATTTCAGTACGATAGCACGGGGCGGATGAAGCTGCCCGCGCCGCTTGAGGAACGGGTTGGAAACTTAATACCGTTCAGTTAATGCGAATAATTTCGTTAGCCCAAAAACGTCTTTTTTGGCACTGCCAAAAAAGACTTCCCGCGAAGGCGGGAACCTAAGTTTGCAAGCGTTGCGATAACGCTCACAGTACTTGGGTTCCCGCCTGCGCGGGAACGACGGATCAGCTGACTACGGCTTACTGACGCGTATCGACCTGCACCAGCGGCTCGTCGACCGGTGCGACCACCGGCTTGCGGGCGCGGCCCAGGCGGACCGGGGTTGCCACGGCAGCTTCCTGAGCGGCGCGCAGTTTTTCAGGGTCGGTTGCGGCCAGTTCCAGGCCAGCCTGGGCCAGCACTTCGTCCAGCTTGGCCGGGACTTCGGCAGGCGTTGCGGCCAGGGCGGCGCCCGGCGCCGGGGCGCTGGCCACTGGGGCAGCGACTGGCGTCGGAGCGACCGTGATGGCCGGTGCGGCGGCTGGCGCCGTCTCGACCGCCGATGCGGCGACCGGTGCAGCCACTGGCGCGGTTTCGACCACTGGAGCCGGAGCAGCCTGCTCGACTCGAGCTGGAGTCGGAGCCGGAGCCGGAGCCGGAGCAGGCGCCGGAGCAGCTTCCTGCTCGGCCGCAGCACGCGCCGCGGCAACCGACGCCGCGGTCGGGAACATATTCTGCTCCGCAGCCACCGAGGCGGCGGTCGGGAACGGAATCGCCTCTGCAGCCGGGGCAGGAGCAGGAGCAGCAGCAGGAGCAGCGACAGGAGCTGGAGCCGGCGCAGCAGCCTTCTCAGCCTTTGCCTTCTCAGCGGCCACCGACGCCGCGGTCGGGAATGGCCATGCATCCTGGGCAGCAGTGCGTGCCGGCTTGGCTTTCGCAGCCTTGGCGGCGGCAGCTACCTTGGCCGCTTCTTCATCCGCTACCGGGGTGAATGCCGGCGCCTCGTCCGAACCTTCCAGCGCCTCGCTGCCCTCGACCTGGTCACGGTCGCGGCGATTGCGGTTGCGGCCGCCACGACGGCGGCGGCGGCGCGGCTCGTCGCCTTCGCCTTCGATTTCCTCGCCGTCCGGGCCGATCGTCGTGACCGACTTGACGACCTGCTGCACGACTTCCTGGCTGCCTTCCGGACCGGTGGTGTTCACCACGATGGTCTCGCTGGCCACGACCTGGCTCACGCTCACTTCATCGAGCTTGGCTTCAATGGCCTGGGTGGTGCGTTCGGTGCGTTCGGTACGCTCGCGCGGCTGGCGTGGCTGGCGTTCCTTGCGCTCGCCACGCTCTGGACGATCGGGACGCTCGGCGCCCTCGGCGCGCACTGCGCCTTCGACCTGCTCGCGCGGCTCGCGTGGTTCACGCGGCTTGCGCTCGCGCGGCTGGCGCGGCTGACGGCCTTCGCGGGCTTCTTCGCCCTGCGGCGCCTTGGCAAGCTCTTCACCTGGCGCGCCCTTGGCGACCGCGTCGCGCTCTTCGCGCTCACGGCCCGGCTTGGCGCCGCGTTCGCCACGCTCGCCATTGCGGCCGCCGTTACGGCCACCCTTGTTGCGGTTGTTGCGCTCGCCTCGCTCGGCCGGCGCAGGCGCGGCCGGCTTCTCGACCACGACCGGCGCCGGAGCTGGCGCTTCCGGTTCGCCGAAGAAGAAGTCGCGCAGGCGGGCAAAGAAGCCTTTTTCGGCTGGCACTGGCGCAGGGGCGACGGCCGGAGCGGCGGCGGCCTTGGCCGGCTTGGCCGCTTCGCTGCGGTCGACCACCGGTGCCGGCTGGGCCGGGGTGATGGTCTTGACCACGGCTTCCTGGCGCGGCTTCGCTTCTTCTTTCTGGCGCTTGGCGTAAGCCATGTCGGTGTCGGCGGTCTCGGCCATCGCATAGCTGGCGTGCGCGTCTTCCAGGCGCGGGTCGTCGTGCTTGATGCGCTCGAGCTTGTAGTGCGGGGTGTCCAGATGCTTGTTCGGGATCAGGATCACGGTGATGCGGTGGCGGTTCTCGATCTTGAGCACTTCGCCACGCTTTTCGTTCAGCAGGAAGGCGGCGACGTCGACCGGCACTTGCACGTGGATCGCGGCCGAATTTTCCTTCATGGCCTCTTCCTGGATGATACGCAGGACTTGCAGGGCCGACGATTCGGTATCACGGATGTGACCGGTGCCCGAGCAGCGCGGGCAGGTCACGTGCGAGCCTTCCGACAGCGAAGGACGCAGGCGCTGGCGCGACAGTTCCATCAGGCCGAACCGCGAAATCTTGCCCATCTGCACACGGGCGCGGTCGTGGTGCAGGGCGTCCTTGAGGCGCTGCTCGACTTCGCGCTGGTTCTTGGCCACTTCCATGTCGATGAAGTCGATCACGATCAGGCCGCCCAGGTCGCGCAGGCGCAGCTGGCGGGCGACTTCGTCGGCCGCTTCGCAGTTGGTGTTGAAGGCGGTGGTTTCGATGTCCGAGCCGCGGGTGGCGCGCGCCGAGTTGACGTCGATGGAGACCAGGGCTTCGGTATGGTCGATCACGATCGCGCCGCCCGATGGCAGCGGCACGGTGCGCGCGTAGGCGGTTTCGATCTGGTGTTCGATCTGGAAACGCGAGAACAGCGGCACGTCGTCGCTGTAGCGCTTCACGCGGTGCGCCATGTCGGGCATCACGTGGCTCATGAACTGCTGGGCCTGTTCGTAGATCTCGTCGGTGTCGATCAGGACTTCGCCGATATCAGGCTGGAAGTAGTCACGGATGGCGCGGATGACCAGCGACGATTCCTGGTAGATCAGGAAAGCGCCGGCGGCCGACTTGCCGGCGCCTTCGATCGCGCGCCACAGCTGCATCAGGTAGTTCAAGTCCCACTGCAGCTCTTCGACGTTGCGGCCGATGCCGGCGGTGCGGGCGATTACCGACATGCCTTGCGGCAGGTCGAGCTTGTCCATGGTCTCGCGCAGTTCCTGGCGCTCTTCGCCTTCGACCCGGCGCGACACGCCGCCGCCGCGCGGATTGTTCGGCATCAAGACCAGGTAGCGGCCGGCCAGCGAGATGAACGAGGTCAGGGCAGCGCCCTTGTTACCGCGTTCTTCTTTCTCGACCTGGACCATGATTTCCTGGCCTTCCTTGAGCGCTTCCTTGATGGTGCAGTTGCGCACGTCGACGCCCTCGCGGAAATACGAGCGGGCGACTTCTTTGAAGGGGAGGAATCCGTGGCGGTCTTCGCCGTAGGAGACGAAGCAGGCTTCGAGGGAGGGTTCGATGCGGGTGATGACACCCTTGTAGATGTTTGACTTGCGTTGCTCGCGACCGGCGGTCTCGATATCGATGTCGATCAGTTTTTGACCGTCGACAATCGCTACGCGCAGCTCCTCTTGCTGCGTAGCGTTAAACAACATACGTTTCATTTTTATAAACTCCGCGACCCGGGGGCCGTGTGATGGCCGCCCTCGCGGGCGGCGCAGCTACAGGGATGTATGCGGGGA
>DDKG01000145.1 GCA_002339265.1 Massilia sp. UBA2604 | reverse complement strand
TGCTCGAGCGTGTCGCGCCGCGCCTGGTGCAGGCGCAGGTCGTAGCCGCACAGCTCCGCCGTGCCGCCGACGCGGATGCGGTCGCCCAGGCGCGTGATCGCCACTTTATAGGTCTCGTCCATGACGGTCGATTCGGGCGCGCCGGAAGCGTCCGTGATCGGCACCGTGATCGAATAGCCCTTCACCGGATAGACCGGGATATGGATCCCGATCTGCTTCAACATCAGCGGCGAATAGCTGCCCAGCGCCAGCACGAAGGCGTCGGATTTCAGCTCGCCCTTGCTCGTGACGACGCCGACCACGCGGTCGCCCTCGACGTTCAGGCGCTCGATCCTGACCTCATGGCGGAACTTGACGCCCAGGCCCTTGGCCAGTTCGGCCAGCGCCTGCGTGAACTTGAAGCAGTCGCCCGTTTCGTCGTTCGGCAGCAGCAGCCCGCCCAGGTAGCTGCCCGGCACACGCGCCAGCGCCGGCTCGAACTGCGTGCAGCCCTCCCGGTCGAGCAGCTTGTAAGGCACGCCGGAACGCTCCAGCACCTCGGTATCGGTGTGCGCGCCATCGAACTGCTTCTGGGTGCGGAACAGCTGCAGGGTGCCCTTGCTGCGTTCGTCGTAGGCGATGCCGGTGTCCCGCCGCAGCTGGACCAGCACATCGCGGCTGTACTCGGCCAGGCGCACCATGCGGCCCTTGTTGACCTGGTAGCTGCGGGTATTGCAGTTGCCCAGCATCTGCAGGATCCAGCGCCACTGCTGCGGGTCCATCCTGGGCCGGATCACCAGGGGACTGTGGCGCATCGCCAGCCATCGGAGGGCCTTCATCGGCACGCCGGGACCGGCCCACGGCGTGGCATAGCCGGGCGAGATCTCGCCGGCATTGCCGAAACTGGTCTCCATCCCCGCGCCCGGCTGGCGCTCGATCACGGTGACGTCATGCCCGGCCCTGGCCAGGAAATACGCCGATGCGGTTCCGATGACGCCACTGCCGAGGATGATGACCTTCACACGTTCTCCTTAAGTTTCGCGGTCTGGGTACCGCACCCGGTCGAGCCATTCGAGCAGCGGGATGGTGGCCGGCAGCAGCGGACTGACGCCGAAGGCCCCCTGCCAGGCAAAGGCCTGGCCTTCCAGGCTTTGCGGCTCCCCCAGCCACTCGCGGCAGATGTAGAAATACAGGCGCACGTGGGCGTGCTCGTACACGTGCTCGACGCAGCACCAGGCCTCGCCGCTCACCACCCGCACCCCGAGTTCTTCCATGAACTCGCGCTGCAGGGCGGCGAAGATGTCTTCGCCCGCCTCGACTTTCCCGCCCGGGAATTCCCAGTAGCCGGCATACGGCTTGCCGTCGGGACGCTGGCCGAGCAGGACGTCGCCGTCGGGACGCATCAGGATGCCGACGGCGACGTCGACCGGCGGTTTATTGGAACTTGTTTCAGTCATTCGATGATGCATCCGGCAGCTTGCCGGCATAGTCCTTCGCGAATTGCCAGGCCACGCGGCCCGAGCGCGAGCCGCGCTGCAGGGCCCATTGCAGAGCTTCGGGGCGCGCGGCCTCGATCTGCTGCGCGCTGCAGCCAAAATCCGCCAGCCAGTGGCCGACGATGTCCAGGTAGTCGTCCTGGCGGAACGGGTAGAACGACAGCCACAATCCGAAGCGCTCGGACAGCGAGATCTTTTCCTCGACCGTCTCGCCCGGATGCAGGTCGCCATCCTCGCCGTGGCGGTAGCTGGCGTTGTCCGACATTTTCTCGGGCATCAGGTGGCGCCGGTTCGAAGTGGCGTAGATCAGGACGTTGTCCGACTGCGCCGTGATGCTGCCGTCGAGCGCCACCTTCAGCGCCTTGTAGCCGGCCTCGCCCTCCTCGAACGACAGGTCGTCGCAAAAGACCACGAAGCGCTCGGGGCGGCCGGCGACCAGGTCGATGATGTCGGGCAGGTCGGCCAGGTCCGCCTTGTCGACCTCGATCAGGCGCAGGCCCTGGTCGGCGAAGGCGTTTAAACAAGCCTTGATCAGGGACGACTTGCCGGTGCCGCGCGCGCCGGTAAGCAGCACGTTGTTGGCCGGGCGGCGCGCCACGAACTGGCGCGTGTTCTGCTCGATCTGGCGCTTCTGGGCCGCGACGTGGTGCAGGTCCTCGAGCTTGATGGTCGCGGCGTGCAGTACCGGCTGCAGGTAGTTGCCGCCCCCATTCGGCCGGCGGCGCCAGCGGAAGGCGAAGCTGCGCTTCCAATCCGGCTCACGCGCCGTGGCCGGCGGCAGCACCGCCTCCAGGCGCTCGAGCAGGCCTTCGGCCCGGCTCAGGAATTGCTCCAGCGACGTCATCGATCAGGAACGGTAGTCGGCGTTGATCGAGACGTAGTCGTGCGACAGGTCGCAGGTCCAGACGGTGGCCGTGGCATCGCCGCGGGCCAGCTTGACGCGCACCGTGATCTCGGACTGCTTCATCACGCGCTGGCCGTCTTCTTCCTTGTAGTCCGGATTGCGGCCGCCCGCCTTCGCCACCCAGACGTCGTCCAGGTAGAGGTCGAGCTTCGTCACGTCGAGGTCGTCGACGCCGGCGTAGCCGACCGCGGCCAGGATGCGGCCCAGGTTCGGATCGGACGCGAAGAAGGCGGTCTTGACCAGCGGCGAGTGGGCGATCGCGTAGGCGATCTTGCGGCATTCGGCCACGTCGCGGCCTTCGTCGACCGTGATGGTCATGAACTTGGTCGCGCCTTCGCCGTCGCGGATGATCTGCTGCGCCAGGTTACGCGAGATGTCGGTCACGGCTTCCTTCAGCGCTTCATAGTCCGCGCCGCTGGCGCTGTCCACCGACAGACCGCCGGTACCGGTGGCGATCACGATGAAGGAATCGTTGGTCGAGGTGTCGCCGTCGATGGTGATCGCGTTGAACGAGTGGTCGGCCGCGTGCTTGACCAGTTCGTCCAGCACCGGCTGGGCCACCTTGGCGTCGATCGCCAGGTAGCCGAGCATGGTCGCCATATTCGGCTTGATCATGCCGGCGCCCTTGCTGATGCCGGTCATCGTGACCGCGTGGCCGCCGATGGTGACGGTGCGCGAGGCGGCTTTCGGCTGGGTGTCGGTGGTCATGATCGCCTCGGCGGCGTTGAACCAGTTGTCCGCCTTCAGGCTCGTGGCGGCGGCAGGCAGGCCGGCCAGCAGCTTGGGCATCGGCAGCTGTTCCAGGATCACGCCGGTCGAGAATGGCAGCACCTGGCCGGCCTCGATGCCCAGCAGTTTCGCCACCTCGGCGCAGGTGGCGTTGGCATTGGCCAGGCCCTGCTCGCCGGTGCCGGCGTTGGCGTTGCCGGTATTGACCACCAGCGCGCGGATCGGCGCGCCGCCGTTCTTCACCGCCTCGAGGTTGGCCTTGCTGACCTGCACCGGCGCGGCGCAGAAGCGGTTCAAGGTGAACACGCCGGAGACGGTCGCGCCCTCGGCCAGCTTCATGATCAGGACATCCTTGCGGTTCGGCTTCTTGATGCCGGCTTCGGCGAAGCCGATCTCGACACCGTTGACGGGCTTCAGGTCGGCGGCGACTGGCAGGGGGGAATTGACGGCCATGGTGATCTCGTTGGAAAAATTGTCGAATTCGTTATTGTAACGCCAGCGACCTGGCCATGCTGCGAGGTTTCTGCGACACATCAACGCATGCGGATGCCAATAGGAAAAACATGCTGGAGCTGAACTCTAGTAACGCGATTGATGTCTGATTGTGTGAAGTGACGGACAGCCTTGAGCACATAAGGATTCCAAACCGAGGTGGCGAGCGCTACGGTTGTACCGAGCTCGTCGGACACGCAACTTGACATTAACGGGTGAAAGTCATCGCATGCTGCTAGCCCATTGCATCAAACTGGCTCCAACGGCAGCGCAGAGCGACTACTTTGCTCGTGCGGCTGGAACTGCCCGGCGCGTCTGGAATTGGGCAGTTGGTGAATGTCTGCGACGTTCTGCGCAAGGTCTCCCATTGCGCATTTTCGAGCTCAAGAAGCATTTCAACGCCATCAAGTACACTGATCCAGCGTGGCTGGACGAAGATGGATCGCCATGGCTGCGCGGTATCCATCGCGACGCACACTCCCAGCCATTTTCCAACCTGATAAAAGCGTACGCGCGCTATTTCGAGCAGCTCCGCAACGGGGTGCGGGCATATCGGCCTCATTTCAAGAAGAAGGGACGTTGTCGGGAAGCCTTCTACGTCGCCAACGATAAATTCCGCCTTGAAGGCATGTCAGTTGTCCTGCCGAAGATCGGTCGTGTCGCCATGCGTGAGCAGCTTCGGTTCGAAGGGAAGGTCATGGGCGCGACCGTGTCGCGCGAGGCAGATGCCTGGTACCTGGCGATTCAGGTCGACGTCCCTGGCAAGCAGGCACAGCTCTCACGCAGCGCTGATGGGGTCATCGGACTTGACTTTGGCATCACTACCGCCGTCACGCTGAGTACAGGTGAGAAGATTACAGGGCCGAAGCCATTGCGAAAGGCCCAGCGGCGCCTGCGCATCCGCAGCCGCAGACATAGTCGCAAGATTGTGGCTGGGCAGAAGAAGGCGGTCTCCGTCGAAGACGCGAGCAATCAAGGCGCCAAGAAGAGATCAGCCAATACCATCAAGGCCGCACAAATACTCGCACGCCTTCATGCTCGCATCAAGCATAAACGAACGGATTGGTCGCATAAACTGACCACCAGATTGTGTCGCGAAAACCAAGCGATCGCGATCGAAGATCTGAACGTACAGGGCATGCTCGGCAACCACAAGCTGGCGCGCGCCATCTCGGACATCGGATGGTATCGACTCCGGTCGCAGATTGCTCACAAGGCGCAGCGCTACGACACCCTGCTCGTCGTGGCGGACCGATGGTATCCATCGAGCAAGTTGTGCGAAGCCTGTGGCGCGAAACACGCTAGTCTGACCTTGGCGATACGGAATTGGAGTTGCATAGAATGCGGTGCCTGTCACGACCGTGATGTCAATGCAGCCAACAATCTCAAACGGCTCGCAACCGGCGCCCTTGCGGCGCGTACTGCGCTACCCGTGGCGAGCCTGACGGCAACGTCAGGCACTACCGCCGGCACGTCGCCGGCAGTAGGCGGGAAAGTCACGCCTGTCAGGTACGAACACGGTCAGCAGGACGGTTCGGGGCAGGAAGAGGACGCTGAGCACATTTGCTCACGTCTTTGATAGCAGCACAGCCAACGGGGAGCCGTCATGCCCGCATTGGAACAGGTCGAGTTGAGCGCCGCCGCCCGGCGCTGCCAGCAGCTGTTCACAGCGGCGGCGCATGAATTCGACGTGCCGCCGGCCCTGCTCGAAGCGATCGCCTGGGCCGAGTCGCGCTGGCAGCCGCCCGCGCCGCAGGCCGCCTCGCACCATGGCCTGCCGCCGTCCTACGGCATCATGGGCCTGCGCGACGATCCCCATTTCGGCCGTTCGCTGCGCCTGGCCGCGGCCCTGCTCGGCGCCGCGCCGCACCGGCTGGCGTTCGACACGCCCGGCAATATCCGTGGCGCGGCCGCCCTGCTCGCGCTGTACGGCCGCGGAAAGACGCGCCACACGCCGCTGGAAGCGTGGGAAGACGCAGTGGCGCGCCTGAGCGGGATCGCTCAGCGCGAGGTCGCGCAGATCCACACCTACGACATCTATATGGCGATCCACGAAGGCCGCCAGGGCAAGGATTTCGCGGTCACCCGCCATGCGGTCGACCTGGCGCGCATCTATGGCCAGGCGCGGCTCGCCGTCCTGTCGGCGCGCGTGCTGGCGCTGGGCGACTATCCGGATGCGGTCTGGCTGCCGGCCGCCGGCTGCAATTATTCGGGCCGCACGCTCGCGGTCAGCCACGTGACCGTCCACACGACCCAGGGTTCGTACGCGGGCGCCATCTCGTGGTTCCGCAACTGCAGCGCCGGCGTGAGCGCCCACTACCTGGTGCGCTCGTCGGATGGGCAGGTCACGCAGATGGTGAGGGAGAGCGACAAGGCCTGGCACGCGGGCCGCGCCAACGGCTATACGATCGGGATCGAGCACGAGGGCTATGTCGAGCAGCCGGAGGCCTGGTATTCAGCGCCGATGCTGGTGGCGTCGAGCGGCCTGGCACGCGCGGTCCTGGCAGCGCACGGGATCGCGCCACGGGTGTACGACGGCAGCCGTGGCTGGAATGCGGTGCTGCCGGAGGCGGATTACAACGTGAAGGGGCATGTGAATCATGCCGGGCAGACGCATGCCGATCCGGGGGCCGGGTGGGATTGGGCGCGGTATAAACGGATGATCGAGGACGCCGGGGCTGGCTGAACGCGTGGATGGCTGAGCCATCCACCCCACAAAAGCGAACGGCCAGGTTTCCCTGGCCGTTTTGCATCTGCTTACTGGCTGATCAACCCAGCTTGCCGTGGCACTGCTTGAACTTCTTGCCGCTGCCGCAAGGGCATGGGTCGTTGCGGCCGACCTTGATGCCCATATAGGTGTTGTGGTCCTCGGCGGCCACCGGCGCGCCGGGTGCGCCCGGGGTCGGGTTCGGATTGAGCAGCTCTTCCGGCGCGGCCGACGGGTTGAAGTCGGCGTGCTGGTAGTTGACGTTTTCCAGCTGCGCCGCCTGGGCCGCCATCGCCGCTTCGGCCGCCTCGACCTCTTCGCGCGACTGGATGCGCACGGTCATCACGGTGCGGATCACTTCGTTCTTGATCAGGTCCAGCATATTGCTGAACAGCTGGAACGCTTCGCGCTTGTATTCCTGCTTCGGGTTCTTCTGCGCATAGCCGCGCAGGTGGATACCCTGGCGCAGGTGGTCCAGCGCCGCGAGGTGTTCGCGCCAGTGGGTGTCCACGCTCTGCAGCATGACGTTGCGCTCGAAGCCGCCGAACGATTCCTTGCCCACCACGCCGACCTTGGCGTTGTAGGACGCGTCGGCCGCGGCCAGCACGCGCTCGAGGATGTCGTCGTCGTTCAGGTTCGGCTCGTCCTGCAGCATCTGCTGCAGCGGGACAATCAGGCTCCACTCCGACGCCAGGGTGCTTTCCAGCGTCTTGACGTCCCATTGTTCCTCGACCGATTCGGCCGGCACGTAGTCGCGCACCAGGTCGGTGAACACGCCCACGCGCAGCGAATTGATCATCTCGCTGATGTCGGTCGACTCCAGCAGTTCGTTACGCTGGGTGTAGATCACCTTGCGCTGGTCGTTGGCGACGTCGTCGTACTCGAGCAGCTGCTTGCGGATGTCGAAGTTGCGGGCCTCGACCTTGCGCTGGGCCGACTCGATCGAGCGCGACACGATGCCCGCCTCGATCGGTTCGCCTTCCGGCATCTTGAGGCGGTCCATGATGGCGCGCACGCGGTCGCCGGCGAAGATGCGCAGCAGCGCGTCGTCCAGGCACAGGTAGAAGCGCGAGGAACCCGGGTCGCCCTGGCGGCCCGAACGGCCGCGCAGCTGGTTGTCGACGCGGCGCGATTCGTGGCGCTCGGTGCCGATGATGTGCAGGCCGCCGGCGTTCACCACATGGTCGTGCAGCGACTGCCATTCGTCGCGCAGCTGCTGCGACTGGGTGGCTTTCTGCTCCGGCGACAGGCTGGCGTCGGCTTCGATGATCTGGATCTGCTTGCCGACGTTGCCGCCCAGGACGATGTCGGTACCGCGGCCGGCCATATTGGTGGCGATGGTGATCATCTTCGGACGGCCGGCCTGCGCCACGATCTCCGCTTCGCGCGCGTGCTGCTTCGCGTTCAGGACGTTGTGCGGCAGCTTGGCTTTGGTGAGAATGCCGGACAGCAGCTCGGAGTTCTCGATCGAGGTGGTGCCGACCAGCACCGGCTGGCCGCGCTCGTAGCAGTCGCGGATGTCGTTCAACATCGCGTTGTATTTTTCTTCCGAGGTCTTGTAGACCTGGTCCTGGCGGTCCTTGCGCTGCGAAGGACGGTTCGGCGGCACGACGACGGTTTCCAGGCCGTAGATTTCCTGGAATTCGAAGGCTTCGGTGTCGGCGGTGCCGGTCATGCCCGCCAGCTTGGCGTACATGCGGAAGTAGTTCTGGAAGGTGATCGAGGCCAGGGTCTGGTTCTCGTTCTGGATGCGTACGCCCTCTTTCGCCTCGACCGCCTGGTGCAGGCCGTCCGACCAGCGGCGGCCCGTCATCAGGCGGCCGGTGAATTCGTCGACGATCACGACTTCGTTGTTCTGCACCACGTAGTGCTGGTCCTTGTGGTACAGGACGTGGGCGCGCAGCGCCGCGTACAGGTGGTGGATCAGCGAGATATTGGCGGCGTCGTACAGCGAGGCGCCTTCGGGCAGCAGGCCCATCTGGGTCAGGATCGCTTCGGCGCGTTCGTGGCCCTGCTCGGTGAGCAGCACGGTGTGCGCCTTCTCGTCCTTCAGGTAGTCGCCCGGGACGTCGATCTTGCCCTTGCCGTCCGGGGTCTCTTCGCCGATCTGCTGGGTGAGTTGCGGCGGGACTTCGTTCAGGCGGTGGTACAGGTCGGTGTGGTTCTCGGCCTGGCCCGAGATGATCAGCGGGGTGCGCGCCTCGTCGATCAGGATCGAGTCGACTTCGTCGACCACCGAGAAGTTCAGGCTGCGCTGCACGCGTTCGCGCGCCTCGTAGACCATATTGTCGCGCAGGTAGTCGAAGCCGAATTCGTTGTTGGTGCCGTAGGTGATGTCGGAACCGTAGGCCTTCTGCTTGCTGTCGTGGTCGAGCTGCGACAGGTTGACGCCGGTAGTGAGGCCGAGCCAGCCGTACAGCTGGCCCATCTGGTCCGCATCGCGCTGGGCCAGGTAATCGTTGACGGTAATGACGTGCACGCCCTTGCCCGACAGGCCGTTCAGGTAGACCGGCAGGGTCGCCATCAGGGTTTTACCCTCACCGGTGCCCATCTCGGCGATCTTGCCCTGGTGCAGGACCATGCCGCCGATCAGCTGCACGTCGAAGTGGCGCATCTTGAGGACGCGCTTGGCCGCCTCGCGGCAGACGGCGAAAGCCTCCGGCAGGATGTCGTCCAGGGTCTGGCCCTTGGCCAGGCGATCCTTGAATTCAGGCGTCTTGGCTTGCAGCTCGGTATCCGAAAGCTGCTCCATTTGTGGCTCGAGCGCGTTGATCTGACGCACGGTCTTTTGGTACTGCTTGAGCAGACGCGAGTTACGGCTGCCGAAAATCTGGGTCAGGAATGACATGCTGTGTTCTAGAAAAATACGCCGCAGAAAGAAGCCAAGATGATATCAAAGCGATAAGCACC
>DDKG01000144.1 GCA_002339265.1 Massilia sp. UBA2604 | reverse complement strand
ATAGATGCCGAGCAGGTAAGAGATGCGCGTGATGCGGTCGACTTCGAGCAAGCGGTCGGGGTTCTTCTTCCAGTCGTAGAATGCAGACGACGACAGGCCGCCGAGCAGCTCGCGCGCGTCTTCGTCACGCAGGTTCCAGGCCGTCGTCAGGCGGAAAAAGCCCTTCAGCGCCGATTGCGACAGCCGCTCGCGTTCGGCGCGCGAATTGAGGTCGACCAGGGTCGCCGGCTCGAAGCGGCTCTTGGGGTAGGCATAGGCCAGGCTCATGATTCCTCCGGTATTGGAGTATTTATACTCCGATTCAGGATAGCATGCGCTGGGCGGTTGTCAAGCGGGCCGCCCCATGCCAGAATCCCCTAATTGCCAAACAGCAAAGTTTACTCTCGCCGCTCCTGTCCTACGTCCAATGCGCCTCAGCTCGCTATCACTGATCGTCATCTGCCTCGTGGCGGCCATCGCCGCCGGCCGCGCGCGGGTATCGCACGACGATCTGCGGCGCCAGGTCATGGAACACGAGCGCGCCTTCGCCGCTACCATGGCGGCGCGCGACTTCGAAGGCTTCGGCCGCTACCTGTCGCGCGAGGCGGTGTTCATGGCGGGCGCCGACGCCCAGCGCGGCAAGGAGGCCGTACTGGCAGCCTGGCGCCCGTACTACGACGGTAGCCAGCCGCTGTTCTCGTGGGAGCCGGAGCAGGTGGAGGTGGTCGAATCGGGCACGCTGGCCTATAGCACCGGACCGATCCGCGATGCGGCGGGCCACCGGATCGGCAGCTTCAATTCGGTGTGGCGGCTGGAGGCACCGGGGCGCTGGAGAGTGGTGTTCGACCGGGGATGCGACTGCCGGAGCCAGTCGCCATCAGAGCTGATTACGCGCCACTAGGCCCGATTGGGCACCGCGGTCGCGATCGGAAACACGCGGTCGTACGCCAGGTTGAACAGGAATCCGTATACCAGGTAGAAGGTGACGATGGCGATGTCCATCAGCAGCGCCGCCCACAGTCCGATGCCCAGGTATATCGCGATCAGCGGAACCAGCATCGCGACGAGTCCCGCCTCGAACAGCAAAGTGTGCACGACCCGGATCGCCATCGTTTTTTCGACGCTGCCGCGCAGGCGCAGCATGGCGCGGTCGAATCCCATATTGAACACGAAGTTCCAGACAGTGGCGATGGTGGCGGAGGCGATGCCGATCACTCCCATGTGGTCGACCGGCTGGTCGAACAGCGCGGCCGATCCAGGAATGAAGATGGCGAGGGCGACGGCCTCGAACAGGAGCGCGTGTCGAACGCGATCGCGGAAAGTGCGCATATAAAAACATCCTCTGTGCTTATGAGTGGGCCGCATCATGGCACACACGATAAATATATGCACAGAGGAAAAATCGAGGCATTATGCTTCAAATATGAAACACACTAACTGGGATGACTTGCGCCTGCTGCTGTTGATCGTGCAGGAGGGCGCCCTGCGCAGCGCGGCCAGGAAGGCCGGCTTGAGCCCGGCAACGCTGTCGCGCCGGCTCGACGATCTCGAAGAGGCACTTGGACAACGGGTGGTCGAGCGTTTCCAGGGCGGCTGCGTGCCGACCGCGTTCGGCGCCGACATCATCGCGTGGGCTGGTCAGATGGGCGAGATCGCGTTGGAAATCGAGCGCACCCGCGACCGCCAGGATGCGCATGCCGCCTCCGGCATCGTGCGCATCAATACCGACGAGTGGCTATCGTATTTCCTGACGACGCGGTTCGCGCGCTTCCACGACCGCTATCCCAACGTCGAGGTCGAGATCGTGACCTCGCACCGGCCCTACAGCCTGGCGCAGCGCGAAGCCGACATCGCGATCCGGCCATTCCGGCCCGAGCAACTCGACCTTGTCACGCGTCGTCTCGGCACACTGTCCTTCGGCCTCTACTGCAGCCGCGCGGTGGCGGCGCGCCATGCGGATGCGCTGGAAAAGCAGGATTGGGCCAGCCTGCCGTTCGTCGGTTTCGACGAACCGCGCGCCGAATTTCAATCGGACCGCTGGCTGCGCGCGCTGCCCGGCGCGCCGGCGCCGTGGATGCGCTGCAGCTACGGGCTCGGGATTCTCGATGGCGTGGCGCACGGCGCCGGCCTTGGCGTGCTGGCGACTTTCCTGGCCACCGACCAGGAGAACCTGGTGGCTGCGATTCCCCATATTTCGGAACTGGACCAGGATATCTGGCTGTCGATGCACAGCGGCCTGCGCACGAGCGCGCGCATCCGCGCGGTGGTGGATTTCATGGGAGAGGTGTTCGGCGAGTATCGCCAGGCCGATGGCTGAGCGATGACCGGTACTGCGTGGGTCGGCGCGATGGCGCACCGGCCGACCCGCAGGATTGCATCGGCACGCGGGCGCGTGCCGGACGTGCTTAGTCCTTGCCGGCGCCGCTGAGCAGCGCCGCATCGGCGCCCGCACCGGCGCTGAGCATCCAGCCGGTCATCAAGAGGTACAGCATCAGCATCACGAACAGGACGGTGACGCGACGGGCAGCCAGGCCCTCGAACAGCGGCTTCTTGTCATAGGCAATGCCGAGGAAGTAAGCGCCGAACACGGTGGCCATATAGTGCACCGCGCCGAACGTTTCGCCAAGCTCGCCCTTGCGTGGATGGTCGACCAGCAGGTGCGACAGGATCACCAGGATCAGGTAAGGCACCGAAGCGGCCAGCGGCGGCAGGTAGACCCCGCAGCGCTCGACGAAGGTGCGAATGCCCGGACGCTTGATCGCCAGCAGCGGCAGGAACAGGTTGTGGAACAGGCCGGTGATGACGATGATCTTCAGCAGCACCGCCTTGTGCAGGCTTTCTTCACCAAAGCCGAGATTGTGCAGGTTGGTCTCGGCCTGGCGGTTGTTTTGCAGGAACCACTCGGGCGACTGGATCTGCAGGATGCGCTGGAACCAGCTGATTTCTTCCAGCGCGGCCAGGGCGACCAGGCCGGTCAGGCCAGCCAGCACCAGCACGCCGAAATTGAAGCCTTCGGTCTTGTAACGGTCGATCGCGACGTAGCCGAGCAGGCCCGAGGTCAGGGAGAAGGCGAGGAACTGCATCCACTCGACGATGCCGTCTTCGACCAGCAGGCGCGCCAGCTCATGCGGATTGTTGGACCAGATCAGGGCCAGCAACAGGCAGAAGGCGTTGATGACGGTCGCAGTGATGATCACTGGATGCTTGTACCATTTATTATTTACCACTAACTTGCTCCTTCAGGGACGAAAATTGTTCTGCCGCGACCGGTTGCAGGCCGGTGGCTGGCGATGTTTCAGGCTCGGGCGCCGCCACGCGATCGGAGGCGCGGCGGCCACTGCGGCCCAAGGCGGCGGCCAGCAGGGTGAAGACGGCCCAGCACCACAGCAGCGGATCGATCAGGGCGTCCCACAGGTTGCCGGTCGGCAGGCGCAGCAGCGCGAAGAGGGCGAGTGCGCCCAGCAGGCTTGCCGCCGGCCCGCGCGCGTAGCCGCGCACGATGGCCACTACGCAACCGAGCGCCGCGACGATGGCCAGCGCCGGCGCGATGCCCGGTCCAAAGCCGGCATAGTAAAAGCCGCGCGCCAGGAAACCGACGGCGTCGAGATACAGCAGCGTGCCGCTGACAACCAGCACCCCGGCCAGCGCCTGCGGCATGACCTGGCTGCGGCGGATGCCGTGCCAGCGCTCGGACAGGCGCAGCAGGCAGCAGCCGACCAGCAGGCCGCTCGGATACTGGAAGGCCAGGCCCAGCCACCAGGCCGGCGACAGCTCGCCCGGCAGGACCATTGCCGCCAATGTGAACGCCATCACCGCGGCCAGCGCCACGCGCGACATCGGCGCCGAACGGCGCCACAGCGCACAGGCCAGGGTGGCAAGGACGATAGCCCAACCGAGGCGGCCGTACAGGATTTGGAGAGACAGGTCAGGCAGGTTCACAGAAGCGTGCCTCCGGCGTGGATGCGATAGCGGTGGTGGGCGATCGCCTGGCGCTGCCAGGTATAGGTCACGTGCAGCTCGTCGCCGACCTGCTGCAGGGTCGGATAGGAAAATTCGTCGCCGGCCTTGCCGCTGGCGATGTCGGCCACGGTGCGCCAGCTGCGCATGTCGTCGGAGATCGACAGGCGCAGAACGCTGCGCGCCGACGCGTCGTCGGCAGCATGGTTGTGCAGCATCAGGAACTGGCCGCTGGACAGGCGGATGGCCGCCATCGAGGTATTGTGGTTGGGCAGGTCGAGCGCCGGCAGGTCTTGCCAGCTGGCGCCGCCATCAAGGCTGGCCGCGTGCTGCATGCGGCGCGCCTCGCTGTCGTCGCGCAGCAGCGCGCGCACCTCGGTCTTCGAGACGGCGACGATGGCCGGCTGCAGGGTCGAGGTGCTTCTTCCGATGCGCGCCAGCGAGGTCGGGTTGCCCTGGGCGTCGAAGGCCATCAGCATCGGGTATTTATTGCCGATTTCAAAATACACGGGCAGCCACCAGCCGCCGTCGCTGAGCGCCAGCGGCGAGGTGCGCACCAGCGCGCTGGTATTGAACAGCGGCGAAGTCGGCAACACGCGACGCACCTTGAAGCTGGCGCCCTGGTCGGTCGAGACGATGTGGGCGATACGCGACGCGGCCCAGCCGCCCAGGCCGGTGGCGACGACGTACAGGTGGATCTTGCCGTCGCGGTCGGTCCAGGCGACCGGATTGCCGATGCGGCGCACGCCGAAGCCGAGCGCTTCGCCGAGCGAATCGCGGCTGGCGACCATCCACGGCGCGCTCCAGGCGCCATTGGCCCAGGTCGAAGCGTACACCTTGACGTCGGGACCGCTCTCGCGGCTGCCGGCCCACCAGAAGGCCAGCATGCGGTTGCCCGGCAGCGGCGTCATCGAGCTCGCGTGGGCCGACGGCATGCCGTGCGGCGCAGGAATATGGGTGCTCGACAGTTCGGTGAGCGTGACCGGGCCGCCGTGCACGGCGCCGGCCAGGCTCGGTTGGGCGGCGGCGTGGGTGCTACGGCTCCAGCGCAGGCCCTCGGCGCCGAGCATCAGCAGCACGAGGAGCACACAGCCGAGCAAGACGAGATTGCGGGGGCGCGGCCGAGGGATCTGGGGATTCTCCATTCGCTTCCAGTAGAGGGAACCCGGCTTTGCGTCCTGCACCGCGGGTTCTGACATTGAAAGTCCCGGAGGCGATGATGTCGCTGCGGGATTGCAGGCTTTAAATAGCCAGCCAGCAAAAGGCGCTATCGTACCGGAAAGCCGCGCAAAACACATCAGGCAGAGGCGATAATGTGGACGAAATGAGGCCGAAACCGATGCCGAAACAGCGTCATGACACGCTGCCGAGCGCCAATCGGGGCGAATCATGGCAAGCTTGCCAAGTTATCGGCAATTTCTTGATGATAAGCTGAACACTCGGCCTATACTTGCGTTTTCGACAGCCTGGGCTCTGCCGTATGCGTACTTTACCCGTTTTACTCATCCTGATCCTTGTCTTGCTTGGGGCGGGATGTGCGAACCAAAATCCATATTTCGACTCCACCAAGTCGCATCACCGGCCCGAAGGCTTTGCCAACAACTACCCGAACAATCCCGCCTATCAGCGGCCGAAACTCGGCTTCTTCGAGGGCTGGGCGGCGCGCATCAGGAACTGGACCGAGGACGAGGCCGTGCGGGCGCCGAGCGCGCCGATCCCGGTCGTGGCGCCCGACCTCGCCTTCATCCACGCCAACCGGGACACCCCGGCGCTGACCTGGATCGGCCATGCGACCTTTTTGTTCCAGACCGGCACCGGCGTCAACCTGCTGTTCGATCCGGTGTTCGACGAACGCGCCTCGCCGCTGTCCTTCGCCGGCCCGAAGCGACACCAGCCGCCGGGCGTGGCGATCAGGGACCTGCCGCGCATCGACGTCATCCTGATCAGCCACTCGCATTACGACCACCTGTCGCGCGACTCGCTGCGCCAGTTGTACCGCCAGGCCGGCGGCCCGCCGCTGCTGGTGGCGCCGCTCGGCGTCGACCTGTGGCTGGAAAAGAACGTCACCGGCGGCGACCGTTCGCGTATCGTCAAGCTCGACTGGTGGGACAAGACCGTCTACCAGGGCCTCGAACTGCACCTGCTGCCGGTGCACCACTGGTCGGCGCGCTCGCTGTGGGACCGCAACGAGACGCTGTGGGGCGGTTTCGCGGTGACGCGGCCCGGCCATTCCTTCTTCTTCTCGGGCGACCTCGGCTATTCGAAGGACATCCAGGACATCGCGGCGCGCTTCGACGGCTTCGACCTGGCCGCGATCGGCATCGGCGCCTACCAGCCGGTCTGGTACCGCAACTCGCACGTGAGCCCGGACGAAGCGGTGCGCATCCACCGTGAGCTGCGCGTCAAGCGCAGCGTCGGCATGCATTGGGGGACGTATCCGATGGGGCAGGAGCGGCTGGACCAGGCGGCGATCGACCTGGCCACCGCGCGCAAGGCGCAGGGCGTGGCGGATGACGAATTCTTCGTGATGAAGATCGGGGAGACCTACACCGGGGCGGCCGCTTCCCCGGACATGCCTTGAGGGCGAACCTGCGCGAGGTTCAGGACACTAGGGACGATCCTGCAACTTGCTGTCGACCGCGATCCAGACATCGTTCCTGACCTCGCCCTGGGCCGCCGCAAGAGGCGCGACGAAGTCCGCCCAGCCGATGCCGTTAGGCAGGGCGACACCTGAATTGCGCGCTATTGCTGGTGGATTGCCGAAGACGCGGGGATTGGCGCCACTTGGATTGACCTCAAGGGTCAGATGAATGCCCATGGTGCCGGCGCCGTTGGCCAGGATCTGGTTCGCCGCCGCATCGGAATTGGCCCGGACCGTGGCGTTCGTCACATACACCGGACCGACCGCGACGATATCCCCGTTGTAGACCGTCATATGCGTAGTGTAGCCGCCGATGTCGGGAGTAATATGCCACACTGTCGCGGCGGCGCTACCGCCGTTGCTGGCCCGGCGTTTCGCCGCATTGATCAACTGCGATCTGTCCAGATTGAAGTACCGCTGCTCCCAATTGGTGAGCGCGGCCTGCGCAAGGGGCCGGGTGAGGGCATGCCTGAACGCATTGCCACCATGTCCCTTGGCGCGCTCCCATAGATTGTTTTTCGCCACGGCGTTCAGCATCGCCGTCTTGCTCGCCTCCACCGCCGCGCCATTGTTTGCCGTTCGTACCGCTGCGATCTCGGCCAGGTCGGTGGCCAGTCTACCGACCTCGACGTCTAGTTCGGCCCCGCCGTAGTTGGTGTAATGATTGGCAATCACGAAAGAGAACACATTGCCGAAGTCGTTTTGCACGAGTTGCGCATGGGCGCGCAACGCGGGAAACGCCGCAGCCCGCGCGAGGTATCCCGCCTCGCTGGGATGAAAGCTGATACGTTGATTCAGACTGCTCAGCAAGGCGGGCTCGGTCAGGGCGACTATCCTGCTCGCCGTTTCAGCGATGCCGCGCTGCTGCGCGGCATCGGTGCGACGCTGCAGCGCATGTGCCTGGATCGGCGCCCCCGCCAGGGCACGAGCGGGCACCGTGCCCGATGCGAGAGGGGCGCCCTTGAATCGCGCGGCCTTCTCGCCCATCGTGTCGGCCTCGCCCTCCAGTGACGGATCGTCGTTGACGGCCGTCCCCTTCATCTGGATGGTCGGCCGCACCCGCCCCTGGGCTTGCTGCACGACGTGCCAGGCCTCATGCGGCAAATGCCTTTCCTGCCCGGCCGCGAGATGTATCTCGTGCCCTTGGGCATAAGCATGCGCCTGCAACTGCGCCGGCTTGTCCGAGTTGTAGTGCACCTTCACGTGATCCATCTGCATGCCGGACAGCGACTCGATTCCCGCCTTCAAGTCATCGGGCAGGCCGGTACGGTTGGGCTGTGCCGTGCGCCGCGCCAGCGCCGGAGCACCAGCCTGGATGGCGTCGGTAAGCGCCTTCTGCCGTTGCACGCGTGGGCTGTCGTGCACGATCCGGGCCGTTCTGCCTTGCGCTGCCGCCTCGGGCCGCTTATCCGCCAGGACCGGTGATTGTGCGCCCCTCCCGGGCCGGTCGGCCCGGTCGGCAGCGTCGTCATTCTTGCCTGGAGTGGTGCTTGCATGGATGGCCTTCTTGAAAGAGTGGCATGACGGCATGATCATAACGCGGTTTTCGCCTTCTTCGGGCCCCGCTGCCAGCCTTACGGCGCGCGCAGCGTCAACTTCAGGATCTCGCCCGGCTGCCACAACCGCATGCGCGGCCCCCAGCCGCCGGCGCCGCGGCTGATCACCAGCTGCATATCGCCTTCGCGGTGCACCCCGACCAGGTGCGGGAATTCGCGCTGGACCAGGTAGCTGAACGGCCAGATCTGGCCGCCGTGGGTATGCCCCGACAGCATCAGGCTCACGCCCTCGCGCGCCGCGCGCTCGACCAGCCCAGGCGCCGGGATGTGCGCCAGCAGGATGGTGGCGCCTTGCGCGCGGTTCGGGATCGTGCGCTCCAGGCCCGCGTAGATGTCGCCGCCACGCATCGCGCGGCCGATATCGTCCAGGCCCGCCAGATGCAGGCCGGGCGCGATCTCGACCCGCTCGTCGCGCAGCCATTTCACGCCGCCGGCCGCGAATTCCTCGATCGTGCCGCCGGTGTCGCCGTAGTATTCATGGTTGCCCGTCACCGCCCACACGCCCAGTGGCGCGCGCAGGCGGCGCAGTACCGGGGTCAACTGGTCGTCGTTGATCGGCTCGTCCTCGACCTGGTCGCCCAGCATCACGATCGCGGCGGGGTTCAATGTGTTGATCTGATCTACCCGCTTGCCGAGCCAGGCCGCGCGGCGCTGGGCGCCCAGGTGGGTGTCGCTGATCGCGACCAGGGTCATGCCGTCCAGCTCTTTCGGCAGGCCGGCCAGCGTCAGTTCATGCTCCACGATGCTCGGCGCCCGCACCGCCTGGAAGATGGCGAAGGCGCTGATCGATACGCCGGCGATGGCGCCGGCCGCCAGGATCTTCGGTGCCCATTGACGTAGCCACAGTCCGAAGCCGGTCACGAGGTCGGCCACCAGCAGGTATTGCGTCATGACGAACAGGATGCCGAGCCAGGTCATGGCGAACTGCCCTGGCCACCAGCGCCAGTCGAGGGCGGCGTCGCCCAGGCGCACGCCGAGCAGGTAGACGCCCCAGACGACAACCGCGCCCAGCCACCACCAGCGCGCCTTGACGCGACCACGAACCGGGCCGAGCGCATGCAGGCGGTGCGCCACATAGAAATGCATCAGCGTGCCGATGCCGTTGAGGATCAGTGAAAACATGCGTACTTACGCCGGTGCGGGCCGGCGAGGGAAGTCCAGAACCGGGCAATCATAGCGGGTATGCAATCCTCATGTCGCAGGGAATTATTCCGCGGTTTATACTGGGTCGTTCCCGCCACCCACGACCGCCCAGTGACAGAACTGCTCAGTGCGATTCCGCACACCCTGATTGTCCCGCCTGCCAGCCTGTTCCTGCTGATCGCGATCGGCTTGCTGTTGCGTATCCGCTGGAAGCGCGTCGGCAGCGTCGTCGCCGGTTCGGCGCTGGTGCTGCTGGTCTTCTTGTCGAGCAATGCCGGCGCGCGCTTCCTGGTCGCGCCGCTGGATGCGATGACGACCCCGCTGCGCGAACCGGCGAAGGCCGGGGCGCAGGCGATCGTGGTGCTGGCGGCCGGCCGCCTGCAAGCGGCGCCGGAATACGGCGACCGCGACATCCCTGATTACATCGCGCTGGCGCGCCTGCGCTACGCGGCGCACCTGCACCGGCGCACCGGCCTGCCGATCCTGGTCAGCGGCGGCGCACCGCGGCCAGATGCCACGAGCCTTGCCGATGCGATGGCCGTCGCCTTGCGCGAGGATTTCGGGGTGCCGGTGCGCTGGGTCGAAGGACGATCGCGCAATACGGGCGAGAATGCTGCGTTCAGCGCCGCGCTGCTGCGTGAGGAAAAGATCGGGCATGTGCTGCTGGTGACCGACGCGATGCACATGGAGCGCGCCCGCACCGTGTTCCAGCGGACCGGCCTGCAGGTGACGGACGCGCCGACCATGTTCTTCGGCGAGCAGGCGCGTGGCCTGGGCGCGTGGGTGCCGAGCGCCGAAGGCCTGCGCCGCTCGTGGTATGCGTCGTATGAGCTGATGGGGATTGCCTGGTACCGCCTGAAATCCGGCGGATAACCTTAGGCCGGCTCGGCGTGCTCGACCAGCAGCTGCACCTTGGTCACGCCATTGTATTCATTCGCATCGAGCCTGAACGCCACCCGCGCTCGCTCGGGCAGGCTGTCGGGATGCCCGAACCAGATCGCATCGTAGCGCCGGCCGTTCTTTTCCAGCAGCAGCTTGAGGTGGCGCTCCTTCAGAACGCGCTGGCTGATCACGCGGAATTCATCGCAGAACACCGGTGGCGCAAAGCCTTGGCCCCAGACCTGGCCATCCATCAGTTCGATGAACCCGGTCGAGTAGAACTCATCCTCCAGCGGCCCGTCGGTCTCGACGATGCGCTCGAGCTGGGCCTCGGTCAGCCAGGCCTGGCCGACCGCCTCGAAAGCCTGGCAAAAGTGTTCGAAGGCGTCGTGCCGGATTGAGAGGCCGGCCGCCATCGAATGGCCGCCGAACTTGTCGATCAGGCCCGGCACGCGCTTGGACACCAGGTCGAGCGCGTCGCGCAGGTGGAAGCCCGGGATCGAGCGTCCGGAACCCTTGATCCAGCCGTCGCCGGCCGGGGCGAAGGTGATCGTCGGCCGGTAGAATTTTTCCTTCAGCCGTGAGGCGACGATGCCGATCACGCCCTGGTGCCAGCCTTCGTCGAACACGGCGATGGTGCTGGCGCTGGTCGGCTCGAAGCTGTCGAGGTGGAGCAGGGCGGTGTCCTGCATCTCGGCCTCGATCTCGCGCCGCTTGAGATTGATCTCGTTGAGCTGCTGGGCGATGGCCCAGGCGCGGCCCTCGTCGTCGGTGGTCAGGCATTCGATGCCGAGGGCCATGTCTTCCAGCCGGCCGGCGGCATTCAGGCGCGGGCCGACGGCGAAGCCCAGGTCGAACGGCGAGGCGCAGCGCGCTTCGCGGCCGGCTACCCGGAACAGGGCGGCCACGCCCGGGTGCATGCGGCCGGCACGCATGCGCTTGAGGCCTTGGGCGACAAGGATGCGGTTGTTGGCGTCGAGCTTGACCACGTCGGCCACGGTGCCCAGCGCAACCAGGTCGAGCAGGCTGTCGAGCTTCGGCTGGGTCTGGGCATCGAACACGCCGCGCCGGCGCAGCTCGGCGCGCAGCGCCAGCAGCACGTAGAACACGACGCCGACGCCGGCCAGGTTTTTACTTGGGAAGCCGCATTCGGGCTGGTTCGGGTTGACGATCACGCGCGCCGGCGGCAAGGCGTCGCCTGGCAAGTGGTGGTCGGTGACGACGACTTCGATGCCAAGGCGGTTGGCCTCTTCCACGCCTTCGATGCTGGCGATGCCGTTGTCGACCGTGACGATGATGTCGGGATTCTTTTCGCGCGCCGTGATCTCGACGATGCCGGGGGTGAGGCCATAGCCGTGCACGACGCGGTTGGGGACGAAGTAGTCGACCTCGGCGCCCATCGCGCGCAGGCCGCGCAGCGCGACCGCGCAGGCGGTGGCGCCGTCGCAGTCGTAGTCGGCGACGATGGTCATGCGCTTGCCGGCCTGGATCGCGTCGGCCAGGAATACGGCGGCGGTGTCAATGTGCTTCAGGCCCGAGGGCGGCGACAGCGCCGCCAGTTCGCTCGAGAGTTCGCGCACGTGCTCCAGGCCGCGCGCGGCATAGATGCGCGCCAGCACCGGGTGGACGCCGTCCTGGCGCAGCAGTTCCGAGATCCGGAACGGGCAGGGGCGGGTGGAGATACGGGTCTTCTGGGTCAAGTCAGTGAATCCAATGTCGGGCGGCGCCAGAATTTGCGCTGCGCCATCGCGGTAGTAGTGTAGTCGGCCAGGTCTTCGCGGCTGCTCAGGACCAGCCGCAGTTCGCGCACGCGGCCATCCTTGACGGCGGCCAGCAGCGGCGCGAACAGTCTTTCTTCGAGGTGCTGCATGCCTTGCAGCCAGCCGTTCCAGTCGGCGGCCAGCGCGGCCTCGCCCAGGTTGCCGGCGACCAGCAGGCCGCCCTGCGCCAGGACGTCGTCCAGGCGTTCGAGCGAGTCCAGGCGCTGCTGGCCGAGGGCAGCCAGCCAGCCGGGGACGGCGTAGCTGGCCAGCGGTTTGGCCGACGCTGGCGCAGCCGCGCTCGCACCCCACACCCAGAACGCATTCACCACCGGCAGCCGGCGCGCCTCGCGCGCGGCGTTCACCGGATGCGCGTGCCAGGCCATCTGCACCTCATTCTGCAGGCGCCGGTAGGCTTGCGCCCCCGCGCCCTTGGGCATGAAGTCGGTCAGGTCCATATTGGCGACGGTATCCGGGCTGGCGGTCTCGAAGCCGGTCCAGTCGTCGGCGCGCAGGAACCAGGTGTGGGCGTCGCCGTAGCGCAGCTCGTGGCCGATCTCTTCGCACAGGCCTTTGGCGGCCTCGAACAGCGCGCGGCCGTCCGCGTCGTCCAGGCTCACCTGGCGCGTGTCGGCCATCATGAGGTGGCTGCGCGCGATCTGGATGTGGGCCGGCGTGATGATGTACCAGCGGCCGGCGCCGGGGTCGAGCCCGAAGCCGCGCATGGCGGCGGCGGCGAACGGCGTGGCGCCGTCTTCTCCGACATCGAGCTCGCGCGCCAGCCAGGTTTCATGCGGCAAGGCGTGGGTAATATCGGCCTTGGGAGCGCGCCGGGCGCTCGACGTGCGCGACAGCAGCGCGGACAGGGCCGGCGCCTGCAGGGCGCGGACCAGGTCGGGAGCGAATTCAGGGAGCGGGAGGGCGAACGGCAGGACAAGCGTAATATGAGCCATCCCGCTATTTTAGGCCAAAATCGGCCGGCTGGCGGGTTTGATCTTGGCTTGCCACGAGGCGTTTGCACATGGTTTTTTGCTAATCCGCGCCACAAAAGTGGTTTGTCTGGCAAACTGCCGGGTTGGCGAAGCCAAAAGAACAAGAACCGACAGGATTGTATGAGCATCACCCATAAACTTCCGTACGAATGGCAGATCGGCCTGCGCTATACCCGCGCCGGCAAGCGCAGCGGCCGTAACAGTTTTATTTCGTTCATCTCGATGGCCTCGGTGGCCGGCATCGCCCTCGGCGTGGCCGCCCTGATCGTGGTGCTGTCGGTGATGAACGGCTTCCAGAAGGAAGTCACCAACCGCATGCTGTCGATGCTGGCCCACGTCGAGATCTTCGACGCGCGCGGCGCGCTGCCGGACTGGCGCGCCACCAGCGAGGCGGCGCTGCGTCATCCCGAGGTGCGCGCCGCGGCGCCTTTCCTCGATGCGCAATCGATGCTGCTG
>DDKG01000143.1:5111-5535 GCA_002339265.1 Massilia sp. UBA2604 | reverse complement strand
GCAGTCGTCGACGCCCTACGCCAGTCCCGAGGTGGAACAGGTCTTCGCCGCCATCGACGCCAGGCTGCGCGAGGTGGACGACTTCCTCGGCCCGGAACTGGCGCCGCGCCTGACCGGCATCGGCCTGGCCGCCCCGCTCACCCTGGGCACCTGGCACGGCCTGGAAAGCCTGCTGCCGCAAGAGGCGGAAGCCTGGCGCCGGGTCGACATGCGCGTCCGCCTGCAGGCCATGACGCCGCTGCGCGTGGACTTCGCCAAAGACACGATCGCGGCCTGCACGGCCGAACTGGTGGCCGGCCGCGGACGCAAGCTGAAAAGCTATCTGTACGTGTTCGTCGACACCCTGGTCGGCGGCGGGCTGGTGATCGACGGCGAGCCGCACAGCGGCCAGTTCGGCAACGCCGGCGCGATCGGTTCGATGCCC
>DDKG01000143.1:0-4998 GCA_002339265.1 Massilia sp. UBA2604 | reverse complement strand
GGCGCGATCGGTTCGATGCCCCTGGGGCTGGCGGGAACGGACGAACGCGGCGTGGCGCCGCAGCTGCTCGGCGCGGCCTCGCTGGTGCGGCTGGAAGAGATGCATGCGCAGGCCGGCTTGGCCCCGCTGGCGTTCAGCGACGACCGCCTGTTGAGCGGGCCGTGGGAGGCGGTGACCCTGCAATGGATCGAGGAAGCCGCCAATGCGATCACCTTCGGGGTCACCGGCGCGGCCTGCCTGCTCGACCTGGACGGCGTGATCGTCGACGGCGCCGTCAGCCGGCCCCTGCTCGAGCGCCTGATCTCGACGATGCAGGACAAGATGACGCGCTACAGCTGGCAGGGCACCCAGCGCCCGCTGGTCATGGCGGGCACCACCGGAATGACGGCCAAGGTCATCGGCGCGGCCTACCTGCCGCTGCATGCCAACTTCGCGCCGGCGCATGGGCTCTTCCTGAAGGCGGCCCGGCGCTAGCAAGGCGTGCGCTGTGCCGGATCGGGTCGCGTTACAGTATCCGCCACCTTCAAGGAGACGATCATGTTGGCAGATATGGATGCGACCGCAACAGTCGGTGTACGCGATATGGCTGCGGCAAGAGAGTTCTACGGCAATGTGCTGGGATTGGCGCCGGTCGACACCGGGGACGCCGGGGACGCCGACATGGCGCTCTACCGCAGCGGCAATACGCGGGTCTTCGTCTACCGCTCCGAGTATGCGGGCACCAATCAGGCGACCGCCATCACTTGGGACGTCGGCGACAAGTTCGACGACATCGTCGCCGCGCTGCAGGCCAAGGGCGCCCGCTTCGAGCACTACGACATGGACGGCATGCGGCGCGAGGGCGATGTGCATCGTGCCGGCGACTTCAAGGTCGCTTGGCTAAAGGATCCTGAAGGGAATATCCTGAGCATCAACAGCGCCTGATGTACTGACAGGCACAGGACCGGCCAGGCAGCGCAGGCATATCGCCTAAAAAAAACCCCGCAATCGCTTGCGGGGTTTTTTACAGATCGTCAAGCGGCGAAGATTAATCGCGCTGAACTAAACTCAAAACGGAATATCGTCATCCATATCCGAGAAGTTCGGCGCCGGTTTCGGCTGCGGACGCGCGGCCGGTGCCGGTGGCGCCTGGCGCGGGGCCGGACGCTGCGGGGCCGAGTAGTCGTCGTCCATGCCGCCGCCCATGCTGTCGCCGCCCATGCCCTGGCGGCCGCCCAGCATCTGCATGTTTTCAGCGATGATGTCGGTGGCGTAGCGCTCGATGCCGTCCTTGTCGGTGTACTTGCGGGTCTGCAGGCGACCTTCGACATAGACCGACGAGCCTTTCTTGAGGTACTGGCCCACGATCTCGGCCAGGCGGCCGAAGAACGAGATGCGGTGCCACTCGGTCAGTTCTTTCTGTTCGCCGGTATTGCGGTCCTTCGAGCGGTAGGAGGTGGCGACCGCGATGTTCGCGATGGCGTCGCCGCTCGGCATGTAGCGGATTTCTGGATCGCGGCCGAGGTTGCCGACGATGATGACCTTGTTGACTGATGCCATGATAAGTCCTTGTATGGTGTTGTGAGCCCTGACTCTGCACGTGACTAAGCGTCAGGGAACTGTGTGCTGCAACCCGATATTATGCCTGTTCAGCAGGATTTCATCGTGGTTTTTCAAGCATCGAATGGCGATAAATCCTGGCCGGTGACCTTGCTCAATCGGACCCGATGTCAGGTCTGGGGGCCATGCTCGGCCTCATAGGCCTTGCGGCTTTCCGTCAGCCTGGCGATGATGGCCAGCGCCGCATCCTCGTCCTCGGTCATGTCTTGAAGGAACTCCGCATTATTATCGCGAATCCAGCTCAGCGGCATGTCCCACCAGGCCAGTTCGAGCAGCGCGGCGCGCACCTTTTCTGAAAAGCGGTGCCGAACCAGGCGCGCCGGAGCACCGGCATAGATGCCATACGGTTCGGAACTGAAGTTGGGCGGCAGCACGGAGCGGGCGCCGATCACACAGCCGTTCTCGATCACGCTGCCGCCCAGCACCATGACCTCGTCGCCGATCCACACATCGTTCTTGATGACGGTATCGGCGTACTGCGGCGGCGGGGCGTTGCGCAGGCCCATGCCGGCAATCGAGAACATATAGGTCGAGATGGTCTTCATCTCGTGCTGGCCATTGAGCACGAACCGCAGGCGCTGGCCGCCCGCGACGAAGCGCCCGACCGCCAGGTTCTGCTGGCCGCCATCGTATTTGGCGATCGAGCCGACGCCGAACGCGGAACAGCGGCCGATATAGCAATAGCCATGGGTCGCTTCCTCGTCAAGCCAGTTGCGGAAGAAGCCATGCGGAACCAAACTGGTACCGCCGCTGGCATAGCCCATGACGATGAACTGCGCAGCCCAGGGATGGTCTGGCACCTCACCGCTGAAATCGTCTTCGGTATAAATCTGCATTGCAACGCTCCTCGCCTGAATGGCTAATTGTAAACCAGGGGCAACTATTTCTGGTTAGCCGATGGGAGCGATGCCGGCCGCGATCCACTGCACCGAACGCGGCCCCAAAATTATTTCGCGAACCTGAACGATTTGTCATTGAAGCGTCCGTCAACACGCCCACATGAGACAGGATCGCTCTTTATCGACGTTCCATTACCAGGATGCCATTCGGCCATCGCTGGTACAGGAACCACTGGATAAATGTACAGCCGAAACAAAAACGCGTTACACTTACGGGTTCTCCCCGATTGGCCCGCTTACTGCGCTGTTGGCGTTTGCGGCCCCGCAAAAACTGATAGAAAGTCTGCCGAACTTAATGGAAGAAATTCGCATTCGTGGTGCCCGCACGCACAATCTGAAGAACATCAATCTCGACCTGCCGCGCAACAAGCTGATCGTGATCACCGGCCTGTCGGGCTCGGGCAAGTCGTCGCTCGCCTTCGACACCCTGTATGCCGAAGGCCAGCGCCGCTACGTCGAATCGCTGTCGGCCTATGCGCGCCAGTTCCTGCAACTGATGGAAAAGCCGGACGTCGACCTGATCGAAGGCCTGTCACCGGCGATCTCGATCGAGCAGAAGGCGACCTCGCACAACCCGCGCTCGACCGTCGGCACCGTCACCGAGATCCATGACTACCTGCGTCTGCTGTACGCGCGCGTCGGCACGCCGTATTGCCCGCAGCACCCGCACGAGCCGCTGTCGGCCCAGACCGTGTCGCAGATGGTCGATGCCGTCCTCGGCATGCCGGAAGGCACCAAGCTGATGATCCTGGCGCCGGTCGTGGCCGGCCGCAAGGGCGAACACGGCGACCTGTTCCAGGCCATGCAGGCCCAGGGCTTCGTGCGCTTCCGCATCGCCAGCGGCGTCAATGCCGCCAAGATCTATGAGATCGACGAACTGCCCAAGCTCAAGAAGACCGAGAAGCACAGCATCGACATCGTGATCGACCGGGTGAAAGTGAACCCGGACATCAAGCAGCGCCTGGCCGAAAGCTTCGAGACCGCCCTGCGCCTGGCCGACGGCCGCGCCGTGGCCTACGAGATGGATACCGAGAAGGAAACCGTCTTCTCGAACAAGTTCGCCTGCAATGTTTGCGGCTACTCGCTGCAAGAGCTGGAACCACGTCTGTTCTCGTTCAATAACCCGATGGGCGCCTGCCAGGAATGCGATGGCCTGGGCCATATCGAATTCTTCGATCCGAAGCGGATCGTGGCCTTTCCGCACCTGTCGCTGGCGTCCGGCGCCGTCAAGGGCTGGGACCGCCGCAACCAGTTCTACTTCCAGATGCTGCAGAGCCTGGCGGCGCATTACGACTTCGACCTCGACAAGCCTTTCGAGCAATTGCCGAAGTCGTCGCAGGAAGCCGTGCTGTTTGGTTCGGGCAAGACCGCGATCCCGTTCAGCTATGTGAACGAACGCGGCCGCACTGTGATCCGCGAGCACACCTTCGAAGGCGTGGTCAACAACCTGCAGCGGCGCTACCGCGAGACCGATTCGATGGCGGTCAAGGAAGAGCTGGCCAAGTTCATCAACGAAAAGAAATGCCCGGCCTGCGAAGGCGCGCGCCTGCGCACCGAAGCGCGTTTCGTCAAGATCGGCCAGGGCGAGCAGCAGCGCGCCATTTATGAGGTGTCGGATAAGCCGCTGCGCGAGACGCTGGACTATTTCGACAAGCTGGAGCTGAGCGGCGCCAAGCGCGACATCGCCGAGCGCGTGATCAAGGAAATTGTTTCGCGCCTGAAGTTCCTGAACAACGTCGGCCTGGACTACCTGTCGCTCGACCGCAGCGCGGATACCCTGTCCGGCGGCGAAGCCCAGCGTATCCGCCTGGCCTCGCAGATCGGTTCGGGCCTGACCGGCGTCATGTACGTGCTCGACGAACCGTCGATCGGCCTGCACCAGCGCGACAACGATCGCCTGATCGCGACCCTGAAGCATTTGCGCGACATCGGCAATAGCGTGCTGGTGGTCGAGCACGACGAGGACGCGATCCGCACCGCCGACTACATCGTCGACATGGGTCCGGGCGCGGGCGTGCACGGCGGCGCCGTGATCGCCGAGGGCACGCTCGAGCAGATCATGAACAACGAGCATTCGCTGACCGCCCAGTACCTGGACGGCCGGCGCAAGATCGAAGTGCCGAAGAAGCGCACCAAGGCCGATCCGGCGCGCCAGCTGGTGATCACGGGTGCGAAGGGTAACAACCTGAAGGATGTCACCCTGACCTTGCCGGTGGGCCTGATGACGTGCGTGACCGGCGTTTCGGGTTCGGGCAAGTCGACCCTGATCAACGACACGCTGTATCCGGCGCTGTCGCGCCACCTGTACGGTTCGCAGACCGAGCCGGCCGAGCACAGCTCGATCCACGGCCTGGAACATTTCGACAAGGTGATCTCGGTCGACCAGGCGCCGATCGGCCGCACGCCGCGTTCGAACCCGGCGACCTATACCGGCCTGTTCACGCCGATCCGCGACCTGTTCGCGACGGTGCCTACCGCCAAGGAACGCGGATACAGCGCC
>DDKG01000250.1:4121-27620 GCA_002339265.1 Massilia sp. UBA2604 | reverse complement strand
GCAGATTAGGTAGTCTAAGGATAGCAATGAAACGTGTTGATGATTTCCGCCTACGTATGGGCAACAAGGAATATGTGCCCATCATGATCGGCGGAATGGGCGTGGACATTTCGACGTCCGAGCTGGCCCTCGAAGCGGCCCGCCTCGGTGGGATCGGTCATATCTCCGACGCCATGTCGCAAGACGTGTCCGACCGCAAGTTCGACACCACCTTCGTTAAAGACAAGACGAAGACCTACAAGTTCAACATCAACAATATGAACAAGGCGGTGGTCCAGTTCGACCTGGATCACCTGGCCGAGGCGACCCGTCGCCACGTCGGCGCGACCATGGAAGCGAAGAAAGGCGATGGCCTTATCTACGTCAATTGCATGGAAAAGCTGACCATGAACGCGCCGAAGGAAACCCTGCGCGTGCGCCTGGGCGCGGCGCTGGACGCCGGCATCGACGGCATCACCCTGTCGGCCGGCCTGCACCTGGGCTCGTTCGAGCTGATCAAGGATCACCCGCGCTTCCGCGATGCTCACCTGGGCATCATCGTATCGTCGGTGCGCGCGCTGCAATTGTTCCTGAAAAAAGTCTCGCGCCTGGACCGCAAGCCCGATTTCGTGATCGTCGAAGGCCCGCTGGCCGGCGGCCACCTGGGCTTCGGCATCGATGACTGGAAGCAGTACGACCTGCACACCATCATGGACGAGATCCACGCCTTCATGCAGGCCGAGCAGCTGGGCATCCCGGTGATCGCGGCCGGCGGCGTGTTCACCGGCTCCGACGCAGTCGGTTTCCTGGAAAAAGGCGCCGGCGCCGTGCAGGTGGCCACCCGCTTCACCGTCACCCACGAGTGCGGCCTGCCAGACAGCGTCAAGCAGGAATACTTCCGCGCCAGCGAAGAAGACATCGAAGTCAATGGCGTCTCGCCGACCGGCTATCCGATGCGCATGCTCAAGAACACCCCGGCGATCGGTTCCGGCATCCGCCCCGGCTGCGAATCCTACGGCTACCTGCTGGACGCCACCGGCAACTGCGCCTACATCAATTCGTACAACCGCGAGGTGCAGGCCCATCCCGACCAGAAGAAAGTGGTCGTGATGGACAAGACCTGCCTGTGCACGCACATGCGCAACTTCAATTGCTGGACCTGCGGCCACTACACCTACCGCCTGAAGGACACCACCCACCTGCTGGCGGACGGCAATTACCAGATCCTGAGCGCGGAGCACGTGTTCAAGGATTACCAGTTCAGCGTGAACAACGAGATCGCGCTGCCGGTGAAGCAGGAAGTCGCGGCCGCGTAAGCGCCCCGGCCCTTCCAGCAAAAAGCCACGTCCGCGGTCGTGGCTTTCTTTTTGGTGAACGAAACGAGGTAGGGTGGACGGCTCGCCGTCCACGCGTTCAAACAACATCTGCTTCGCCGTAGGGCCAATTTGATCTGAACGCGTGGACGGCAAAGCCGTCCACCCTACCCTACGGTGCTGCCCCCGGTCGTGGCATTTTTATTGGCACGCCCGGCGGTCTCTCCTGCTCAGCTCCGCTCGAACCAGCGCATGATCGCGTCATACTCGGCCTGCACCTGCTCGGGTCCACCGTTTGCCGGCACCAGGTCGTGATTTGCCGTCGGCACGCGCCGCACCGTGACATCCCGGCCTCGCCCACGCAATTGGGCCACCATGACTTCGGTCGACAGGATCGGCGTGCTGGCGTCCTGCATCCCGCTCACGACATATACGCGCGCCTTCGACTGCAGAAGGTTGTCGCCGGCCGACTGGGCGAAGAAGCTGCTCCAACGACGGTAGGGATGATCCCAGGCGAACTTGCTGCCGCTGGATGGATCGGCCAGGATGTCCTGGACCGTGGCGTCAAGCGACGCCAGCTCGCGCTGTTTCTCGGCGTCCGACCCGCTTCCCTGATGGATGCGCGCGACGAAGTCGAACAACTGGGTCGTGCCCGACGTGCCACTCAGCGCCACCGCGCCGACTTCAGGCATCGTGCGCGCGAGGCCGGCCGCCAGCGCACCGCCCTCGGAAATGCCGATCACGAGCACGCGTGTGGCATCGACCTCCGGCCGCGCCAGCGCGTGGCGCAAGGCCTGCTGCAAGGTGGCCAGCCAGGTGTCATACGAAAAATGGCTGTTGAATGCGCTACCGCAGCCGGTGACGCCTCCGGGCTCGCCCTGCCGTTGCGCCGGCTGATGAGGTTTGTCCACTGCCATCACCGCGTAACGGCCGCCCTGCGCGAGCGGCACCCACGAGAAGATCGAGGCGCTGCGCTCCGGCGTTCCGAGACCGCTGAACGGCGGAGTGCAGCCCGATCCCTGCACGAACAACACCAGCGGCGCCTTCGCCTTTGGCGTCGACAGGTAATAGCGCACCGCCGGCCCCTCGCTGCGCGGCAGGGTCACGCGATCCATGCTCCAGTTGCCGAAGCCAAAGGTCTCGCGTTTCTCGGTGGACGCAGCTTGCGCTCCCGTGATCAGCATGGCGCCCAGCATCAAGCCTGGCAGGAACGTGCGATAGCGGGGCTTGGCGAACTGGCTCACGGATTTACTCCTAAAAAGGCAAATACCGATATTGCCATTTCGCAAATCGCCTAGCAATGCGCCATGAATAAACGGGCAGGCAGTGTGATGGACGCCGCCTGCCTCTCGGATCGTTACTCCTTCAACGCCGCAGCCAGCGCCGCGATCTTCGCCGCATCGCCACCCACCGCCTTCACCAGGCGCTTGCCGTAGTCGGCATCGGCCTTCCAGAAGTGCGACAGCATGGTCTCGCGGGTCTCGACATTCTGCACGCGCTTCAGGTCGCCCGACAGGTTGACGATCAGGTCGTCACGGTCCTGGGCATTCAGCGAGCGGTAGAACTCGCCGGCCTGGCGGAAGTTCAGCGTCTTCGCGATGCGCTGCTGCTGGGTGCTACCCGCCAGCGGCAAGTTGCTCGAGCGTGCGTTCGGATCCTCGACCAGCGGCGCCAGGCGGCTCGGCTGGTAGTTCACGCTACCCTTGCGGCCATCGATATTGCCCTGGCCATCTTGCTGGTGATTACGCACCGGCACCAGGGCCTTGTTGATCGGCAGCGACTGGAAGTTCGGGCCCATGCGATGGTGCTGGGTGTCGATGTACGAGAACAGGCGGCCCTGCAGCAGGCGGTCTTCCGATGGTTCGATGCCCGGCACCAGGTTGCCCGGCGCCATCGCGACCTGCTCGGTCGCCTCGAAGAAGTTATCCGGCACACGGTCCAGGGTCATCGTGCCGACCTTGCGTTCCGGGATGCCGGCCCAGATCTTGGTCGGATCCAGCGGATCGTAGTCGAACTTGTCCAGCTCTTGCGGCTTGAGCACCTGCACCGTCAAATCCCAGCGCGGGAACTTGCCGGCCTTGATCGATTGGTACAGGTCGACGGTAGCGTGGCTGGTGCTCTTGCCCTGCACCAGCGGGATCTTTTGCGGACGCAGGTTGCGCTCGCCCTGCAGCGACTTCCAGGCGAACTTCACGTAGACGTAGTCACCCTTGGCATTGACCAGCTTGAGCGCGTGCACGCTGCTGCCGTTCATTTCGCGGTAATTGGCCGGCGTGCCGTAGTTCGAGTACACGCGGGTCAGCATGGCAGTCGACTCGGGGAGGTGCGAGAAGAAGTCGAATACGCGTTCCGGCTCCTGGACATTGGTCACCGGATCGGGCTTCAGCGAGTGCACCATGTCCGGGAACTTGATCGCGTCGCGGATGAAGAAGATCGGCAGGTTGTTGCCGACCAGGTCCCAGTTGCCTTCCTGGGTATAGAACTTGGTGGCGAAGCCGCGCGGATCGCGCGTGGTCTCCGCGCCCGAACGGCTCGGGATCACGGTCGAGAAGCGCACGAACACCGGCGTCACCGTATCGCGCTTGAACATCTTCGCCTTCGTCAGGTCCGACAGATCGTCGGTCACGACGAAGCTGCCGTGGGCGCCGGTGCCGGTCGCGTGCACCACGCGTTCGGGGATGCGTTCGCGGTCGAAGCGCTGCAGCTTCTGGATCAGGTGCATGTCTTGCAGCAGGGTCGGACCGCCGGGACCGGCGGTCTGGCTGTTCTGGTTGTCGCCGACCGGGGCGCCGTTGTCCTTGGTCAGGGTCTGGGCGTAGGCGCCCTGGGCCAGCGCCATGACGCCGGCGGACAGGGTCAATGCGCACAGGGCGAAGCGCCCGGCGGAAGGTAAAACGAAATTCATAGTCAAAACCTATTCATTTACAGATCGAGATAGCTATCTTATAGATGAGCATGTCATTTATGAAATCAATTATCTTTATTTAACTGATAGGTATTTGGCACAAGCATTACTTCCGGTATCGCGTCTTCTGCAGCGTGTCGCCCTTCGAATGACCCGTCATTTGTTCATGATTCCCGTTCAATGTGCGCGGTCGCACCGAGGCTCTCCAAAGGTGGCGGCTACGGTAGACCCTCCACCAGCAGGGAGAGCCAGATGAGCAATCAACAGAAGTCCGTCCATGTCGAGCCCGCCACCATGCCCGCCGGCGGCTGGGGATCGGTCGACGACGTCAAGAACGCCCTCACCGGCCAGCACGTAGTGCTGAAGGACACGCGCCTGCTGCTCAAGCAGAACAAGCCGGACGGCTATGCCTGCGTGAGCTGCGCCTGGGCCAAGCCGGCCGATCCGCATCCCTTCGAATTCTGTTCCAGCGGCGCCAAGGCCACCGCCTGGGAAACCACGAGCAAGGCGATCGGCCCCGACTTCTTCGACCGTCACACGCTCGCCGAGCTGGAAACCTGGAGCGACCACGCACTGGAAGACCACGGCCGCCTGACGGTGCCGCTGCGCTACGATCCCGCCAGCGACAAATACCGTCCCGTGGACTGGGACGTGGCCTTCGCCGAAATCGGCGCCCATCTGCGCGCGTGCGAGCGCAAGAAAGTGGTGTTCTATGCGTCCGGCCGCGCCTCGCTGGAAACCTCGTATATGTACCAGCTGCTGGCGCGCATGTACGGCAACAACAACCTGCCGGACAGCTCGAATATGTGCCACGAAAGCACCTCGGTCGGCCTGCAGAAGACGATCGGGGTCGGCGTCGGCACCGTGGGACTGAACGACTTCAAGCACACCGACTGCATCCTGTTCTTCGGCCAGAACGTGGGCGTCAACAGCCCGCGCATGCTGCACCAGCTGCAGGAAGTGCGCGGACGCGACGTGCCGATCATCACCTTCAATCCCTTGCGCGAGCGCGGCCTGGTGAGTTTCACCAATCCCCAATCGCCGGTGGAAATGCTGACCGGCCACGAGACCGTGATCAGCACCCAGTACCACCAGATCCGGCCGGGCGGCGACACGGCCGCCATCATGGGCATGTGCAAGGCCATCTTCGCGCTGGACGACATTGCCAGGGAAACGGGCGCACAGCGCGTGATCGACGTCGCATTCATCCAGGAGCACACCCACGGCTTCGAGGAATTCGAGCGCGCCGTGCGCGCCTGCGGCTGGGACGCGATCGAGCGCGAGTCGGGCCTGCCGCGCACTGCACTCGAAGAGGCGACCGACGTCTATTGCAAGGCCGGCGCCGCGATGGGCGTGTACGGCATGGGCCTGACCCAGCACCGCAACGGCGTGCAGAACGTGACGATGATGGTCAACCTGCTGCTCTTGCGCGGCAATATCGGCAAGCCGGGCGCCGGCATCTGTCCGGTGCGCGGCCACTCGAACGTGCAGGGCCAGCGCACGGTCGGCATCACCGAAAAGCCCGAACTCGCCCCGCTCGACAAACTCAAGGAGCAATACGGCTTCGAGCCGCCGCGCGACGAGGGACTCACCACGATCGACGCCTGCGAGGCAATCCTCAAGCACGAGCTGCAAGCCTTTGTTGGCCTGGGCGGAAATTTCCTGCGCGCGGTGCCGGAGACCCGCCTGATGGAAGCGGCCTGGCGGGAATTGCCGCTGACGGTGCAGGTCGCAACCAAGCTCAACCGCAACCACGTCATCCACGGCAAGGCCGCCTACCTGCTGCCCTGCCTGGGACGGATCGAGATCGACCGCCAGCGCGCGGGACCGCAGGCGGTGACGGTCGAGGACAGCACCTCGTGCATGCACGGTTCGCGCGGCATGGCCGAGCCGGCCGCCCCTACCCTGCTGTCCGAGCCCGCCATCGTGGCCGGCATCGCCAAGGCCACGCTCGATCCGAACCCGCGCGTCGACTGGGATGCGTGGGTCGCCGATTACAGCAAGATCCGCGACGCCATCGCCGAAACATTCCCCGAGATTTTCCACGACTTCAACGAGCGCATGTGGACCCCGGGCGGCTTCCGCAAGCCGCTTGGCGCCGCCGAACGCATCTGGAAGACCGAGAGCGGCAAGGCCGAATTCACGGCGCCCGACGAGCTGCCCGGCAACCCGGACATGGACGGCGGCGCCGGGGTGCTGCGCCTGTTTACGATCCGCAGCGACGGCCAGTTCAACACCACGATCTACAGCCACGACGACCGCTTCCGCGGCGTGCATGGCAGCCGCATGGTGCTGTTCATGGGCGAGGCCGACATGGCGCGCCTCGGCCTGGACAAGGGCGACGTGGTGGCGCTGCGCACCAAAGCCGACGACGGCGTCGAACGCCGCGTCGACGGCCTGCAGATCGTGCCCTACGACGTGCCGCCTGGCTGCATCGCCGGCTACTACCCGGAGTGCAATCCCTTGATTCCACTGTGGCACCACGCCAAGGAAAGCAAGGTGCCGGCGGCCAAGTCGATCGACGTGCTGCTCGAACGCAGCGCCGCCGTGGCAACGCCATGAACGCGCGCGCGCCCTTCTCCTCGGCCGAAGCGCCAGAGTTCCCGCTAGCCAGCAGCGTGCCGGCAAGCAGCTGGCATGACGGCCTGATCGACGACGGCAGCGAGCTGCTGGCCGAGGAAGTGCCGGTGGCGCTTGTCTACAACGGCATCAGCCACGCCGTGATGCTGGCGTCGCCGCAAGACCTGGAAGACTTCGCGGTCGGTTTCTCGCTGTCCGAAGGCATCGTGCGCGCGGCGCACGACGTGCGCGACATCGAGGTGGAAGCCGGCCCGCACGGCATCGCGCTGGCCATCGACATTGCGCCCGGCGCCATGGCGCGCCTGAAGGCAACGCGGCGCGCGCGTCTCGGCCAGACCGGCTGCGGCCTGTGCGGCATCGACAGCCTCGCCTGGTTCGAACGCGAGATGGCGCCGAATGATCCGCGCGACGGAGGCATCCAAGACGCGGCCCCCCCGTTCGCGCCGCACGTGCTGCAGTGCGCCATGGCCGCCATGGCCGGCCAGCAGCGCCTGCACCAGGCCACCGGCGCCATGCATGCGGCCGGCTGGGCCGACCGCGACGGCCGCCTGCTGCTGGTGCGCGAAGACGTCGGGCGCCACAACGCGCTGGATAAACTGGTCGGGGCGCTGGCGCGCAATGGTATCGACAGCGGCGACGGCTTCGCCCTCGTCACCAGCCGCGCCAGTTTCGAAATGGTGCAGAAGGCGGCGCGCGCCGGCGTCAAGCTGCTGGCCGCCATCTCGGCCCCGACCGCGATGGCGGTGCGGCTGGCGGACCGCGCCGGCTTGACCCTGGCCGGTTTCGTGCGCGGCGGGCGCCATGTGATCTACACGCATCCGCACCGCCTGGCGTCGAACGCTGTTTCGCACGTCACGTAATGCTTGCCAAATGAATTCAGAACAGGTGTAAGCTGGCTTCACGCAGGCGCGAACCGCAGCGGAACGCGCTTGAAAGCAAGAAAGGCGGCCCGACATGTCAGCGTTCGACCCCTCCGAGCAGGTCAGCTTCCTGGCCGATGAGGCAGGTACGGTCATCACCTGGAATCCCCAGTGCTCCGCACTGTTCGGCCTGGCGACGGCAGACGCCGTCGGCCGAGACGCCGCCCAGTTGCTGGGTGCGCCGTCATGGCAAGACCTGCACGCGGACGGCGTGGCCCACGTCGACCTGCCGGCCCCGGCACAGCGCACGGCCAGCATCGCACTGGCCGCCCAGCTCGATGCGAGCGGCGCCGCGCGCGGCTACAGCGTCACCGTCATTCCTGCTGCGAACGCCCTGTCCGAAAGCGAACGCCTCGGCGCCACCGCCCTCAGGGATGTGGTCGACCTGTTGCCAGGCACCTTCTATATCCTGAACGCTGACGGCCGGATCCTGATGTGGAACCACAATCTCGAGCGGCTGTGCGAAATGATGCCGGAAGAAATCGCAGCCACCAATGCCTTCGACATGCTCGACCCGCGCGATCGGCCGGAGGCGCACGAGAAGATCGACCGCCTGTTCGCGGACAATGCCGAACTCGAGATGGAAGTCGACTACGTCGCGCGCAGCGGACGCGAGACGCCGGTCCTGCTGCGCGGCGCGCGCATCGACTGCAACGGCGGGCAATATCTGTTCGGCATGGGCATCGACATCTCCAAGCGGCGCGCGCGCGAACGCGAACTGAACCTGTACCAGCGGGCCCTGAATGCGGCCAGCAACGGCGTGATCATCGCGCACAACGGCGGCCCCGACCACCCCACCGAATACGTGAACCCGGCCTTCGAGCGCATCACGGGATTCCCGGCCGACGAGGTCATCGGCCGCGATCCGCGCTTCATGTCCGCACCCGGCCTGGACCCCGACGAGCGCCGGCGCATGCGCGAGGCGCTGCACGAACAGCGCTCGGTGCACGTGGTGCTGCGCAACGTGCGCAAGAACGGCGAACTGTTCTGGAACGACCTGCACATCACGCCGGTGCACGACGACAATGGCCAGGTGACCCACTTCGTCGGCATCGTGGTCGACGTCACGGCCAGCAAGCAGCGCGCCGATCACCTCGAGCATGAGGTCAATCACGACAGCCTGACCGGCCTGGCCAACCGCACCCTGCTGTGGGACCGCCTCGACCATGCCGTGCACCTGGCCCAGCGCCACCAGACCCTGGTAGCGGCCGTACTGATCGACCTCGACAACTTCAAGATCATCAACGATACGTTCGGCCACGACGCCGGCGACACCGTGCTGAAGGTGGTGGCGCGGCGCCTGCAGGCGACCGTGCGCGACAGCGACACGGTGGCGCGCATGTCGGGCGACGAGTTCGTGATGGTGCTGGTCGACCAGCCCAGCCTGCGCTACACCTTGCGCATGGTCGAGCGCGTGCGCAGCGTGCTGGTGATGCCGGTCGCCTTCGGCGGCAGCGAAATCGCGGTCGGCGCCAGCCTGGGCGTGGCGGCCTTCCCGCACGACGGCCGCACCTCGGCCGACCTGGTGCGCGCGGCCGACATGGCCATGTACCGGGCCAAGGCCAACGGCGGCGGCGTGCATTTCTATTCCCGCGAGATGCGCGCGGCCAGCGAAGCGCGCGCGACCCTGGCCGGCAATATGAAGAGCGCGCTCGACGACGACGAACTGTTCCTGCTGTTCCAGCCGCGCATGGACGCGCGCAGCGGCAAGGTGCGCGGCTTCGAGGCACTGCTGCGCTGGCGCCATCCCGAACACGGTGTGATGCTGCCGGCGGCCTTCCTGGTCGAGGCCGAGGAAAGCGGATTGATCGTCGAGATCGGCAACCGCGTGCTCGATCGCGCCTGCGCCTTCGCGCGCGAGCTGCGCCATGCCGGCTATACCGCGCTGCCGGTCGCGGTCAACGTCTCGCACCGCGAGTACAGCCGGCCCACCTTCATCGCCGGCATCGCCGAGCGCATGTCGCGCTACGGCCTGCCGCCGGGCACGCTCGAGATCGAGATCCCCGAGGCCGACCTGATCCGCAATCCGGGATTGGGACGCGACCTGGCCGCCCAGTTGCGCGACGTCGGCGCGATGCTGTCGATCGACCAGTTCGGACGCGGCATCTCCGACCTGAACTTCCTGCAGCAGCTGTCGGTGCGCCAGGTCAAGCTGTCGAAGGCGGCGGTGCACAATATCGCCGATCACGGCCGCGGCGGCTCACTGGCCAAGGCCCTGATCGACATCGGCCGCAACCTCGACATCACGGTGGTCGGCGAAGCGGTCGAGACCGAGGCGCAGGTGGAGTTCCTGCGCAGCCACGGCTGCGACCAGATGCAGGGCCAGTGGTTCTGCGAGCCGCTGTCGGCAGATGCGGCGCGGCATTTGCTCGCGCAGCGGCAGCATACGGCTTAGATCGGGCGGCAGAACACCGACCCGCGACCTCAGCACGTCATTCCCGCGCAGGCGGGAATCCAAGGCCGTTGCGCATCCCTGAACCCAAACGTCAGTGGCGACGCCGGCATACTTGGATTCCCGCCAAGGCGCCCGGCGAGGGCGGGAATGACGTGTTTGCTGTACTGCTTCGTTTTACCCTTCGCTGGTAATCCGCCTGACCAACGCCCCCAGCGCGTCCTCGGCCACTTCATTCTCCACCTGGCAGGTGCCCGCATTTTCGTGCCCGCCCCCGCCGTATTCCAGCATCAGCGCGCCGATATTCGTCCTGGAGGTGCGGTTGAGGATCGACTTGCCGGTGGCGAACACGGTGTTCTGCTGCTTCACGCCCCACAGCACGTGGATCGAGATATTCGTCTCGGGGAACAGGGCGTAGATGATGAAGCGGTTGCCGGCATAGATCACCGGCTCTTCACGCAGGTCGAGCACCACCAGGTTGCCTTCGACCCGCGCGCAGCGCCGGATCTGTTCCTTGCAGCGCTCGCTGTGCTCGCGGTACAAGTTGCTGCGCTCGACGACGTCCGGCAAGGCCATCAGCTGTTCGACGTCCAGGGTGGCGGAGTAGCCGATCAGGTCCATCATCAGCTGGTAGTTGGAGATGCGGAAATCGTGGAAGCGTCCCAAGCCGGTGCGCGCATCCATCAGGAAGTTGAGCAGGTCCCAGCCCTGCGGATCGAGCACTTCCTCGCGCGTGAAACGCGCCGAATCGCCCTTGTCGACCGCCGCCATCATGGTGTTCCAGGCCGCCGGGAAGGTGCGCGCGCCGCCATAATGGTCGTACACGACGCGCGCCGCCGACGGCGCTTCGGGGTGGATGATGTGATTCTCGCGGCGGCCGGTATTGCGGATGGTTTCCGACAGGTGGTGGTCGAACACCAGGTGGGCACCGGCGACGTAGGGCAGATTGGTCGTGATGTCGCGGGCGGTGATCACGATCTTGCCGTCCTGCATGTCCTTGGGGTGGACGAACAGGATGTCGTCGATCAGTTCGAGATGCCTGAGCAGCACGGCGCACACGAGGCCGTCGAAGTCGCTGCGGGTCACAAGGCGGAATTTGTTGGGAATAGCGGACATCTAGCACACCCTTTCGTCGTCGGTTGTGATTGGTCCCGGCATGGCCCGGCCATTGGAGAAAGATCATCATACCTTCCAATGTTTCCAATTAATAGCTGTTGAGTTCGATCATTTCGAGCGCATGCGCACCGTCCATTCCCCGAATCCTGCAGGCTGTCGCAGGGGGCTGGTCCTGACGCGTCCGGCGCGTTAAAGTTGCATCATTCCAACGCCCCATCGCCGACGTGCCGTCGACGATGGCGGACAGACAAGATTGACGACCATGCAAGCACGCAGTTCGACACAACAGTATTTGGCGGGCATCCTGTCCTGGCTCTACCGGGCCTTCGACGCGGTGGCGACCTGGGTCACCCAGCTATCGTGGTGGAAGTTCCTCCTGTTCGCCTGCCTGACCCTGACCGCCGCCGGCATCCTGCAGGAAGAACTGTTCAACGGCCCGGCCCAGGAAGAGATCGCGCGCGCCGAGCGCGAGGCCGGCCGCCGCAGCGAAGCCAGCATCCTGATCGACGAAAGCGGCATCCGCTTCAATCCGCGCACCCGTGCGCGCAGTGGCGCGGCCGAGCCGGCGGAACCTGCAGCCCCGGCCGATCCGGCCGATCCGGCCGATCCTGCCGACCCCGCCGAACCGCGCGCGCCCGACGCACCGCCGCTGCCCCCGAAGCCGCCCGCCATCGGCGGCAGCGGCATCAATATCCACCCGGGCGACGATTCGGTGCATATCGAGCTGCCGCCCCAGATCGGCGAAGAATTGTCCAACGCCATCGAAGCGGCAGTCGAGGATGCCGCCGAACAGAAGGTGTCGCGCTATCACAAGCAGGCCTCGACCTGGTTCATGAACTTCGTGCTGCTGTTGCTCCTCGCCCTGTTCGGCACCAAGGCCCTGGTCGGCGGCAAGAAGCGCGCCGACGCCGAGGCGCAAGTCGCCAACGCCGCCGCCGAGCGCGAAGCCATGCAGCGCCAGCTGTCGGAAACCAAGATGCAGATGATGCAGGCGCAGGTCGAGCCGCACTTTCTGTTCAACACGCTGGCTTCGGTCGAGCACCTGATCCGGGTCGACCCGCCGCGCGCCTCGGCCATGCAGCGCAGCCTGATCCAGTACCTGCGGGCGGTGCTGCCGCAGATGCGCGACAACGCCGTGCTCACCGGCCTGGGGCGTGAAGTGGACATGGTCAGCGCCTATCTTGCCCTGCTCAAGATGCGGATGGAAGAACGCCTGACGGTCGACCTGCAGATCCCCGACGGCCTGCGCAGCGCGGCCTTCCCGCCGATGATGCTGCAATCGATGGTCGAGAACGCCATCAAGCACGGCCTGGAATGCAAGCCCGAGGGCGGCACCCTGCGCATCGTGGCCGAGGTGGCCGACAGCAAGCTGCGCGTGACCGTGACCGACGACGGCGTCGGCTTCGGCGTGGTGCCGAGCGACGGCACCGGCCTGGGCCTGCAGACGATCCGCGACCGCCTCAAGCTGCTGCACGGCGACGGCGCCCGCCTGCACATCGGCGCCAACAGCCCGAGCGGCGTGGTTGCGATGATCGAGGTCCCCTACCAGCTGTCGAAACAGGCGTAAACCCGGGCGGGCCGCCCGGCTTGCCTGACGCCCGGTTTCATTGAATAATCATTACATAATAAACCTGAAACGAGACCACCATGCCTACCGCGATTATTGCCGATGACGAAAGACTGATGCGCGACCAGCTGCGCATGCGCCTGCAGGAAGCCTGGCCCGAACTGCAGATCGTCGGCGAAGCGAAGAATGGCGAAGAAGCCGTGCAACTGGTCGGCGAGCTGAAACCCGACCTGACCTTCCTCGACATCCGCATGCCGGGCAAGACCGGCATGGAAGCGGCGCGCGAGATCGGCGACGCCAGCCAGATCGTGTTCGTCACCGCCTATGACCAATACGCGGTGGAAGCCTTCGAGCGCGGCGCCATCGACTACGTTCTCAAGCCGACCGAGCCGGACCGCCTGAAGATCACGGTCGACCGCCTCAAGGAACGCCTGGAGAAGCCGCAAGCCGCCGCCGGCGTCAACGACAGCGTGTCGGCCATGCTGAGCCAGCTGGCCGAGAAGATCGCCGCGCCGAAGCAAAAGCACCTGCAATGGATCCAGGCCAGCATCGGCCAGGACCTGCGCATGATCCCGGTCGAGGAAATCCTGTTCTTCCGCTCGGACGAGAAATACACGGCGGTGCAGACGGCCGGCTTCGAAGCGCTGATCCGCAAGCCGGTGCGCGACCTGGCCGAGGAACTCGATCCCTCGCTGTTCTGGCAGATCCACCGCGCGACCCTGGTCAACGTGAATGCGATCGAAGGCGTGACGCGCGACATTCGCGGCCGTCACCTTGTGCTGGTCAAGGGCCGCCCGGAAAAACTCGAAGTCAGCCGCAGCTTCCTGCACCTGTTCAAGCAGATGTGAAGCCGGCGCCCGCACGTCGTTCCCGCCCTCGCCGGGCGCCTTGGCGGGAACGACAGGTTCTGGGCTGACTGGAGAGCACCGGCAGGTTGTCGGTCTGACCTGCCTTGTCTCGCCTCAACGCCCCCGCTCCTTCCTGCGCGTAATCTAGAGGACCCGGGCCGCGTCCGCGGCCCTCCCCTCCATATATATGTATCCCGCATGAGACCCCAGCGCAGGGCACGCAGTCGCCGCACGGGTCCGGCCGTGCTGATGGTCGGCTTCCTGGGCGGCTATTGCGCAGGCAGCATGGCCGCCGCCCTGCGCCGCGCCCGCAATCCGCAGCGCAATTCGCGCAGCTTCGACAGTCGCCGCATCGTCCACAGCGCCAGCGACGCCATCCTGTCGGTCGACGAGGACACCACCATCCTGCTGGCCAACCCGGCCGCGGCCCAGATGTTCAATGCCAGCGTGAACGTCATGCAGGGCGCGCGGCTGTCGCGCTTCATCCAGTCGCCCACGCCCGAGGCACGCACCCCGCTCGACTATTTCCCGGCCGGCGGCGGCCGCGCGGGCCGGCGCGCCACCGACTATGCCGTGACCGGGATCCGCGCCGGCGGCCAGCTGTTTCCCGTCGAGGGCTCGATCTCGAGCGTCGAGCACGAAGGCCGCCGCGTGTTTACGGTAATCCTGCGCGACGTGTCCGAGCGCCACCTGGTGCAGCAAAAGCTGGCGCGCTCGCACGACCAGCTGCGCCAGCTGTCCTCGGCCCTGCAAAGCATCCGCGAAGAAGAACGCACCCACATCGCGCGCGAGCTGCACGACGACCTCGGCCAGCTGTTGGCTTCGCTGCGCATGGACCTGACCCTGCTGACCCGGGTCGACCACCTGCCCGACGCCAGCGTGCGCCTGATCGCCGGCATGGAAAGCAATCTCCTCACCGCCATCACCTCGCTGCGCCGGATCGCCACCAACCTGCGCCCGCGCGCCCTCGACGAAGGCGGCCTGTATTTCGCGCTGCAGGGCTTGCGCGACGAATTCGTCGAACGCCACGGCATCGCCTGCACCCTGCTGGCCGACGAAGCCGAGCTGCGCCTGGACGACGCCGCCAGCACGGCGGTGTTCCGCATCGTGCAGGAAGCGCTGACCAATATCGCGCGCCATGCGCAGGCGCGGAGCGTCCTGCTCAACCTGTCCCGCACCAATGGCGAGCTGCTGGTGACGATCCAGGACGACGGCCGCGGCATCCGCGCCGAAGACATGGAAAAGGCCGAGTCGCTGGGCCTGGTGGGCATGCGCGAGCGGGTCTGGGCCATGCACGGCGACATCACCATCGCCGGCGACGAACCGCCCGGCACCCGCATCGACATCGTGCTGCCGCTGAGCGGACACGTCGTCTAAAGTTTTCTACGGATGCGTAAAGTAAAGAATATTGTTCGGGCTATTGCATAAAAACAACATAGTCAGGATGTCATGAACTCGACATATTGGCTCGATAAGATCGCTGTCGATCTGAGTTGACTTGCTAACTCAACATCTTCTCGAAACCAAACTGGAGATCTTCATGAAGTATAAGTTCCTGGCCGCCGCTGTGCTGTCGTCCCTGCCACTGTTCGCCCAAGCCCAGACCAATGTCCAGATCTACGGCGTGATGGACGCGGCCATCGCCCTGGAAGACACCGATGCACCGGGCCAAGACCGTCGCACCACCGTCAGCTCGGGCAACCAGTCGAGCAGCCGCCTGGGCTTCCGCGGTACCGAAGATCTCGGCAACGGCCTGAAAGCCCTGTTCAACATCGAAGCCGGCGTGTCGCTCGACACCGGCGCTACCGACTCGCAGACCTTCGGCCGCCGCGCCGTGGTCGGCCTGCAAGGCAACTTCGGCACCCTGACCGTCGGCCGCGAGTACTCGCCGATCGCAGCCGTCGCCGCCGCATCGGACATCAACGGCCAGGGCCTGTATGGCTCGAACCTGTCGGCCTTCGGCACCGGCCGCCTGACCCGTCGCCTGGCGAACTCGGTCAACTACAAATCGAACTCGCTGTCGGGCTTCGTCGTCAACGCCGCCTACTCGACCGGCGAAACGACCGTCGATCCGTCGGGCGACCTGATGGGCGCATCGCTGGAATACAAGAACGGCGGCCTGTACCTGGGCGCCGGCTACCACACCATCGAGCGCCTGACCGAAGGCGACGACAAGGAAATGGCGTTCGGCGCCGGCTACAACTTCGGCGCGTTCGAAATCAAGGGCAACTGGATGAAGGCCGAGCTGGAAGGCGCCGGCAACGCCGTCAACCCGGAATACACCAACGCCAACATTGGCGCTTCGTACACGGCCGGCGCGAACAAGTTCTTCCTGAACTTCCAGCAGCAGAAGCTGGACAACACCGATGCCAAGGGCAACACCGTGTCTGTGTCGTACACCTACTCGCTGTCGAAGCGCACCAACATCTACACCACCTACGCCCAACTGCGCAACAACAGCCGCGGCGTGTTCGGCATCAACGCCTCGTCGAACAACGTGACCCCGCCAGCCACCGCGCTGGGCGCCGATCCGTCGGTGTTCACCGTCGGTCTGCGTCACTCGTTCTAAGCTTGCAGGACCGCGCACGCCGCCTGCGGTGGCGTGCGACGGTTTCCTCCTGGTTCCCGCGTCCGTGGGGACATTTGACGCCGGCAATGCCGGCGTTTTTCATGACGCCTGCAGTTCCTCTCAATCGAGTCGGGATGGGTTATCGTTTGCGACCGGTCAAGGAAGGTCGGCATGTTGATCGGCATGGTGCAAACCATGGTGGAGCAATCGGGCGATCCGAACGGCTTCGATGCGGCGCGCTGGCTGGCGGGCTGGCTCGCCAGTCCGGTTCCGGCGCTGGCTGGCGCCACCCCTTCCAGTTATATGGACACCATCGAAGGCCAGCGCCTGGTGGCCGAGCTCCTCGCAAGGACGCAAAGCGGGGTCTACGCGTGACCGTCACGGTCTGGCGGATCGCAAGCGAAACGCCGGACTACAACGCGCACGATATGCAGGGCATCGGGGCCCGGACAACGGGCGGGCGCTGGAACAGCAAGGGCACACCGGTCGTCTATTGCGCCGGCAGCATCGCCCTGACCACGCTGGAAACGGTGCACTACTTCAGCGGCGACGGCCTGCCGTACACCCGCTACCTGGTCAGGATCGAGATCCCCGATGCGCTGTGGGCCGCCCGCAGGGTGCCCGATCCGCCTCCTGCCGGGTGGGACGCGATCCCTGCCGGGCTCACCTCCAGGACCGTCGGCGACGCCTGGATCATGGCGCGCGACACGGCGCTGCTGCTCGTCCCCTCCGTGATCGTGCCCGACGAATACAATGTGCTGATCAATCCCCGCCATGACGGCGCCACGACGATCGGCGCCACCACGATCAGGCGCTGGCACTACGATCCGCGGCTGTTTTCCTGAGTCCAACAGCCTGCGTCAGGCCGACATCTGCGCGGATCAGCCTTCGGCGTCGGCCGCCTCGGTGCGCAGCAGCCGGGCGGCGATGCCCTGCTCTTCTTCGGGCGAAAAGAAATAGGGATAGAAGGAACGCTCGCCGGTATCGATGCCGCGCTTGAACGCCCCGCCGACCGCCTCGACCTGCTGCGCCACATAGGCCAGGCTGACGTGCAGCAGGAAGGACGGCGCGTTGACGCGCGCATTCGTCTTCAGTTCGCCCACCTGGCGAAAACCGAGCATGCGTTCGTAGAAGCGGCGATGGCGCGGATTGACTTCGATGACGGCGTCGGTGCAGCCGTGCATCTCGCGGGCGTAGATGAACGCCAGGTGGAACACGCTGGCCAGCGCATGCTTGGACTGGACCGAATGGTCGAAGGCCAGCTTGGTGACTTCGGCCAGGCGCGCACCGTCGCGCCGGAAGGCGTCCAGTTCGTCCTTGTACATATGGTCGGCCATCAGCCCGCGGCCGGCATCGATCCCGATGGTGAGCGTGCCCACCACCTCGCCCCGGTCGGACGCGGTCAGGGTGATGCGGTGCGGATCGTCGGCGTCGGTCCTTGCGGCCTGGTAGCCGCGCCACGCATACATGCGCTCGATCAGCAGGCTGGCGCCGCTGCGGCCATCGGGGCTGTCGGGCGAACGCAGCCCATAGCGGGTACGCGTCATGCGGGCACCTGTGGGAATGCTGGTAACTGTGGTTCGGTACGGTGATTGCGTGGGACGTCGGCGTGCATGGCAAGCTCTCAACGTTCACGCCCGGCTCCGGTTGACACGGGCGCGAACTATTACACGAGGCGGCCCGACCGTCGTGCTTCCTGCTCCGTCTTAAGCAAGACGTGCACCCTTGACTGATTATAACAACAACAACATTATTATCAGCGGCACAACAGTATCGTGCGCGGGTCAATATGTCTTGCCGTCCGGCGATCTGTCGGCGACGCGCTGGTTCAAGAGTCGACGTCGGGCAGGCGATCCAGCAGCTTGTCGAGCGTGATCGGATACTCGCGCACCCGGATCCCGGTCGCGTTGTAGACCGCATTCGCAGTCGCGGCCGCCACCCCGCTGATGCCGAGTTCGCCAATACCCTTGGCCTTCAGCGGCCCGGCCGTCGGATCGACCTCGTCGAGGAAGATCACGTCCTGGTGCGGAATGTCGGCGTGCACCGGCACCTCGTAGCCGGCCAGGTCATGGTTGACGAAGAAACCGGAGCGCTTGTCCACCACCAGGTGTTCCATCAGCGCGGCGCCAGCGCCCATCGTCATGCCGCCGATGATCTGGCTGCGCGCGGCCAGCGGATTGATGATGCGCCCGGCCGCGCACACGGCCAGCATGCGGCGGATGTGGATTTCGCCGGTGACGACGTCCACACCGACCTCGACATAGTGGGCGGCGAAGGTTTGCTGGGCATAGCGCTCGTCCAGGTCGCCGTACTCCATCGCATCCTCGGCGCTCAGGGCTCCCTTGGCGACGGCGTCGCGCAGCAGCCGGCTGGCGCCGTCAGCGCGCACCCGCCCGCCGATGAATTCGACGTTGGGGCCGCTCAAGCCAAGCTGCTGCGCGATCTTTTCGCGCAGCTTGACGCAGGCCGCATACACGCCGGCGGTCGAGGATGCCGCACCCCACTGCCCGGCCGATCCCGCACCATCCGGGAAATCCGAGTCGCCCAGGCGCACTGTCACCTGGTCCAGGCCGACACCGAGCATTTCGGCCGCTGTCTGGGCCAGGATGGTATAGGTGCCGGTGCCGAGGTCGGTCATGTCGGTTTCGACAGTCACGGCGCCGCCGGGTTCCAGCCGCACCCGCGCCGCCGACTTGACCACCGGCGCGCCGCGGATGCCCGCCGCCATGCCGATGCCGAGCAGCCAGCGGCCGTCGCGGCGCGCGCCCGGTGTGGGGCTGCGCGCGTTCCAGCCGAAGCGCTCGGCGCCAAGGCGCAGGCACTCGACCAGCCGGCGCGTCGAGAACGGCACGTCGGGCGACTCCGGATCGACCTGGGTGTCGTTCAGGATGCGCAATTCAACCGGATCGAGGCCGAGTTTTTCGGCCATCTCGTCCATCGCGACCTCGAGCGCCATCATGCCCGGCGCCTCGCCCGGCGCGCGCATATCGTGGGCTTCGGGCAAGTCCAGATGGGCCACGCTGAGCTTCGTCATGCGGTGGGCGCCGGCATACAGCAATCGCGTCGGCGCGGTCGCGCCTTCCGGCTTGTCGCCCAGGTTGCCCGACCAGCTGTCATGGCCGATTGCCGTGATCCTGCCGTCCCGGTTGGCGCCGATGCGGATGCGCTGGATGGTGGCGGCGCGGTGCGTCGTGTTGTTGGCAATGAGCGAACGCTGCAGCGCCACCTTGACCGGCCGCCCCACCTGCTTCGCCGCCAGCGCGGCCATCACCGCGTCGCTCATGATCCCGCCCTTGCCGCCGAAGCCGCCGCCGATGTACGGCGACACGATCCGGACGTTCTGCTTCGGGATACCGAGCGTCCTGGCCATGTCGCGCACGCCCCAGGCCACCAGCTGGTTCGAGGTCCACAACGTCAGCCGGCCGCCCTGCCAGGATGCGATGGTCGCATGCGGCTCGATCATCGCGTGCGTCTGGTCGGGCGTGGTATAGGTCGCGTCCAGCATCACAGGCGCAGCGGCGAAGGCGGTGTCGAAGTCGCCGATGCCGGTCGCCAGGTCGGGATTCGGCTTGGCCGGTTGCTTGGCCGCGCCGCGGGTGCGCTCGACGGCCAGGTCGAAGCGGCCCGTCGTGCTCTGGTAGCGCACCGCGACCAGCCCGGCCGCCGCGCGCGCCTGCTCGAAGGTCGCGGCGACCACGATCGCCACCGCCTGGTGGTAATGCTCGACCTCGGGACCGGCCAGCGCACGCGCATCGGAAAATTTACCCTTGCCGAGCTTGCCGGCATTGGCTGCCGTCACGATGCCGAGTACGCCGGGCGCGGCGCGCGCGCCTTCCAGGTCGATCGAGACGATCCGGCCCTTGGCGATGCCGGCGCCGACGATGTAGCCGTAGACCGCGCCAGGCGTCTCCTGGTGCTCGTATGCATACGGCGCGGCGCCGCAGGTCTTGAGCGCGCCATCGATGCGTTGGGTTGATTTGCCGACCACCTTCAGGCGGTCGATTGGATTGATTCTTGCCGGTTTGTCGAACTTCATGCCCGCTGCTTTCAAAAACGTGAACAAATGTGTTCAGCGTTCTCTTCCTGCCCCGAACCGTCTTGGTGACCGTGCTCGTATCTGACAGGCGTGACTTTCCCGCCTCCCACCGGCGATAGGCCGGTGGCAGTGCCTGACGTTGCCGTCAGACTCGCCACGGGTAGCGCAGTATGCGTCGCGAGGACGCTAGTTGCGAGCCGTATTCCACTTGCAAGCTTGTAAGAAGCCAGGTGGTCGTACACATTCATATTCTTTCCTCTGCTTGGTTTTCGCGAGATGAAAGAGCGTTCAATTGTGTCGCGCCTTACCAGCTTGCGTAGTGTCAGACACTACATCTGCGACTAGAGTTCCGCTCCTTTCGATGAGCGAACTCTACCGATTGAGGGGGATGCTGTGCGCACCGCAGGATTGTGCAATCCGCGATCCGACAAAAAGCTAGATCGAGATCGGGGTCACGAGATCGGGGTCAGGTCTGACCCCGCTTGTGACCTGAGCAGCCCGGGCCGTTATCCCGGCCGCCGGCGGCGCGCCAGCTCACGATCCAGCGCATTGGCAAACTGCTGGCGGTCGGCCTGGCTGAAGGCGGCCGGCCCGCCGGTGTCGACGCCGCTGCCGCGCAGTTCTTCCATGAAGGCGCGCATCGTCAGTTGCTGGGCGATGGTGTCTTTGGTGTACCACTCGCCGCGCGGATTGAGCGGCAGGCCGCCCTTGTCCAGCACCAGCGCCGCCAGCGGAATGTCGCCGGTGACGACGATGTCGCCCGGATGCACGCGCTCGACGATCTCGGCGTCGGCCGCATCGGCCCCCGCCGGGACCTGCAGCGCGCGGATGAAGCGCGAGCCCGGCACCCGGATCAGCTGGTTCGCGACCAGCGTGACGTTCAGCTGCAGGCGCTCGGCTACCCGGAACAGGATGTCCTTGATGACGGCGGGACAGGCGTCGGCGTCGACCCAGATGTGCATGGCGGTATATAGATGAAGTGAGCGCCGGATTATGCGGCAGGAGTGTCGTTGACGATGAACAGGTGGAACACATCGTCCTGCGGGCCGGGGCGGACCGAGCGGAACGGCAGGCGCGAGAAAGCGTTCTGCCAGTAGCGCAAGGCCCCTTCATCCTGTCGAAATACCGAGACCAACCATGGCCCATCGGTCCCGAGCACGATCCGGCGCGTCGCCGCTTCGGCCAGGCCCAGGCGGCGGTATTTCGGCAGCACGAACAGGTCGGCGAATTCGCGGATGTGTCCGCCGTCGAACGGAATCCATTCGACCAGCGCGAAGCCGGCCGGCTTACCATCGACCCTGAGGATGTAGGCCGCGTCCCTGCCTTGTGCGTCGAAGTAGCTTTGCAGACCATTCTCATCGCAATCGTACAGGCCATCCTCGAGGATGTCCTCGCCGCTCCAGCGCGTGGCGTCGAAAAAGTACAGCTGCATCAACCGGAACAGCAGCGGGCGCTCGGCCGCAGCCGCGCGCTCGATCGAGAACGCGGGCATTACTTCAGGCGGCAAGTCAGCACCCAATAGAACTCCCAGCGCGCGATCTTGATCTCGCGGCCGACCTTGTCCAGGCGCTTGCGCAAGGAGCTGTCGGTCGGGTAGTTCTTGACCAGCTCGTGGCGGTTGCCGTCGGCGTCGAGCTGGAATTCATGGGTATTGCCCTGCAGGTCGGTGCGGGCGATGGTGGCGCTTTCGGTTTCGACGTAGGCATCGTCGAAGATCACCAGCAGCACGTCCTTGCCCAGGCGTTTCTTCAGTGACAGCAACAGCGCGTCGCCCTGCTCGCGCGTCAGGCGCGACCACAGGCCCGCCATGAATACGGCAGTGAACTTGTCCTCGCCACTGGCAATGTCATCGGGAAGGTCGAGTGCATCGACCAGGCGGTATTCCACATTGTCCAGGTCTTCGCCGTGCATGCGCGCCAGGTCGAGCATGGCTTCGCTGGCGTCGGTCGCGACGACCGATTCGGCGCTCTCGGCCAGCACCTCGGTCCAGGCGCCGGTGCCGCAGCCCAGCTCCAGGATGCGGTGACCGGAGAGCAAGGTGGCGAGCTGCTCGCGCGCCTCGTCCAGGTCTTCCAGCTGCTCTTCCGAATACTCGGCGCTGGCGTTGTCGTAGTGGGCGGCGATGCCGTCGTAGTAGGCGATGACCAGTTTCTTGTCCATCTTTGATTCCATTACAGTTCGTAGTTTTCCCCACCGCGCATCGCCGACTCGACCATCTTGCGGTTCAGTGTCGGCGTCAGCAGTTCGATGAAGGTATAGATATAGCTGCGCAGATAGGCGCCCTGCTTGATCGCCACGCGCGAGGTGTTCATGCCGAACAGGTGGCCGACCGGCAGCGCGCGCAGGTTGCGGTCGCGCTCTGGGTCGAAGGCCATGCCGGCGATGATGCCCACGCCCATGCCCAGCTCGACATAGGTCTTGATCACGTCGGCGTCGATCGCTTCCAGCAGCACGTCCGGCTTCAGGTTGCGTAAGGAGAAGGCGTGGTCGATCTTGCTGCGGCCGGCGAAGGCGGCATCATACGTGATCACGGGATAAGTAGCGATCTCTTCCAGCGAGATGGCGCGCGACTTGAACAGCGGGTGGTCCGGCGGCGCCACCACCACGTGCTCCCATTGGTAGGCCGGCAGGGTGATCAGGCCATCGACCGTCGTGATCGACTCGGTGGCGATGGCCAGGTCGGCCTGGTCGTTCTTGACCATGTCGGCGATCTGCTTCGGATTGCCCTGCAACAGCGACAGGCGCACCTTCGGATACTTCTGCATGAAGCCCTGCACCACCTTCGGCAGCATGTAGCGCGCCTGGGTATGGGTGGTGGCGATGGTGAAGCTGCCGCTGTCGTGGGCCGCGTATTCCTTGCCGATGCGTTTCAGGCTGTCGATCTCCTGCATGATCAGCTCGACCGACTGCAGCACCAGGCGTCCCGGCTCGGTCAGGCCGCGGATGCGCTTGCCGTGGCGGGTGAAGATGTCGACGCCAAGCTCTTCTTCCAGCTCGATGATGGCCTTCGAGACCCCGGGCTGGGAAGTGAACAATGCCTTGGCGGCATCGGTCAGATTGTAGTTCTGGCGGACGGCCTCGCGCACGAAGCGTAGTTGGTGGAGATTCATTTGATAATTATTGTTGTAAAGGTGACAGCAAACCGGGCAAGAACGACATTCTAAGATGCTTATTCGGGTTACGTATATAAGCAAATAAATTATCCGTAGTTTGGAATATAAGCTTAGCTCCGTATCATCGGGACATTATTTAATGGGCGAACACCATCCGCCTC
>DDKG01000250.1:0-3859 GCA_002339265.1 Massilia sp. UBA2604 | reverse complement strand
CCAGGTGCGCATGTTCGCCCATATCGCCCGCAAGTACGACCGCGGCTATGGCCACTTCACCACGCGCCAGAACATCCAGTACAACTGGATCGAGCTGGAGCAGACGCCGGACATCCTGACCGACCTGGCCTCGGTCGAGATGCATGCAATCCAAACCTCGGGCAATTGCATCCGCAACATTACCACTGACGAGTACGCCGGTGTGGCGGCCGACGAGATCATCGATCCGCGTCCTTTCGCCGAAATCCTGCGCCAGTGGAGCACCTTCCACCCAGAATTCCTGGCCTTGCCGCGCAAGTTCAAGGTCGCCATCAATGGCGCCCTGGAAGACCGCGCCGCGATCGCCGTGCACGATATCGGCCTGACCGTGGTGCGGAGCGAATCCGGCGAAGTCGGCTTCAAGTTCATGGCCGGCGGCGGCATGGGCCGCACCCCGATCCTGGGCAGCGTGATCCGCGACTTCCTGCCGTGGCAGCACCTGCTGACCTATACCGAAGCCGTGATGCGCGTCTATAACACTCACGGCCGCCGCGACAACAAGTACAAGGCCCGCATCAAGATCCTGCTCAAGGCCCTGGGCGTCGAAGAATTCACCCGCCAGGTCGAGGAAGAATGGGCCGACCTCAAGGATGGCCCGGAGACGCTGACGCAAGAAGAATTCGACCGCGTGGCCAAGTGGTTCCAGCCGCACGCCTACCGCGAGCTGGTCGACACCGACGTCGCCGCGTCGCAACCAGACAACCGCGCCTTCGCCAACTGGCTCAACCGCAACGTCAAGCCGCACAAGGTACCGGGCTATGCCGCCGTCGTGCTGTCGCTCAAGAAGACCGGCGTGCCGCCGGGCGACGCCACCGCCGAGCAGATGGACTTCGTGGCCGAACTGGCCGACCGCTTCAGCTTCGGCCAGGTGCGCGTGACCCACGAGCAGAACCTGGTGCTGGCCGATGTCGAGCAGAGCAAGCTGTTCGAGGTCTGGCAGCTGGCCAAGTCGAAAGGCATGGCGACGCCGAATATCGGCCTGCTGACCGACATCATCGCCTGCCCCGGCGGCGATTATTGCTCGCTGGCGAACGCGAAATCGATCCCGATCGCGGCCGCCATCGCCGAGCGCTTCGACGACCTGGACTTCCAGCACGATATCGGCGACATCGAACTGAATATCTCGGGCTGCATCAATGCCTGCGGCCACCACCACGTCGGCAATATCGGCGTGCTGGGTGTCGACAAGGACGGCAGCGAGTGGTACCAGGTCTCGATCGGCGGCGCCCAGGGCAATGAATCCGCCATCGGCAAGATCATCGGCCCGTCGTTCTCGGCGGTGCAGATGCCGGAAGTGATCGGCCGCCTGCTCGAAGTCTATGTGCGCTGTCGCATCGAAGGTGAGCGCTTCGTCGACACCGTGCAGCGCCTGGGCGTCGCCCCATTCAAGGAACATGTGTACGCCACGCCGATCGCGGCGGAAGAACTGGTTGGAGAGGACCACTATGCTTGATCAACACCCACAGATCATCAAGGGTCGCGAAGTGGTCAATGACGACTGGAGCGTGCTGAAGCTCGACGAGGGTCAAACTGCTGACAGCGTTGAAATCCCGGCGGGCAAGATCATCGTGCCACTGGCCGTGTGGCAGGCCCAGCGCGATGCGCTGGCCGGGCGCGCCGAGCTGGGCGTGTGGCTGGCGCCTGACGAGAGCGCGGCCGCGCTCAAGGACGACCTGCAACGCTTCAAAGTGATCGCGATCGACTTCCCGAAATTCACCGACGGCCGCGGCTATTCGATCGCCTACAACCTGCGCAAGCGCCTGGGCTGGACCGGCGAATTGCGGGCGATCGGCGACGTGCTGCGCGACCAGCTGTTCCAGATGGCGCGCTGCGGCTTCGACGCCTATGCTACCCGGCAAGACCGCAGCATCCACGACGCGGTCAAGGGCCTGTCGGTGTTCTCGGAAACCTACCAGGCGACGGTCGACAATCCGATCCCGCTGTTCCGTCGGGTTCCACGCGATACGCCGGCGGAACACCGCGACATCGGCGCCGGCATCTAGGAGTTTTATCCATGAGCGACCTGCATCATCGCGTGGAGGAAACCTACGCGATACTGACCCGTATTGCCCGCGATTTCACGCCCGCCGTGTTCGCATCGAGCCTGGCGGCCGAAGACATGGTGCTGACCGACCTGATCCTGAAAAGCAAACTGCCGATCGCGATCTTCTCGCTCGAGACCGGCCGCCTGCATGCCGAAACGCTGTCGATGGTCGAGCGCGTCAAGCAGACCTATGACTACGACATCGCCCTGTACCGCCCGCAGCCAGAGGCGGTCGAGCGCTACGTCCTTGATCACGGCCTGAACGCCTTCTACGACAGCGTCGAGATGCGCAAGGAATGCTGCCGCATCCGCAAGGTCGAGCCGCTGGGCCGCGCCCTGGCCGGCAAGCGCGCCTGGATCACCGGCCAGCGCCGCGCGCAGTCCAGCACGCGCGCCGAGCTGGCGGTGCAGGAAGACGATGCTGGCCACGGCATGCAGAAGTTCAATCCGCTGGCCGACTGGAGCGAGCAGAACGTCTGGGACTATCTGCGCGACAACGACGTGCCCTACAATGTCCTGCATGACCGCGGCTATCCGTCGATCGGCTGCGAACCCTGCACCCGGGCCATCCAGCCGGGCGAGGATGTGCGCGCCGGTCGCTGGTGGTGGGAAAACCCGGAGTCCAAGGAATGCGGCTTGCACGTGGTGGACGGCAAACTTATTCGCATCAAATCCGTGGCCGCTTGAGCCACGACCCGAGAAAAGAACAGGCACAGCCATGACAACTGTTAGCGACAACGTAGTACTCAGCGACGTCAACGCCGCCCACCTGGACGCGCTGGAATCGGAAGCGATCCACATCCTGCGCGAGGTGGCGGCAGAATGCAGCAATCCCGCCCTGCTGTTCTCGGGCGGCAAGGATTCGGTGGTCTTGCTGCGCCTGGCCGAGAAGGCTTTCCGTCCAGGTAAATTCCCCTTCCCGCTGGTGCACATCGACACCGGCCACAACTTCGACGAAGTGATCGCCTTCCGCGATGCGCGCGCTGCCGAACTGGGCGAGCGCCTGATCGTCGGCAGCGTCGAAGACTCGATCAAGCGCGGCACGGTGCGCCTGCGCAATCCGCAAACGGATTCGCGCAACGCCGCCCAGGCCGTCACGCTGCTGGAAACCATCGCCGAACACGGCTTCGACGCCTGCATCGGCGGCGCCCGCCGCGACGAAGAAAAAGCGCGCGCCAAGGAACGCATCTTTTCCTTCCGCGACGAGTTCGGCCAGTGGGACCCGAAAGCCCAGCGCCCCGAGCTGTGGGACCTGTATAACACCCGCGTGCACCCGGGCGAGAACATGCGCGTGTTCCCGATCTCCAACTGGACCGAGCTGGACGTGTGGCAGTACATCGCGCGCGAAAAACTGGCGCTGCCGTCGATTTATTTTGCCCACCAGCGTGAGGTCATTCCGCGCAACGGCCTGCTGGTGCCGCTGACGCCACTCACCCCGGCGCGCGAAGGCGAGACCGTCGAAAACCGCGTCGTGCGCTTCCGCACCGTGGGCGACATCTCGTGCACCTGCCCGGTGGCGTCCGATGCGGATACCGTGGCCGGCATCATCGCCGAGACGGCCATCACCGACGTGACCGAACGCGGCGCGACCCGGATGGATGACCAGACTTCCGAAGCCTCGATGGAAAAACGCAAGAAAGCAGGATACTTCTGATGAACGCCCGCACCGACAATTTCGCCAACCAGCAAGCCGGCTCGACCCTGCTGCGCTTCATCACCGCCGGCTCGGTGGACGACGGCAAGAGCACCCTGATTGGCCGCCTGCTGTACGACAGC
>DDKG01000264.1 GCA_002339265.1 Massilia sp. UBA2604 | reverse complement strand
TGCGACCTGTTCGTTCATGCTACTCCTGTGTGTAAATGGCAATGTCGTTAGCGGCATTGTGCACCAGATCTCGGCAGGCTGGCAGTGGCCTGCCGCACCGAGTCCCCGACACCGATAACAAAAAACCCGGGCATGGCCCGGGTCGGTGATGTGCGTGGACGGTCGAGGTCCTGGTGTGTCAGCCTTTGCGTTTGCTGCCGGAATCCGTGGACGGCTCGTCAGGACGGCCCTGCCGCTGCTGGTTGGCGGCGCCGACGCCGGTCTGCCGCGATTTGTCGGGGCCGGTCGGCGACTCCTGAGATCCGGCGTGCTGGTACTGTTCCATGCCGTGGCCGGATTGCCGCGATTCGCCCAGGCGGTCCTGCTCGCCGCGCGCCTGGATGCGCTGTGCTTGCTGGCGTGCACTCCATCCGCCGGTCTGCGAACCGGCGCCGGCGCGTTGGCCGCGTCCCGTCGATTCGGACTGCATGGATCCGGTATTCCCCTTCGGGAAAGGCGTGTCGAGCCCGCCCGGCATGACGTATCCAGGCGCCCTCGACTGCATGCTGCCTTCGGCCACCATCAACGATTTCGGTTTTGCGCCACCGCGTGCACGGTTGTCTCCGCCCTTGACCTTCTCTTTCGACTTCATCGCGATCCTCCGCTTTGCTGAACAAGAAATTTCATCATGCGCCCCAAGGGTGAGTGCCTCTATAGGAGAAGTGGTCGGCGCGCTGTAGGACTCTCCTGACCATTACCGGCTTGCGGATAAGTCTGCAGTGCTATTGTCGAGCTTGCCGCTTGACTGGCTCAGGCATCGAGCGGTATCGATTTGAGCTCATCCATGATGTCCGGCCATTCGGGCAGAACCGATGCGAACTGGCGGGTTGCATTATCGAGCTTGTCCATCCATTCGGCATGCGCGGTCGCATTCACTGGGAGACGGTCGGCCAGCAAATCTCCCATCTTCGGCAGGTAGATCCAGTGCTCGGGCGCCGCCCGGATTTGTCCTTCCAGTTCACTGAAGATGGCGGCAGTCAAGCTCGAGAGGCCGGCCTCGAGATCGCCGGTAGGTTCGTAGTAGATCGGTGCGCCAAGCTTCAAGGTCGAGGCCAATCCGGGGCCAGGACAGTTATAGCCGACGATGACGTTGGCTCGGCCCTTGATTGCGAACAAGGCGGTGCCGGCCATGGCAGGAATCAGGCGGCCGAAAAACGGCACATACAATACGTGCCCCGTGATGTCGAATACGTCGGGCATCATCGTCAATGCTTCACCGCGCTTGAGCACCCGCAGGGCTTTCAGCACCGCGGTATCGTCGTTGAACAGCGCGTGATATCCGTATCCGAGGCGGTGGAACAGCTCTTCGAAGCCTTGCGAGGCACGGCTCTTCAAGGGCGGGTTGTAGAAGGCATTGATCGTTTTACGGTGTCCGATTTCCTTGATCAGCTTCAGGCACCCTGCCGCAAAATTGCCGTAATGCGGGGTCACGAAGATAACCGGAGCGTCGCTCTCCACGACGGCGTCGAGATGCTCGCGTCCCTCGACCCGGACATAACGGTCGAGGAAGGTATTGAGTTCATCGGCCTGCAGCGAGGTCAGGTACTGCTTGATGAGCGCGAACTTGCGCATCGATATCCAGTGACGCACGTACAGCTCGTATGCCGCCGCTGCGGAGATGTCGGGAAACACCGTGCGGATCGAATGGTCGATGCGTTTTTCCAGCACGGAGGCGGCCTCGCCGCTCGACAGCATCAAGCGGGCGCGTGCGGCGGCGATCCTGCACCGCACAACCAGTTCCGGGAAGTAAGCCATTTGGTCATCCCTCCTCACTCACGTGGCATTGCGCAACGCAGCCACGCGCGCCGCCGCGATACGGGAGAGCGCCTCGGGCATGCCATCGGGCGAACGCTTCCAGGCATTGAAGTAGGCTTCCAGCTGCTCGATCCGGTTGTGCCGCTCGATCTGATAGCAATGCGCGCTTGCGCGATACAGGTGATGCCACGAGAGCGTATCGTCCGGGGCGACCGACGCCGATACCTGCAAGTGTCCCAGCAGCCAGCGCAGCAATGTCGTCATGGCCTGGCTGTTTCCCTCGGGACCGGTTGCCGGCGCATCGCAACTGACCAGTTCGGGTCCGACACCAGCGGTGGCTGGGAAGTAACCGATCGTGAGCAGCGTCTTGAGGCCATATCGGCACAACAAAGGGTCGAGCACCGAGAAACGGCATGCCTTGCCGAGGAAGCTCGTGCTTGCCGTTGTCCCCGCTGTCAAGGTATGCAGTTCGGGAAAGCTGACGTAGACGACCGCCTGAGGTTGGGCAACCTGGATCTTGACGTGCTTGATGACCTCGTGGGTCTGGCAGCGCGGCAGGTCACCAATCGTTGTGCCCAGGAACCGGGACAGTTTGGCGAGTGCCGGGCTCTCGATCAGGATCAATGGCAGGCCGCCCTCGCAAGTAATCTCGTGCAGGAGTTCCAGTGCAGCGCCACTGAACGGCAATGCCATCAGGCAGGAGCTGTTCTTGCTGAGCGCCAGCTGGATGTGCTTCAGGGCTTGATCGGGCGGCACCATCGGACCGTCGCTGAACGGCTGTCCACCGTGTCGGCGTTGACGGCGCTCGCATGCGGCTTGCGCACGCAAGGTCGCATCTTCATCGGTCAAACCAAGGTAATAAGCCATTCCCGCTGCGGTCTGCTGGATAAGCTGCTCGGTATCGGAAGGTTTATTCGTGGGTGTCTGCGTCCCCTGGCGCCAGGTGGCAGGTCCGGCAAGCATGTTCATACGCGAAAACATCGGAATCCCCTAAATAGAGTGATGACGGGAAGGCAACGTGCGGGCCTCGCGAATGCTGGACACGATCACGCGCATTCCTAGACGGAGCCGGTTCAAGAAAAACATGCTGGCCAGCATGATTATGAGCGGCCATACCAATACTCGAAGACCACGACCCAGCGCCGGTGCGGCATCTCCCCAGCCCATTCGATCCAGGGAGATCGAGTCCTGCCAACCGGCGTCGGTCATTGACGCAAGATAGGCCACTGATGACAAAAGTTCGCGTCCAAGAAACAGGCCGATATAGACGAAATAACATGCGCTCAACAACAGATACGCATGCAGGATCCTCGCTTGCAATGGTGGCCTGGATGCACTTTGTTTTCGCATCGCCCGCGCGATCAACGTGGAGAATGACTGACGTACCTGCTGGTGGAGATTGTGCAGACCGCTCAGGTCGGACAGCAACCAATACCCGTCGAATTTGAATACAGGATTGAGCGTCAACAACATGGCAAACGTAATCAGCCAGGCGAGTTTGAACGCTACCGGATCGCCGCTTGCCAAGGCATAGGCATCGACGGCGATCAAGAAAATCGCCTGAAAATATATGCCGCCGAGATCGACAACAGCGCGCTGGCGCCGCTGCAGTCGCCAGGCGTGGGTCACGTCCGCGTACCACACCGGGAAAACCAGATAGAGACCGACTCCAATGCTGCCGTGCTCGCAACGAAAATAACGGCAGGCAGCAATATGGCCGCATTCGTGGAACAGACCGCTGGCCAGGAACAAGACGGCAAGTGCGCCTGTCTGTGAAACCGTCCAGGCGCCATGCACGGCATGTAACGCATCAGGCAAGACCATCGCGTGAGCCAGCATGAACAGGAAAATGATTGGCAACGCACACTGTCGCCTGAACAACCACGCAAGCCAGGCTGCCATGCGCGCGGCGTGTCGCGGAGAAATAAGGGTCGCGCTGACGATGAACGGGTTCCTGAACAGCGGCAGCGGCGTGTCACAAAACAAAGCCGGCGGCAGGGTTTGCTTCGCAAGCGTGATGAGTGTCGACGCTGGAATGTGCTCACCAGCCTCCGCAGCGAATTCGCTTTCCAATTGTTGCTGCGTTTCCGGGCTACGCAGCAAGGCAAGGATCAGTGCCCTGGTTTTGACCGAGATCAAAAAGTAATTCTCACCAAGCATCAAAAGATACCGCTGCGCGGAGCCGGCGTCAGTATCCTCCTGAGCGACGATGGTGATGTTCCCTTTTAATAAAGGGATTGACGTGTGGTGATTCGACATGGTGGCCCCGGCCAGTTCCGTGATGTTGATACACCAGAGCTTGCATTGAGATCATCGAATTCGTAGCGTGAGGGTCGCGCTACTCGCAGTTTCCGAAGAGGCCCGCATAGGTGCAGGTGGACTTCCAGTCCGTCTCTGGCGGTGGTTCGACCATTGCCTCCATCTCGAAACGACTCTCCAGCACTTCAATCGAAAATTCTTCAGCAACGAGATCAGATACTTGCATGTTGTTTCTCCATCGATATGATGAGTTGAGTGTCACAATTCGGCCATTCAGCGCGTCTCTCAGCCCTGTCAATCTTGCTAGGAACTATTGGTTATTGTAAATACAGATAAAGTCTACGACGCTTGAAAAATACTGTCAAGCAGTAAAATCTTATTGTTTAGCGATAAAAATAATCACTAGATCAAGCTCAATAGTGCTTTCCATAGTGAAAGCGCAGCAACACAAAGTAAATTTGCTGAAGTACAATGACAATTGCCACATCAATAAAATTGTTGCGGCTGAATGGAAGGGCTAGGCATCCATGGACAAGGCGAAATCTCCCCAAGTGCAGCTATCTCCGCTGTTCCGGCTTTGCAATGTTATTCGTTGGCTTTTACTGGTGTTCTTGTCGATTCAAATCGTATTTTTTCTGCTTCCCTGGATAGTTCCGATGCCATTAGAACTTGGACCAATGCATATTCAACTCGACCCCGAGGGGATGAGAGAGGGCTTGGTGAACGAGTTATCCGTATCCCAGAAAATCATGGGTATCCTGATAGGGGTGCCCGGACTCAGCGCGCTGACGTTCGGGTTCATCCGGCTAGGCCAGACCTTAAGCCTCTTCCAACAAGGTCAGATATTTGCGATCGATACCATCGCGCGTCTGCGCGCATCGGCAGGGGCCATTCTTCTGGCAATCGTGCTGTTCACCCTCGAAAAGCCGCTGCGAGATCTTGCGTTCAACCTGCTTGGGAACGGCCGCAGCTACCCGATCTCCATCGATGTCAGCTCGAGCGAATTACTGCTGATTCTTGTTTGCAGTCTCTTCTACCTGATCGCCGGCGTGATGCATGAGGGCCGTCGTTTGAGTGAAGAGAACGAGGGCTTTATCTGATGGCCATCATTATCAACCTCGATGTGATGCTGGCCAAACGCAAGTTAAAGTCCAAGGAGCTGGCCAATTACATTGGTATTACGGAGCAGAATCTATCGTTACTGAAGTCGGGAAAGGTAAGAGGAATCCGGTTTTCGACACTCGAGAAGATTTGCGAAAAGCTGGCATGCCAACCCGGTGACATTCTCGAGTGGCGGCAAGGCGCCGACGTCGCGGATGACGATGTCGACCAGCTTCTCGACACCTAGCCGCAATCTACCTGGTGTCCGGCAATCGTATCGACGCTGGCGGTGACGGGCGGCAGATGCACTTTCCGTTATCAGGAGGCAGCCGAAGAGGAAAAAGATGAAAAGCGCCTTCGGAGGACGCAGGGTGGACGGCTCGTAATCTAATCCACTGGACCAGATTACTCCACGCGTTCAACCAGCAGATTATTCTCGACCGACAACCCGACACCAGAGGCTTTTCGGAGCTGGAAAGCAAAAAAGCCCGCTCA
>DDKG01000265.1:19245-19978 GCA_002339265.1 Massilia sp. UBA2604 | reverse complement strand
CCACGACCGATGGCTCGTCGCCCGCGTTCTGGACGATCATGCGCAGCGGCTCTTCCATGGCGCGCAGGACGATCTTGATGCCGGCGTCCTGGTCAGGGTTGTCGCCCTTGACGTCCAGGGTAGCGCGGGCGCGCAGCAGGGCCACGCCGCCGCCTGGCACGATGCCTTCTTCCACGGCAGCGCGGGTTGCGTGCAGCGCGTCTTCCACGCGTGCCTTCTTCTCTTTCATCTCGACTTCGGTGGCTGCACCGACGCGGATCACGGCAACGCCGCCGGCCAGCTTGGCCACGCGCTCTTGCAGTTTTTCGCGGTCGTAGTCCGAGGTCGCTTCTTCGATCTGGGCGCGGATCTGCTTGACGCGGCCTTCGATCGATTCAGCCTGGCCGGCGCCGTCGATGATGATGGTGTTTTCCTTGCCGACTTCGATGCGCGAAGCCTGGCCCAGCTCTGCCAGGGTGACCTTTTCCAGGGTCAGGCCGACTTCTTCGGCGATGACCTGGCCACCGGTCAGGACGGCGATGTCTTCCAGCATGGCCTTGCGGCGGTCGCCGAAGCCAGGCGCCTTGACGGCAACGGTCTTCAGGATGCCACGGATGTTGTTGACGACCAGGGTCGCCAGCGCTTCGCCTTCGATGTCTTCGGCGATGATGACCAGCGGACGGCCGGCCTTGGCGACTTGCTCCAGCACCGGCAGCAGGTCACGGATGTTCGAGATCTTCTTGTCGCACAGCAG
>DDKG01000265.1:0-19058 GCA_002339265.1 Massilia sp. UBA2604 | reverse complement strand
GCGATTTCTTTCGAGGTGGTGGTTGGCTTGGCGATCTTCTTCAGTTCTTCGACGGTCGCTGCGACGGCCTTGTCGATGCCGCGCTTCAGGTCCATCGGGTTCATGCCGGCGGCAACGAACTTCATGCCTTCGCGCACGATGGCTTGTGCCAGCACGGTCGCGGTGGTGGTGCCGTCACCGGCGTTGTCGCTGGTCTTGGAAGCGACTTCCTTGACCATCTGCGCGCCCATGTTCTGGAGCTTGTCTTTCAGTTCGATTTCTTTCGCGACCGAGACACCATCCTTGGTGACGGTCGGGGCGCCGAACGAGCGCTCGAGCACGACGTTGCGGCCTTTCGGGCCCAGGGTGACCTTGACTGCGTTGGCCAGGACATTGACGCCTTCGACCATCTTGGCGCGCGCTGCGTCGCCGAACACTACTTCTTTAGCTGCCATTTGTTATTTCTCCGAATTATTTCGTGAATGGGTCAGGGAATGAGACTTACTGGGCCACGACGGCCATGATGTCTTCTTCGCGCATCACCAGCAGTTCTTCGCCATTGACCTTGACGGCCTGGCCGGAGTACTTACCGAACAGCACGCGGTCGCCGACTTTCACTTCCAGCGGACGGACCTGGCCGTTGTCTTGCACTTTGCCGTTACCGACGGCGAGGACTTCGCCTTGGTCTGGCTTCTCTGCCGCGGCATCAGGAATGATCAGGCCGGACGCAGTCTTGGTTTCCTGGTCGAGGCGCTTCACGATAACGCGATCGTGCAGAGGACGAAGGTTCATGCAAAACTCCTTAATATTCAGTGGTTTAACTAGCGTTTTTTGACATCGCCACAGCCCTGTGTCAGGCACTGCGGCGATCTGCAAAGAGTTGTTAGCACTCTCTACTAACGAGTGCTAATTATAGGGACGATAATTTGCCATTTCAAGCAGCAAGATTGGCAAAGTCGTTTATACGCTTGAGCTGGCGCAAACCGCATGGGTCCTGCGCAATGTGTTTTTGGCATCTCTTGCCAATGGTGTGAAATTGGCAAAGAGGCGGGCAGCGTACACTGCCTGGCGCTTTCCTGCCGCACGCCAGGCCATCCCGGCACGGTCCGCCAGGCGCCGCTTGCCGCACCGCAGCGTGATTCGGTTGACGGAAAATCCATCTCGATCCTATAGTGTCGGATGATTTCCGAATTCCAAGAACTCTCAGAGAAAATCGACCGGCTCGCCCAGCTGACCCAGTCGCTGCGCGCCGAGAATTATTTGCTGCGCCAGGCCAATACCCTGCTCAGCGCCGAGAACCTGGCGTTCAAGGAGCGCCTGGTCGAGGCCCAGCGCCGGGTCGAGGCCCTGCTCGACGAGTTGCCCAAGCCACCGGGCGAGGAGGGCGGGGAAGACGACACGCAACAACCGACCGGCGATGCAGGCGGCACGCCGTCCGGCGCACCAGGCACTAGTGAGGCAGCACGATGATCCATCTCGACGTCACCATCATGGGCCAGCCCTACCGCCTGGCCTGCCGCGACGGCGAAGAGCGCACCCTGCGCGAGGCGGTGAGCTACCTCGACGGCAAGATGTGCCAGCTGCGCGACTCGGGCAAGGTGAGGGGCACCGACCGCATCGCCGTCATGGCCGCGCTGAGCGTCGCGGCGGAATTCCTGTCGGTCAAGTCGCCGCAGGGACCGCTGTCGGACATGTCGATTCTCGAGGTCAAGCAAAAGCTGGAAGCGATGCATACCGTGCTCGACAAGGCGCTGACGTCCCAGGAAAATCTTTTCTGAAAAGCCGAATCCGTTTGACATGCCGCTTCAAAAGAGTAAACTGCGCTCTACCCTGCGGTGTTCGAGATTTGCCATATATTCCTTGAACCATTCTTACGCATAGGTCGTGGAACAAGTTCGATGGGAGTGAGCGTCACTCGTTTGACGAACCCGAAATTGATCTGACCGTGACCGCCTTGAACCGTTTTGGTTCAGGATGCCGGCAAAAACGGCACTGGCGGGGGCTAGGATACACAAGCGGTTGCGCACTATGTACGCAGCCGCTTTTTTTTGTGCGCACGTCAAACGTGACGGCGCGCCTTGCAGGGAGAACGGCGCAATGCGCTATTGGTTGATGAAATCCGAGCCGGACGAAGTCAGTTTCGACGACGTCCTGTCCGCACCCGCCCAGACCGTGGCCTGGTTCGGCGTGCGCAACTACCAGGCGCGCAACTTCATGCGCGACGCGATGGCCGTCGGCGACGGCGTCCTGTTCTATCACTCCAGCTGTGCCGTGCCCGGCGTGGCCGGGCTGGCCGAGATCGCGAGCGGCCCCTATCCCGACGCCACCCAGTTCGACCCCGGCAGCCATTACCACGACCCGAAAGCCACGCAGGAAACGCCGCGCTGGATTTCGATCGACGTGCGCGCGACTGAACAAGGGCGCTACCTGCCGCTGGCCGAGATGCGCGCCAATCCCGCGCTGGAAAGCATGGTGCTGCTGCAGAAGGGCAGCCGGCTGTCGATCTCGCCGGTCACTAAAGCCGAGTGGGACGCGATCGTGAAACTCGTGCGCGCGAAGGAAGCCTGAATGGATCCCTGGCTGATCCTGGCCCTGCTGGCGATGGGCACCTTCGGCGGCTTCGCGGCCGGCCTCCTTGGCATCGGCGGCGGCATGGTGCTGGTCCCGTTCATCACGATGATCTTCACCGCGCGCGGCTTCGCCGACGAACTCGTGGTCCACATGGCGATCGCCACCGCGCTTGGCGTCATCCTGTTCACCTCCCTGTCCTCGCTGCGCGCCCATCACAAGCATGGCGCGGTGCTGTGGCCCGTGGTGCGCCTGCTGGCGCCGGGCATCCTGATCGGATCCTGGATCGGTCCGTGGATCGGCAAGCAGATGAATACCGCGGTGCTGTCCTTCTTCTTCGGCTGCTTCGTGGCGTTTTCGGCCACCCAGATGCTGATCGGGAAAAAGCCGGCGGCCGCGCGCGAGCTGCCCGGCAAGCCCGGCATGTTCGTCACCGGTGGCCTGATCGGCATCCTGTCGGGCCTCGTCGGCGCGGGCGGCGGCTTCGTCTCGGTGCCGTTCATGACGCGCTGTAATGTGCGCATCCATAACGCGGTGGCCACCAGCGCGGCGCTGGGCTTTCCCATCGCGCTCTCGGGCACGCTGTCGAACATCTATTTCGGCTGGGGCGAGCCGCAGCTGCCGGCATGGTCCTTGGGCTTCGTCTACCTGCCGGCGCTGGCCATCATCGTGCTGGCCAGCGTGATCATGGCGCCGCTCGGCGCCCGCACCGCGCACAAGATGCCGGTGCGCCAGCTGCAGCGCATCTTCGCGGTGATCCTGTATGCGCTGGCGGCCTATATGTTCTGGAAGGCGTTCAACTAAGCCTTCCTGACGCGCGCGCGGTCCAGCGGCAGGTCGCGCATGCGCAGCCCGCAGGCGTCGAACACCGCGTTGGCGATCGCCGCCGCGGCCGGGCCCTGCGCCGCCTCGCCGGTGCCCAGAAAAGGCTGGCCGGGGCGGTCGATCAGGTGCACGTCGATTTTCTCCGGCGCCTGGGCGAAGCGCAGGATCGGATACGAGGCCCAGTCCACGGTGAGTACGCGCGAGGCGTCGAAGCGCACCTGTTCCAATAAAGTCCAGCTGGCCGACTGCACGATCCCGCCTTCGATCTGGTTGCGCACGCCGTCCGGGTTGACGATCTCGCCGCAATCGACGGCGCTCGACACGCGCGTGATGCGCACCAGGCCTGTTTCGCGCGCCACCTCCACCTCGACCGCCAGCGCGCAATACGACGCCAGGTTCTTATAACGCGCGAAGGCAAAGCCGCGGCCGCGCCGCGGCAGCTTCTTGTAACAGTCCCAGCCGAACTTCGCCGCCGCCAGTTTCACGACATCGATGGCGCGTGGGTCTTCCAGGTGGCGCAGGCGGAACGCGACCGGATCGACCTTCGCCGCGCGCGCCAGTTCGTCCATGAAGCTTTCGATCGCAAACACATTGCAATAGGCGCCCAGGCCGCGCATGGCCGAGGTGCGCAGCACCGCTTTCGGTTGGAAGTGGTGGGTCACGCGCGCATTCGGCAGCCGGTAATAGGGGATCGCGTTGCGGTCGCCGCTGCCTTCCGGCTGCGGGCTGGGCTTCGGCTTGGGCGGCGCGAACGGCTTGACAAGATGCGTGGCCGGCAGCAGGTTGCCGGCCTTGCCGGGGCGGGTGTTGTGCGGCGGCGTGAAGACGTCGTACTGCCAGTCGGCGATGCGGCCGTCCGGACCCAGCGTGGCCGCCACCTGCGCCACCATCGCCGCGCCGAACGGCTCCCAGCCGTGTTCATCGTCGCGCATCCACTGCACCCGCACCGGCCGGCCGGGAAAGGCGCGCGCCAGCAGGGCGGCGTCGGCGGCCACATCGTCGGCGCCGTTGTGGCCGTAGCAGCCGGAACCCTCGACGTGGATGCAGCGGATCGCATCTTCCTTTACTGCCAGCAGTTCGGCCAGCGCGCTCCTGAGCGGGAACACGCCCTGCGAGTGGGTCCAGACCGTGTAGCGGTTCTCCACCAGCTGCGCCACCGCGCAGGACGGGCCGATGGAGGCGTGCAGCTGGAAGGGGCGGGTATAGGTGGCCTTGAAATGCACACCTTGCTGGACCCGCGCGCCGCGTTCGAGGATGGTGGTCGGCTCGGCCGGCTGCGCCATCACCAGCGACCCGATGTCCGGGTGCACCGGCAGCGCGGCCGGCGTCTCCCAGCGCGCGGCGCGCGCCAAAGCCGCGGCGGCCTTCACGGCGCGGTATTCGCCATCCGCGATCACGGCCAGGAAGCGGCCGTCGCGCACGATTTTCAATACACCGGGCAGGCGCCGGACGGCGGCGGCGTCGACCTCGATCAGCGACGAGGCTTGCGACGGCGGGCGCACCACGCGCGCATGCACCATATTCGGCAGGCGCAGGTCCTGCACGTAGGCGGGGCCGCCGGTGACCTTGGGCGGGATGTCGACCCGCGGCAGCGACTGGCCGATCGCCGTCTTCGGGCCAGGCGCTGGCGGCGCCGGCTGCGGCGCGGCGCGCAGGTGCAGTTCCTGGCCGGTCACCAACTGGCCGAAGCTGGCGCGACGGCCATCGGCGGCGATGAAGGCGCCATCCTTCAACGCCAGGCTGGCTGCGGGCGCGCCAAGGCGGGCCGCCGCCAGTTCTCCCAGGCGCATCCGCACTTGGCCCGCCGCATGGCGCAGCGCCGTGCCGCTGTCCTTCATCGAGTTGCTGCCGGCGGTCATGCCTTCATCCGGCGTGCGCGCGGTGTCGGCGGTGACCAGCGTCAGGCGCCCCGGCGCGATGCGCAGCTCGTCGGCCACGACCTGCAGCAGCGCGGTCTTGATGCCTTGCCCCAGCTCCGCCTTGCCGGTGAAGACCGTGATGCGTTCGTCGGCGTCGATGCGGATCCAGGCGTCGAGCCAGGGCGTTTTATCCAGGCTCTTGGGGAGCTCTCCTTGCGCGGACCACGCCGGCATGGTGAACGACAGCGTGAGCGCGCCGCCGGCGGCCAGGAAGCGGCGGCGGCCCTGGTCGAGGCTCATCGCTTGCCTCCCGCGAGCTGGTCCGCCGCGCGCCGCACCGCACGCAGGATGCGCATATGGGTGCCGCAGCGGCACAGATTGGGCGACATATGGGCGCGGATCTGGGCGTCGTTCGGCGCCGGCGTCTTTTCGAGCAGCGCCGTGGCCTGCATGATCATGCCCGCGATGCAGTAGCCGCATTGCGCCGCCTGCTCGTCGATGAAGGCCTGCTGCAGCACGCCGGGCGTGTCGCTGTCGCCCAGGCCTTCGACGGTGCGCACGGTGCGCGCGCCGACGGCGGACACCGGCACCAGGCAGGACATCACCGGCTTGCCGTCCATGATCACGGTGCAGGAGCCGCACTGGCCCAGCCCGCAGCCGAACTTGGCGCCGTTCAGCGCGAGGTCGTTGCGCAGCACGTACAGCAGCGGAGTATCGGGGTCGGTATCGATGGCGTGGGGCTTGCCGTTCACCTGCAGGCGGTAGGTCGTCATGGTGCTCTCGCTTTGCTCACTTGCTGGTCCAGTTCCGGCCAGGCCGGCTGGCCCGCGCCGTACTTGCGCAGGTAGGCGGCCAGCGCGCCGGCCTGTTCATCGCTCAGGATCTCCCTGAAGCCGGGCATCCAGCGTCCCGCTTCGCCATCGGGTGGCAGGATGCCGCTGTCGACGATGTGGATCAGGCTGCGCGGGTCGGGGTCGTACAGGGCGATCGCCTTCTGCAGCGGCAGCGCGGCGCCCGAACTCGGGGCGCGGCCGACGTCGTGGCAGCGCGCGCAGGAGTTGGCGTACAAGTCGTAGCCGAGCCGCATGCGCGGCAGGTCGGGATCGTCAAGAGAGGGTTGCGGCAGCGGTCCGTCGCGTTGCGCCGGCGTCGCGCGCGCCGGCGCCTGTGACAGATGGCTGTGGGTCCATGTGGCCAGCGCGGCGACGTCGCCTTCATTGGCCTGGGCCAGGTGCATCACCACATCCTGCATCGGCCCGCCGGCCACCGCGTGGTCCACGGCCATGCCGGTGCGCAGGTATGCCTGCAGCTGTTCGCGCGTCCACGGCAGTGGCGACGGCGAGTTGCGGTTCAGGGCCGGCGCGTACCAGTCCTCGGCTTCGCCGCCATCGAGCTGGCGCTTCAGGTCCGGGCCGCCCAGCTTCGTGCGCGGCGTGTGGCAGGCGGCGCAGTGGACGACGGCGTCGGCCAGGTAGGCGCCGCGGTTCCATTCGGCGGATTGTTTCGTGTCCGGCTGCCAAGGTGCGTCGTCCAGGTACAGCACGTTCCAGAAACCGACCAGGGGCCGGAAGCCGAACGGGAAAGTCATGTCGTTGTCGGGCGCCGGCGCGGCGATCGGGGGCCGGGTCATGAAGTACGCGTACAGGTCGTCGATGTCGACCTGCGTCATGCGCACGTAGTGGTTGTAGGGGAAGGCCGGATACAGCAGGTGGCCGTCGCGCGAGACGCCTTCGCGCATGGCACGTGTAAAAGCTTCAGGACTCCAGGCGCCGATGCCGGTGCCGCGGTCGGGCGTGATATTGGTGCTGTGGACGGTGCCGAACGGCGTCTCCATCGGCTTGCCGCCGGCGAAGGGGCGGGACAGATCGGCCGTGTGGCACGAGGCGCACATGCCGAGGTGCGCCAGATTGGCGCCGCGCTCGATGCGGGCCTGGTCGAAGGAGGGGATGGTGGTCTGCGGCGCCAGCGCGGGGCGCCACATGATGGCGAAGGCGATGCCTGTCAATACGACGATGGCGGCAAGCAGCAGCCACCATCGGGTACGCCGCTTGCGCCTTGTTTGATCCATGTGGGCTCCGATCCGTGGAGCCTCATTGTCGGGCGTGAAAGGCGGGCGCTCTGTGCGCTCGCCCACTCAGCGGTTGCTCAGTGGCTGCTCAAGCCGTTACGGGCCGGCCCGGCGCCTGGCGATAGGCCCAGGCCAGCATGACGAGGGCCGCGACGATCATCGGCAGCGACAGCACCTGGCCCGACGTGATCGGCAGGCCGAACACGGTGGTTTCCCAGTCCGGCACGCGGAACCATTCGGTGAAGAAGCGCGCGCAGCCATACAGCAAGGTGAACATGGCGCCCACTGCCAGGCGCGGACGCGCCTTGCGCGCGAACAGCCACAGGATCACGAACACCAGCACGCCGTCGACCAGCGCCTGGTACAGCGGCGATGGATGGCGCGGGCCGGCCACGCCGGGCCACAGCATCGCCCACGGCAGGTTCGGGTCGGCCAGGCGGCCCGGCAGTTCGGCATTGATGAAGTTGCCCATGCGGCCGGCGGCATAGCCGAGCGGCACCAGTGGCGCGATGAAGTCGTACACGTCGAGCAGGTTGCGCTTGCGCTTGCGGGCCCACAGCGCCATCGCGATCAGCACGCCCAGGAAGCCGCCGTGGAAGGACATGCCGCCCTTCCAGATCATGAAGATCTCGAGCGGGTGTTCGAGGAAATACAGCGGCTGGTAGAACAGCACTTCGCCCAGGCGGCCGCCCACGATCACGCCCAGCATGCCGTAGAACAGCATGTCGTCCAGGTCGTCGCGGGTCCAGCCCTGCGCCGCCACGTGCGGCATGCGGATGCGCACCCGGCCCAGGATGATGAACAGGGCAAAGGCGACCACGTACATCAGGCCATACCAGTGGATTTGCACCGGGCCGAGCGAGATCGCGATCGGGTCCGGCTGCGGATGAATCAGCATAGTCAGTCTCTCTTCAAACAGTCCAAAAAGCCCTTCAATACGGGCGAATCGTTGTCGCGCCGCCAGGCCAGGCCGGTTTCGGCCAGCGGCGCCGGGTCTTGCAGGGCACGGTATTCTACGCCGGGACGCATCAGGTTCGACACGGATTGTGGCACAAGTGCCAAGCCCATGCCGCCGGAAACCAGGCTGACGATGGTCTGCATCTGGATCGCTTCCTGGCCGATGATGGGCAGCACCCCGGCCGCGCGGAAGCAGGCCAGGATCGCATCGTGCAGGCTGGGCGCCACCGCGCGCGGGAAGATCACCAGCGGCAGCGGCGGCAGGTCGCGCAGGCGCACCGGACCCGGCGTCGACAGCGCCGCCAGGCCGCTCGGCGCGCACAGCACCAGCGGCTCGTCGACGATCTTGAGGTAGGCCAGCGCGCCGTCGGCGACGTCCACTTCCCCTGCCTGCGGCGGGATCACGAAGCCCGCGTCGATGCGGCCCGAGAGCAGCTCGTCGAACTGGACGTCGGACGTCGCCTCTTGCAGCACCAGGCGCACGCCGGGATAGGCGGCGCGATAGCGGCGCAGGACGTCGGGCAGCATGCCCAGGCCGGCGGTCGAGACGAAGGACAGGGCCAGGCGGCCCGCTTCGCCGCTGGCCGCGCGCCGCACCAGCTCGGGCAGCGCGGCGGCTTCCTCGAGGATGCGGCGCGCTTCCGGCAGCAGGGCCGTGCCGGCCGCAGTCAGGCCGACCATGCGCCGGTTGCGCACGAACAGCGGGGCTTTCAACAGTTCTTCGAGATTGGCGATGCTCTGCGATAGCGGCGGCTGGGTCATGTGCAGGCGGCGCGCGGCGCGGCCGAAATGCAGCTCTTCGGCCACAGTGACGAAATGGCGCAGCTGGCGCAGTTCGGGATGCATGGCGATCAACGGCGCTTGTCGAGGGTCTTCTTGACGCGCTCGTTGCGGCGCTTGTCCTGCAGCTCGTGATCCTTTTTCTTGTCGAGACCGAGCATTTTCTCGATGAACTCGAACCAGATGAAGGCAGCCACGAACAGGCCGACGATGACCCACCATGAGATGTCGGCGAAGCGCCAGACTTCGAATCCGCGCAGGGCGGCCAGGGCGACGATCAGGAGAATCAGTGGCATGGTAGGTTCCTTATAGCTTTCACATCTTACAAGAAACGCTTGCGCGCGCGATGCCAGCGGGCAAAAGTTGCTATTTTCTTGTTACAGGATATTGGTAAACGTGGCGATCGCGTTACAGAGTGTATCGCCCCCATTGCCCCAGTGGGAAAGGGGGTAGAATCCAATCAGTCATAAACTCGGAGAAACAAATGAAGCGGTCCCTGATGTTGTGTGTGGTGCTGTCGGCTTTCGCGTCGTCGGGTGCATTCGCCCAGGCCGACCTGGCCAAGGCCAAGAATTGCATGGCTTGCCACACCGTCGCCACCAAGCTGGTCGGTCCTGCCTACAAGGACGTCGCGCAGAAGTATGCGGGCCAGAAGGGCGCCGAGGACAAGCTGGTGCAGAAAGTGTTGAAAGGCGGTTCGGGCACCTGGGGCCCGATCCCGATGCCGGCCAATCCGCAAGTGAGCGAGGCCGAGGCGCGCTCGCTGGTCAAGTGGGTGCTGGCGACCAAGTAAGTCGCCTGCAAGCTTCCCCAACACAGCGCGCCGATGGCGCGCTTGTTCGTTAACATGCGCGTTATGCGCGCGCGGATGCCGGAACAGGTCGGCTACACTGGGGTTTCATCCATCGGGAGGATCATGAGAATGAGGCGAACCGCAAGCATCGTATTGAGTCTGGCGACCCTGTGTGCAACGAATGCGTTTGCACAGCAGGTCGACATCAAGCCCGGACTGTGGCAGCTCGAGATGACGCTGCCCGGCAAGGGCGGGGGCAACCAAATGGCAAGCATCGCCGCGCTGATGAAGAGTCAGATGGACTCGATGCCGCCGGCGCAGCGCGCGGAGATCCAGAAAAAGCTGGGCGAGCTGGGCGCCGGTGGAACCGAATTCACGGAAAATGGCCTGCGCACGAAGCAGTGCATCACGAAACAGGACATCGCGCAGTTCGACGTGTTCGGCAAGAAGGGACCCGAGGGCTGCACCAGGAACGCGACGCCCATGCCTGGCGGTGTGAATGTGAGCATGCAGTGCACCCAGCCCCAGGTGAAGATCGATGCCGTCGTGAAGACCCAGAGCGACACAGCCTATACCTTCGAGTCGAGCGCCACCATGGCCGGTCCGAACGGCACCACGATGACCCAGAAAACCAGCGGCTCGGGTAAATGGCTGGGCAGCGACTGCGGCCAGCTCAAGCCGGCGGCCGCCAACTGACAAGGGCTGCCTGCGGCATCTCCTGTGGCGAGAAGAACAGCCAGTCGTGATTGGCCAGCGCAATGCCGATGCCGTCCACCTGGAAGTGGCTGTCCAGGCCGGACGTGAAGAAGATCTGCGGCGTATCGTCGAACGCGGCGCCGGACAGCATGACGAACAGGGTAGAAGCGCCGGCGTCGATCGTCAGCGCCGTGTCGTTCAACACGGCGATGCGCCCGCGTCCCGATTGCATCAAGCCGCCCAGCGAGCGGGCATACAGGAAGAACAACACGCTGTCGTTCTCATGCCAGCCGCGCAGGCGCGCCAGGATGTCGCCGTCGTTGCGCGGGGAGTGGGAAAGCAGTGCGTGCGGTGCGGTGAGCATGCCCATCGTTGTTTTCCCTGACCTTTCCCATCAGCGCGCCGTCGGGAAGCCGCCCGGGGCATCGAACTGGCGAAGCACTGCATGGACGATATTGAAGTGGCGAATTGCAGAGCAACGTTACAGCAATTCGCCATCTTCGGAAAGCGGTAAATACAGGTCCGTTCAGCGCGTGATGCGGCGCCTGGCGACGTCCGCCAGCGTCTTGCCCAGGCCCTGGGCGCGGGCCTCGGTGCTGGCGGCCATGTAGCCGCGCACGTAGGCGGCCTGCTTGGCGACCTGGCTGTTGCCGCCCTTGAGTTCCTCGAGCAGGTGGTCGGCCACCGCCATGTCGTTCAACAGGCCAAGGCGGTCCTGCAGCTTTTCCAGGTGGCCGACGTAGCGCTTGACTCGGCGCGCCGGCAGCAGGTCGCGGAAGAATTCGGCCGCGTAGCGCGCCTTCTTGGCGGCGATGCGCACCCGGTGGCGGCCCGGCGCGTCGCCTTCTTCCAGGCCGTCGATGCGCCTGGCCAGGCGTTTCTCGGCCTTGCGCAGCAGGGGCAGGGCGGCCTTGGCGGCGCGCTCGGCCAGCGGCGAGTCCTTGGCCAGTGTGGCGTCGACGCGCCAGCGCCGCTCGCCGAGCCATTCGTTCAGCTGCGTCATCAGCTCCGCATAGCGCGGCTCGCGCAGCACGTTCAGGATGTGCGCGTGGTGGGCGTTTGCGCGCTCATGCGCGGCCTGGCGCAGCGCCGTCGAGTCGAAGCCTTGCACCTGGTCGAGGGTGGAGTCGGCCAGCACGTCCCAGTCGCGCGCCGGTCCCAGTTCGCCGGACAGCCATTCGATGTCGGCATGCAGGGCGACCGGCGGCGCGGCCAGCTCCTCGAACATGGCGAGCAGCGCGCGCAGGCGGCGCAGGCCGACCCGCATCTGGTGCAGGCTCTCGGCCTGCTGCCGGAGCACGCCCGGCACGTTGGCTTCGATCTGGCGGACGCAATTCAGGCCGATGGACTGGAAGGCGTCTTCCAGCGTCATGCGCCCGCGCAGGCGCACCGGTTCGGCCTTCACCGGCGGGATCGGTTCTTCCTTCGGCAGCGGCTGGTCTTCCTGCGGCTCTGCGGCGGCTGCCGGTTCCTGGCGCACTTCCTTGTCGAGCTCCTTGAACGACTCCAGGCCACTGGCCCGAGTCTGGGGCGATGGCTTGCGTTGCTTGGCCATGTTGGTCCTCCTGCTGACAGAATGTAGATTGCCCAAGCATACTCCTGCTTACTGCCCAGCTTGCCACTTCATGACAGGTGGATGACATTGCGCCGCGCCAGCCGGCGCGCCCTTACTTGCCGATCCGGTAGATCACGTCCACGCCCTGCACCAGCTTCTGCGCGCTCACCAGCAGCGGATCGCGCACCGTGGCGACCGGGGTATAGCGCGGGCCGTCGGTGGCCAGGCCCATCGCGTTCGACAGGTTCTTCAGCGGCGCCAGCGCCACGCCGTTCGCCGGTCCCAATCTGGCGCCGATGCCGCGCGCGATGTTCTGCGCCTTCAGGCGCGCCGCACCCAGGGCCTGGCTCACCAGTTCCGCCTCGATCTTGTCGGCGTCGCTGCGGCTGAAGGCGACCGCCAGCGATTCGACGTTCGGCAGCGTCATCAGGGCCTGGATCAGCGCCGTCCAACTATCCAGGTTGCGCACCGTGGCGTGGACCGCGGCGCGGGTCTCGATCGCCTGCACCGTGTCGCCCTGCTTGAGAGGGCGGCGCAGCAGGTCCTGCACCGAGATGTCGTCGACCGCGACGCCATGCTGGGCGAGCAGCGCGCGGCTGGCCTCGAGCCGTTCGCTCACCAGCTTCCAGGCGGCCTCCAGGTCGGGGTCGAGGCTGACGATCTCGAAATCGATCTCGCCCGTGTCCGGCATCACGTGCAGGCTGGCGCCGGCGTTCACGTGGATGAAGGGGTAGGTCGGCAGATCGGCTGCCTGGACGGGGGCGAATGCGGCGCAGGAAGCAATGGCGAGCGTGACGGCGAGTTTCTTCAGCATAACGGTCCTTGTGAGGCGGGAGGGTTCCCGGTGACTTCAGCTTAGGTTATCTAGACATTGATGTCTAGATGGTTTTGAGCATTCCATGCCACCTGGGTAAAGTGGACTGTCAGTCGCAGAAGCGCCGGTAGGCGCGGTCGCGGAAGTAATGGGCGACCGCGTCCGGCCCGGCGCTCGGATCGCACAGGGCGACATGGCCGTCGGGCCGCACCAGGTAGTGGGCGTTATGCGTGAAGCCGGCTTGTTCGTGGCGCGTGCTCCAGGCGAATTCGCGCAGCGGCATGCCATGCAGCAGGCACCAGGCGCGCAGGCCGTCGCCGGCCTCGCCATAGGCTTGCACCTGCCAGTCGATCTTCTCCAGCGGCGCGTGGTTGTCCACGCCGTCCTTCTCGACCCAGGGCAGGCAGTCGCTCAGATGCCGCGCGGCCGATGGTTCCTTCAGCCGCGTGGGCCTTACTCTATTACCTCGAAGCCCAGGTCGCGTCCCTCCAGCGCCAGATTGCCGGCGAAGTCGGCGGCGTGGATGCGCAGGGTGTAGCGGCCTGGCGCCAGCTCGCCGATGCGCCAGCTGCCGGTCTCGATCTCGCCGTCCTGCAGGCGATTGTTGAGCGCATAGTCGAACTGGGTCGACTTGCTGCCATAGACGGTGATGCCGCTGGTCGGCGCGTAGACGGCCTTGACGGCGTCCTGGTTGCGCGGCAGGCGGTCGAAGACCTGGGTGATGACCGGCTGCTCGTAGCCGGCAAGCGGCGTGCCGTCCGCCTGCAACAGCTGGTAGCCCAGCTTGTACAGGCCGAGCTTGCGGCGCGCCAGGTTGCCGTTGACCTGGTCATAGGCATTGACGACCACCTGGACCTCGCCCAGGCTGCGGGACAAGAGGATCGGCTGGCCCTTCTTCGCCGTGATGCGCTTGCCGGCGCTGTCGTACAGCGCGATGCGCTGGATGGTCGGCGGGACGGTGTCGGTAAAGCCCACGAAAGGCAGCGTGAGCGGATTGACCACGTTGCCGCCCTGGTAGTAGTCGAGGTGGACGTGGGCCATCGCATTGATGGTGCCGAGCGCATCGCCCACCGCGAAGCGGGTGCCGCGCGGCACGCGCACGCGTTCGGCCTTGCCCCTGGCGTCGCGCAGGATCTGGAAGCGCGGATCGAGCGGCCGGCCCTGCGGGTCGCGGCCGACGCGCATGTGGATGTACGACAGAGGACCCACGCTCAAGCCTTCGCTGAGCGAATTGAAACCCCAGTTGGCGTGCGGGTCGGTCACTTTCGACGGGAATACCGCCAGCACCCTCGCGCCGACGTCGGCGCGCACGTCCAGGCCGGCGTGGAAATGGTGGCGGCTGTCGCCGTTATAAGCGCCGCGCACCTCGCCCATCACGCCGACGACCTCGTGCACCATGTCCTGCGGGCCGACCGGCCATGGCATCGGTTCGGTGCGGGTGACGAGCGCCGGCCGCGCGATGCTGGGCGCCGGTTCGCCCTCGCGCGGCGGCGCCAGCCGGTGCACGCGGTGGCCGTTGGCGTCGGCCACCACCAGGCTGCCGTCGCGGCCGACCGCGATGCCGCGCGGACCGTACAGCTGCACCGTGCCGTCGCTGCCGAAGCCGGCCGGATCGAGCGGTCGGTCGGTGTCCTGCAGCGGGCGCATCTCGCCGTCCGGCGTCAATTGCAGGATGCGGCCGCCGGAACTGGCGGCGATGTACAGGTAGCCGTCGCGCGTCAGCGCCAGGCCCGCCGGGCGCCGCAGCGGCGGCCGGACTTCGCCTTCGAGCGGGATCGCGAGCGTGTCGACCGTGCCGTCGGGCTTGACGCGGCGCACCGCGTGGTTGCCGGTGTCGGCGACGTACAGCGTGCCGTCGCGGCCGGCCGCCAGCGCGCTCGGGGTGTCGAAGGCGGCGTCCAGCAGCGCTCCATCGAGCAAGCCGGGTTTGCCGTTGCCGGCCAGCGTCGTCACCGTGCCGTCGGGCGCGATGCGGCGGATGCGGTCGTTATAAGTGTCGGCCACGTAGACGATGCCGGCGTCGTCCACCGCGACGCCGACCGGGCCGTTGAACTGGGCCGCGCGGCCGACGCCGTCCAGGTAGCCGGGGCTGCCGCTGCCGGCGAGCGTGGTGACGGCGCCGTCCGGCGCGACCTTGCGGATCGCATGGTTGCCGGTGTCGGCCACGTACAGGTTGCCCTCATGGTCGAGCGCCACGGCGGACGGGGTGTGGAAGGCGGCCGCCGCGCCGATGCCGTCGGCAAAACCTTCCTTGCCGCCGGCCAGGGTCGAGACCGTGCCGTCGGGCTGCACCAGGCGGATGCGGTTGGCTTCGCCGCCGTCGGCGACATAGACCGCGCCGCGCGGGCCGATGGCCACGCCGTAGGGATCGCTGAAGCGGTTGGCGCCGGCCGGCCCGTCGATCACGCCGTCGCGGCCGTCGCCCGCCAACAGGCTCACGCGCGCCGGCCAGAATGGCGTGGTCTTGGCGATCGGCGGCGTCAGGATGGCCAGGGCGCCGGGGCGTTGCTCGATGGTATCGGTAAAGTAGACGGCCGTGCCGATGGCCAGGATGGCGGCGCCGACGAGAGCGGCGATGAGGGAGGTTCGTTTCACTGGACGTAGAATTTAATGCTCAAATGCACGTGGGGTGGGCGGCAAAGCCGTCCACCCCACGATGAATTGACAGGAAGCGGTCAGATACGCAGATCGTCCAGCGACTTGCCCTTGCCCAGCGCTTCCACGACCCATTTCGGTTGGCGGCCGCGGCCGGTCCAGGTCTGGGAATTGTCGGCCGGATTGTGGTATTGCGGATTCACCTTGGCGCCGCTGCCCGCTTTCTTGCCTTTGCCGCCGCCCTTGGCCAGCAATTCTTCCACCGAGATTCCCATATTCTGGGCGATCTCGAGAATCTGCTCACGCGCTTTCTTGACGTCTTGCTGCTGGCGGTTTTTGATCTCCTTTTCGATATCGAATTGAAGACCCTTCAGCTCGGCGAGGTTATAACCCGACAGATCGATGTTTGCCATTTTGTTTCATCCTTGATTTAGGTGATTCGATTCGTTTCGAAGTGCCGCGCAGGGATTTTACTATTTAATCGTCAAATATGAATGACAATCGTGCGCGGGGTGATTTCGAATCAAATTAATGGCAAATCGTTAATGCATATGGGGTTATTTTCCCAGGGTCTGGAGATGGGCAATTTCTTGTGAAACGGCGCGGCTCACGGCCTGGCCCAAGGATTCATGCAGGCTTGTGCGAATCTCGGCCGAAAAACCCGCCATCGCTTTATCCACCGCTTCGGCGATGCCGTCGCGCAGCCGCTGTTCGAGCACGAAATCGATCCGGCCCTGCAATTGCTGCAGCACGCGTTCGGTGAGGCGGCGTTCCATGACGCTCCACTGCTCGCCGCTCCAGCGGTCGGCGGCCCGTCGTTCCAGGGCTTCCGGTGTATCCGCGGTGTCGTCATCGGTGGCAGCGGTGGCGGCTGGCGCCGCAGCGGGAGCGGCTGCCGCCACTGGCGCGGCCGGCGCCGGCGAATCGGCGACGACCTCGGTCAATACGGGAATGCTGGCGTCGAAAGCGGGATCCTGGTTCATGTCTGTCCTGCGACGAAGTGGGTCAATGGATAGGATTGCTTTTTATATGCGACATAGCGTTTGCGTCCTTCGGCGGCATCTTCTTCATCAAGCGAAATGATTTCGAACACGCGCGCGAATTGCGCAAAATTGTTCGGCGTGCGGCGCGTGAGGTTCACCAGCATATCGTGGTGCGGCAAGGTCGCGTCTTCATTATCGGTAATCACGATCGGCGTTTGCGGCGCCAGCGGATCGCCGGCCATCACGTGCGGAATGAAATCGGTATCCCCCACGTTCCACAGCGCCGCATTCAATGCCTCGGCCTGTTCACTACTTTCTGCCAGCACCACGACTTTGGCGCGCGCGCCATATGCCTTGCGCGCCAGCCGGCAGGCATACGACAGCTTATCGGGGATATTGGTATGGAAGTCGATCCGGGTCATTGCATCACTAAAAAAAAGAGGAGGGCTTTCGCCCTCCGGTGCGGTGTTTTGAACGGTCAGGCATTCATGCCGCTATGGCGCAGCAGGGCGTCGATCGACGGTTCGCGGCCGCGGAAAGCCTTGAACGATTCGAGCGCCGGACGCGAACCGCCCACGGCGAGGATCTCGCGATGGAAGCGGCGTCCGGTGTCGAACAGGTCGGCGCCGCCTTCGACGGCTTCCTCGAATGCGGCATAGGCGTCGGCGGACAGCACTTCGGCCCATTTATAGCTGTAGTAGCCGGCCGCATAACCGCCCGCGAAGATATGGCTGAACGAATGCTGGAAGCGATTGAACGACGGCGGCGTGATGACGGCGAAGTTGCGGCGGATGTCGTCCACCAGGCTTTGCACTTCCTGGCTGTGCGGATCGAAATCGTAGTGCAGGTGCATGTCGATCAGCGAGAACTCGACCTGGCGCAGGGTCTGCATCCCGGACTGGAAGTTCTTCGCCGCCAGCATCTTGTCGTACAGCGCGCGCGGCAGCGGTTCGCCGGTCTTGTAGTGCGCCGTCATCTGCTGCAGCTTGTCCCACTCCCAGCAGAAGTTTTCCATGAACTGCGACGGCAGCTCCACCGCATCCCATTCGACGCCCGAGATGCCGGCCACCGATAGCTCTTCGACTTCGGTCAGCATATGGTGCAGGCCATGGCCGAATTCGTGGAACAGCGTCGTCACTTCGTCGTGCGTGAACAGCGACGGCTGCAGCACGCCATCGACCATCGCTGGCGGCGTGAAATTGCAGACCAGGTAGGCGACCGGCGTCTGCACCGCGCCGCCAGCCAGCAGGCGGCGGCCGCGCGCATCGTTCATCCAGGCGCCCTGGGCCTTGCCGGCGCGCGCATACGGGTCGAGGTAGAACTGGCCGACCAGCTGGCCGTTGCGCTCGATGCGGAAGAAGCGCACATCGGGGTGCCATACCGGCGCGTCCTCGGGGATGACGTCGGCTTCGAACAGCTGGCGGATCACGCCGAACAGGCCTTCGAGCACCTTATGTTCGGGGAAGTATTCCTTCACTTCCTGGGCCGAGAAGGCATAGCGCTTCTCGCGCAGCTTTTCGGACGCATAGGTGACGTCCCAGGATTGCAGTTCGTCGATGCCCAGCTCGGTGCGCGCGAATTCGCGCAGTTCAAGCAGGTCCTTCTCGGCGAACGGACGCGCGCGGCGCGCCAGGTCTTCGAGGAATTCGATCACGTGCTGCGGGCTCTGCGCCATCTTGGCCACCAGCGAGACGTCGGCGAAGCTGCCGTAGTCGAGCAGGCGCGCCTCTTCGTTGCGCAGCTTGAGCAGGTTGACGATGTTCGAGGAGTTGTCCCACTTCTCGACCTCGGTAAACATGATGCCGGCATCCGACGCCTTGGTGGCGCTGGCGCGGTAGATCTTCTCGCGCAGATCGCGGTTGTCGGCGAACTGCAGCACCGGGAAGTAGGACGGGAAGTGCAGGGTGAACAGCCAGCCGCCCTTGCCATCGCGTTCGGCGGCGGCTTTCGCGGCTGCTTTTACATCGTCCGGCAGGCCGGCCAGTTCGTCTTCGTTCTCGACCACCAGCTTGTAGTCGTTGGTCGCGTCCAGCACGTTTTCCGAGAAGCGCGTCGACAGTTGCGACTGCTGCTCCTGGATTTCGGCGAAGCGCGGCTTTTTGTCTTCCGGCAGTTCGGCGCCGCCCAGGCGGAAGTCGCGCAGGGCGTTCTCGACGATGCGCTGGCGCACCGGATTCAGGCTGTCCCAGTGCGGGCCGTTGCGCAGCTGCTTGTATTTGGCGAACAGCGCCTCGTTCTGGCCGATGGCGGTGGAAAACTCCACCACTTTCGGCTGGTTCTCGTTATAGGTGGCGCGCAGTTCGGGCGTGTCCACCACGTGGTTCAGGTGGCCGACCACGCCCCAGGCGCGGCCCAGGCGTTCGCTGGCGTCGTCGAGCGGGGCCAGGGTGTCCCAGGTGACGTCATCCACAGGAGCTTCGAGCTTGGCCACCACGGCGTTCGCTTCCGCGATCAGCTGCTCGATGGCGGGCGTGACGTGTTCGGGCTTGATCGCGTCGAAGCGCGGCAGGCCGGAAAAGTCGAGGAGGGGATTGGTAGCGGTCGTCATCGTAGTCCTTCCATATTCGTTAATCACTGGTACGCCGA
>DDKG01000262.1 GCA_002339265.1 Massilia sp. UBA2604 | reverse complement strand
ACCAACACGGCAGGGCTATCCCTGCCGTGTCCATTTTGAAATAAGGATTTTTCAGATGATCAAGTTCCGTCTCGCTCACCTCAGCCTTGCAATGGCCGCTCTGGGCTTTACCGCGCTCACCCCGGTAATCGGCCTGTCTTCCGCCGTCGCGCAGGAAGCGATGCGCCCGGAGATTGGCAAACCGCTGCAGCAGGCCCAGGCCCAGATGAAACAGGGCAAGCACAAAGAGGCACTGGCAACCCTGCGCGGACTGGACAAGGTGGGCAACAAGACCGCCAATGAAAGCTACCTGATCGAGCGCGTGCGCGCCGGGGCAGCATCGTCGGCCGGCGATTACGACACCGCCGCCAAATCCTTCGAAGCCCTGCTGGCATCGGGCAAGCTGAACGCCAACGAGCGTTCGCAATTCGCCGAAGGTCTGGTGGGCATCTATATGCGTGCAGGCGACCTGAACAAGGCCAACGCCACCATCCAGAACCTGCTCAAGCAGAAGGATGATCCGAAACTGCGCGCTTACCTGCTGCAGAACTATTACAAGCAAGGCAATACCGCCGCCCTCGAGCAAGAATTGCGCACCATCGAGAAAAGCGGTCGCCTGAGCGAAGACCAGCTCGGCATGCTGGCCAATATCCAGCTGAAAAAGAACGATACTGCCGGCTACGTGCGCACCATCGAGAAGCTGGCCGCCAGCTATCCGAAGGCCCAGTACTGGACCGACCTGCTGAACCGCGTGCAGCGCCAGCCAGGCTACTCTCAGCGCCTGAACGTCGACGTGTACCGCCTGAAGCTGGCCAACAACCTGCTCAAGAAGCCGAGCGAGTACATGGAAATGGCCCAGCTGGTGCTGCAGGCGAAAGCCCCGGCCGAAGCGATCAAGATCATCGACAAGGGCTACAAGGCCGGCGCCCTGGGCACCGGCACCGACGCCGCGCGTCACCAGCGCCTGAAAGACCTGGCCGAGAAGAACCTGGCAGAGCAGAACAAGAACTTCGCTGCGCTGGAAGCCGAGCACACCTCGGTCAAGGACCAGGACTCGCTGGTGGGCCTGGGTTACGCACTGGTGCAGGCTGGCCAGGCCGACAAGGGCCTGAAGATGATGGAAGCAGCCATCAAGGCCGGCGGCCTGAAGAACCCTGAAGACGCGAAGCTGCGCCTGGGCGAAGCCTATGCTGTTGCCGGCAAGAAGTCGCAAGCGATCTCCACGCTCAAGACCGTGGGCGGCAAGGACGGCACCGCCGAACTGGCCCGCTACTGGATCCTGGCGATCAACAATCCGCTGTCCTGATCTTCTCGGCCGCGCGTCAGCGCAGCTACCACGTCGTCCCCGCGCAGGCGGGGACCCAAGGTTTCATGCATACCACTCCAGTTCAACGAGGTGGCTACGCTGGCAAACTTGGGTCCCCGCCTTCGCGGGGACGACTGTTTTAAGCCAACGCTTCTATCCCAAGCCCGTGGCCTCATCAGGGTTTCCATGCGGTTACCGTATATAATCAGGGTTTTGGCGCCGCTCCATTGTTGCGCGGCTTGCAACCGGAACCAGATTTGATGAAGGTATTTCGCGGACTTCCCAACGACCGGGCGCGCGCGCCTTGCGCGCTCACGATCGGCAATTTCGACGGCGTGCATCGCGGCCACCAGGCCCTGCTGGCCCACGTGCGCAGCGCCGCCGCCGGGCTCGGCCTGGAAGCGGCCGTGATGACGTTCGAACCCCATCCGCGCGAATATTTCGCCCGCAAATCGGGCGACCTGTCGCGTGCCCCGGCGCGCATCGCCAACCTGCGCGACAAGCTCGAGGACCTCGACCAGGCCGGCATCGACCGCGTCATCGTCGAGCATTTCAACGAACAATTCGCCGCCATGTCGCCGCGCGACTTCATCGAGCGCGTGCTGGTCGACGGCCTGCACGTCAAATGGCTGATGGTCGGCGACGATTTCCGCTTCGGCGCCCGGCGCCTGGGCGACATCGCCATGCTGCAAGAGGCCGGCCGCGAATTCGGTTTCGACGTGCATACCCTGGACGCCGTCATGCACGGCGACCAGCGCATCTCGTCCTCGGCCGTGCGCGCCGCCCTGCTGGAAGGCGATTTCGCCAAAACCAGGGAGCTGCTCGGCCATCCGTATGCGATGTCGGGCCACGTGATCCATGGCCAGAAGCTGGGCCGCACGCTGGGCTTTCCAACGCTGAACCTGCGGGTGGCGCACCGCCCTGCCCTGTCGGGCATCTTCATCGTGCAGGTGCATGGCCTGGCGGACGAGCCGCTGCCGGCCGTGGCCAGCCTGGGCGTGCGTCCGACGGTCGAGGATGCCGGTCGTATGCTGCTTGAAGTCCATGTGTTCGACTATGCCCAGCAATGCTACGGCAAGCTGGTGCGCGTGGAATTCCTGGCCAAGCTGCGCGACGAAGAGAAATACGACGACCTGGCCACGCTCACCGCCGCGATCGACAACGACGCGGCCGAGGCGCGCGCCTTCTTCGCCCACCGCAACAGCGCGCTGACGGCGACCGACCGAATTTGAGCGCGCTTCCCGAGCCGCGACGGCTTGGAAGCGCCTCACCAGCCTCTGCCGCGGCGCCGCGCGCCGTGCACACGAACACTCACCAGAAGAAGCTTATGTCCGATACCAAACAGAACAACACGCCCAAGGGCGGCAAAAAGCCTGAAAGCAAATACCCGGTCAATATGACCGACACCGCCTTCCCGATGCGCGGCGACCTCGCCAAGCGCGAGCCGGGCTGGGTCAAGCAATGGCAAGATAAAAAGATCTACGAGCGCGTGCGCAAGGCCGCCGCCGGTCGTCCAAAATTCATCCTGCACGACGGTCCTCCGTACGCCAACGGCGACATCCACCTGGGCCACGCCGTCAACAAGATCCTCAAGGATATGGTCATCAAGTCGCGCACCATCGCCGGCTTCGACGCGCCCTACGTGCCGGGCTGGGATTGCCACGGCATGCCGATCGAGATCCAGATCGAAAAACTGTACGGCAAGAATCTGCCGACCGCGGAAGTACTGCAAAAGGCGCGCGCCTATGCGCTCGAGCAGATCGACCGCCAGCGCGCCGGTTTCATCCGCCTGGGCGTGCTGGGCGAGTGGGACAACCCGTACATGACCATGGCCTACAGCAATGAAGCCGACGAGCTGCGCGCGCTCGGCACGCTGCTGGAAAAAGGCTATGTCTATCGCGGCCTGAAGCCCGTCAACTGGTGCTTCGACTGCGGTTCGGCGCTGGCCGAGGCCGAAGTCGAATACCAGGACAAGCGCGACCCGGCGATCGACGTCGGCTTCCCCTTCTACGAGCAGGACAAGATCGCCGCCGCCTTCGGCCTGGACAAGCTGCCGGTCGATAAAGGCTTCATCGTGATCTGGACCACGACCCCGTGGACGATCCCGTCGAACCAGGCCCTGAACGTGGGCCCGGAAGTGGAATACTCGCTGGTGCAGGTCGAGCGCGATGGCCAGCCGCAGCTGCTGATCCTGGGTTCGGAGCTGGTCGAATCCGTCCTGCAGCGCTACAAGCTGGAAGGCACGGTCGTCGCCACCACCGTCGGCGCCAAGCTCGAGGGCATCCGCTTCAAGCACCCGCTGCATGCGCAAGACACCTTCTACGACCGCCTGTCGCCGGTCTACCTGGCCGACTACGTGACCGTCGACAGCGGCACCGGCGTGGTCCACTCGGCCCCGTCCTATGGCTTGGAAGACTTCCAGTCGTGCAAGGCGCACGGCATGCGCGACGACGAGATGCTGAAACCCGTGATGGGCGACGGCCGCTTCGCCTCGACCCTGCCGCTGTTCGGCGGCATGACGATCTGGGAAGCCAGCAAGCCGATCTGCGGCGCGCTGACCGAAGCGGGCGCCCTGTTCGAACTGAAGATGTTCGACCACAGCTATATGCACTGCTGGCGCCATAAGACCCCGATCGTCTACCGCGCCACCAACCAGTGGTTCGCCGGCATGGACGTCGTGCCGAAGGACGGCGGTCCGACCCTGCGCCAGACCGCGCTGGCCGGCATCGAGAAGACGCAGTTCTTCCCGGATTGGGGCCAGGCGCGCCTGCACGGCATGATCGAGAACCGTCCGGACTGGACCCTGTCGCGCCAGCGCCAGTGGGGCGTGCCGATGGCCTTCTTCGTGCACAAGGAAACCGGCGCGCTGCATCCGCGCACCCCGGAACTGCTGGAGCAGGTGGCCA
>DDKG01000263.1:8609-9304 GCA_002339265.1 Massilia sp. UBA2604 | reverse complement strand
ACCGTGGCGCGCCTGTCGGGCGACGAATTCGTGCTGCTCCTGACCAGTTTCGACGACACCGACGACGTGATCTATTGCGCCCAGCGCCTGATCGATGCGATGGCGCAGCCGCATCCGGTAGATGGACACGACGTGGTGGTCACCGGCAGCATCGGCATCAGCGTCTATCCGCGCGACGGCGACGCTCCAGGCGACCTGCTCAAGGCGGCCGACGCCGCGCTGACCCTGGTGAAGGAGTCGGGCCGCAACGGCTTCCGGTTCTTCAAGGGCGAGATGAACGCCGAGGCGCTGCGCTGGCTGGCGCTGGAGACGCGCCTGCGCCGCGCGATCGAGCGCGACGAGCTGTCGCTGCACTACCAGCCACAGGTCTCGCGCGTCGATGGCCGCGTGGTCGGCATGGAGGCGCTGCTGCGCTGGCGCAGCGACGAGATCGGGCCGGTATCGCCGGCCGACTTCATCCCGCTGGCCGAGGACACGGGCCTGATCCACCCGATCGGAGAATGGGTGATCCGCCAGGCCTGCTTCCAGAACAAGGCCTGGCAAAACGCCGGCCTGGCGCCGGTGCGGGTGGCGGTCAACGTCTCGGCCAGCCAGTTCAAGGCCGGCGCCGTGGCCCAGGTGGTGCGCGCCGCCCTGCACGACAGCGGCCTGGAGGCGCAATGGCTCGAGGTCGAGCTGACCGAAAGCGTGATGCT
>DDKG01000263.1:0-8505 GCA_002339265.1 Massilia sp. UBA2604 | reverse complement strand
ATCGCCACCGAACAGCGCAGCGCCGCCATCGCCCAGGCCACGATCGCCCTGGCCCAGGGCCTGTCGCTGGCGGTGGTGGCCGAAGGCGTGGAAACGGTCGGCCAGCGTGATTTTCTCGGTTCCCTCGGCTGTGACGTGTTGCAGGGCTATCTGTACGGGCGGCCGGTGCCGGCCTTCGAGATGGCCCAGTTGCTGGCGAAAGGGCGGGTCGTGCTCTGAACCGGTGACAGGTTTAGGGGAATCTTAAGCTCATCCGTGCACACTGTCCCGCCATGTAGAATGCAATTAACAATTCATCCGGGAACCATTGAATGAGCAACAACTTCGTACGCGGCCTGCCGTTGATGGTAGCGGCCGCGGTGCTGGGCCTGTCCCCGCTGGCGCATGGCGCGCCGCAGGCAGACCAGGCGCAGGTCCGGCAGGCGCCGGCGCTGCAGATGGATGCGCCGATCCCGGTCGGCCCGCAAGTCAAGGTCGGGAAGCTGGACAACGGCCTCACCTACTACATCCAGCGCAATGCGCGCCCCGAACGCAAGCTCGAACTGCGCCTGGTGGTCAAGGCCGGTTCGATCCTCGAGGATGAAGACCAGCGCGGCCTGGCCCACTTCGTCGAGCACATGGCCTTCAACGGCACCACCAATTTTCGCAAGCACGAGCTGGTGTCCTATCTGCAGTCGATCGGCGTGGGTTTTGGCGCCGACCTGAACGCGTATACCTCGTTCGACGAAACCGTCTACATCCTTCCGATCCCGACCGACAAGCCGGAGAACCTCACCAAGGCGTTCCAGGTGCTGGAAGACTGGGCCCACGGCGTGCGCTTCGATGCCGACGCCATTGAAAAGGAACGCGGCATCGTGCTGGAAGAGCTGCGCCTGGGTAAAGGCGCTTCGGACCGCATGGGCAAGCAGATCTATCCGCGCCTGTTCAACGGCTCGAAGTATGCCGAGCGGCTGCCGATCGGCCGCGAAGACGTGCTGCGCAATTTCAAGCCCGAGACCCTGAAGCGCTTCTACCGCGACTGGTACCGCCCCGACCTGATGGCGGTGGTGGTGGTCGGCGACGTCGATCCGGCGCGCGCTGAGAAGCTCGTCAAACAGCACTTTGCGCGCCTGAAGAATCCGGCCAATCCGCGCCCGCGCGACTACGCCGCGATTCCCGCGCGCGCCGATACCGAGGCGCTGGTCGTCACCGATCCGGAAGCCAATGGCAATGCGGTCCTGATCCGCTACCCGGTCCAGCCGGTGCGCGAGCTGGGCACGATCGGCGCCTACCGCGACGAACTGGTGCAGTCGCTGTTCGGGACCATGCTCAATCAGCGCCTGGCGGAACTGGCGCAGCTGCCCGACGCGCCCTATCTTGGCGCGAGCAGCTCGCTCGGCAAACTCACACCGCGCTACCATTCCTATAACTCGTCGGCCGCTATCGGCCCGCGCGGCGCCCTGCCGGCGATCGCGGCCCTGGTCCAGGAAAACGAGCGCGCGCGCCAGCACGGCTTCGGTGAGCAGGAGCTCGAACGGGCCAAGAAGAACCTGATGCGCACCTACGAGCAGGCCTGGAACGAGCGCGCCAAGAGCGACTCCGCGACCTATGCCGCCGAATATATCCGCAACTTCCTGCAGGACGAAGCGATCCCCGGCATCGATACCGAGTGGCGCTATGTGCAGCAGCTGGTGCCGGGCATTTCGCTGGCCGAGATGAACGATTACGCGCAGCGCACCGTTCCGGCCGATTCCGGCAAGCTGGTGCTGTATACCGGCGTAAGCAAGGGCGACAAGCAGCCCGATGCGCCGACCGGAGACCAACTGCTGGCGGCGGTCAGCGCGGCGGCGCGCCTGCCGGTGGAGCCGCACGACGAAAAGCTGCTGGCGACGCGCCTGATGGAACGCCCGGCCCAGCCGGGCAAGATCACCGCCGAGGAGCACGACAAGGCGCTGGGCCTGACCCGCCTGACCCTGTCCAACGGCGTCAAGGTGATCCTCAAGCCCACCGACTTCCGCAACGACCAGGTGATGCTGAGCGCCGCCCGTCCCGGCGGCCAGAGCCTGTTCCCGGACCGCGACATCCTCAATGCGCGCTTCTCGAACGCGATCGTGGCCAGCATGGGCGTGAAGGACTTTACGCCTTTCGACATGCGCAAGATCCTGGCCGGCAAGGCGGCCGGCGTGACCGTGGGCCTGGGCAGCTACAGCGACGTGATCGCGGGCGCCTCGGGCGCGACCGACATCGAGACCATGCTACAGCTGCTGTGGCTGAAGTTCGCCGACGTGCGCCGCGACGAAGGCCTGTTCCACGCCTATATCGACAAGCAGGCCGAGATCGCGCGCAACCAGAGCGGCCTGCCGGGACGCTACTTCAACGATGCGCTGGTCGCGGCCCTGTACAACAACCACCCGCGCGCGCCGCGCACGCTCGACGCCGAAGAATACGCCAAGATCGACCTGGACCGCAGCATCGACATCTTCCGCCAGCGCTTCTCGAGCGCCAAGGACCTGACCTTCATCCTGGTCGGCAGCTTCGACGAGCAGCAGATCCGGCCGCTGCTGGCGACCTATCTCGGCACCCTGCCGACGCCCGATATCCCGGTCGCCTTCCGCGACGTCGGCTTGCGTCCGGCCACCGGCGTGGTGAAACGCGAGGTCCGCAGCGGCTCGGAGCCGAAGAGCACGATCGCCCTCACCTTCACCGGCCCGGCCGAATTCACCGAAGCCGAGCAGCTGCGCCTGTCGGCGCTGATCGAAGTAACCAATCTGCGCATCATCGAAGTGCTGCGCGAGAAGATGGCGATGATCTACGGCGGCGGCGCCAGCGGCACCCTGAGCAAGATCCCGTACGGGAACTACTCGGTCGGCATCAGCCTGCCGACCGGCCCGGAACACGTGGACAAGGTGATCGCCGCGACTTTCGCCGAGATCACGCGCCTGCAGCAGAACGGCCCGGACGCGGCCGAGCTGGATAAGGTGAAGACCGGCTGGATCCAGAACCACCGGCGCTCGCTGCGCGAGAACGGCTACTGGGTGGCGAACCTGCAATCGAGCCTGACCGAAGGGACCGATCCGGCATCGATCCTGTCGGTGGAGAAGCAGGTGCAGGCCCTGACGGCCGACGACATCAAGGCTGCGGCGCGGCGTTACTTCGACACGAAGAACTACGTGCAGGTGGTGCTCAATCCCGAGACGCAGGCGGCGGCGAAGGTGGCAAAGACGACGGGAAGACACAGAAAATCAGCGTCACCGAGCAGTTAATCAAATTAATCCCTTCGCAAGAAGGGTATTTGCAAAGCCGTCACTTCGCCGACAACATACGCTCGACGTAGCGCGCGATCAGGTCGATCTCCAGGTTGACCTTCGAACCGGCTTTCAGGTGCTTGAGCGTGGTGACCTCGATCGTGTGCGGGATCAGGTTGATCGAGAAGCGGCAGACTTTCTGGCCGTCGGCTTCCAGGTCCTCGACCCGGTTGACGGTGAGCGACACGCCGTTGACCACCACCGATCCCTTATAGGCCAGGAACTTGCCGAGTTCGTGAGGCGCATCGACGATCAGTTCGAACGATTCGCCCACCGGCTCAAAGCTGTGCACCACGCCCAGGCCGTCGACGTGGCCCGAGACCAAATGGCCGCCCAGGCGCTCGGCCAGGGTCAGCGCCTTTTCCAGGTTGACTTCACCCTGGGCTTCCAGGCCCACCGTCTTGTTCAGGCTCTCGCGCGAGACGTCGACCGTGAACGCCCGGTCGGTCTTCTCGACCACAGTCATGCAGGCGCCGTTGATGGCGATCGAGTCGCCCAGGGCGACGTCGGCCAGCGGCAGCGGGCCGGCATCGACGACCAGGCGCACGCCGGCGTCCAGGCCGCCCGCCAGCGGCGAAACAGAGGTAATGTTGCCGACGGCGGCGACGATTCCAGTAAACATAGTGATTCCTTGGTGTTGATGTCTTGTTCGGTGTTCAGGCGACCGGCTCGACGAACCGGGCCAGGATGCGCAGGTCGTCGCCCACGCGCGCCACGTCGTGGAAGCGCAGCTGGCGGCGCTCGTCCAGGCGCTCGAGCGCGGGCAGGTCGAACATGCCCTGCCCCTGCCCGATGAGGCTCGGCGCCAGGTAGGCCAGCAGCTCGTCGACGCAGCCTTCGTGCACCATCGATGCGTTCAGTTTCGATCCCGCCTCGACGTGCACCTCGTTGATCTCGCGCCGCCCCAGTTCGCGCATCAGCGCCGGCAGGTCGACCTTGCCGCGCGCGTTCGGCAGCATGATCACCTCGTGGCCGGCGGCACTCAATGCGGCGGCTTTTTCCGCATGGTCGACGGCGGCCACGATCCAGCATGGCTCGCCCTGCAGGATGCGGGCGCCGAGGTCGATCTCGAGACGGCTGTCGACGATCACACGGCGCGGCTGCAGCGGGGTGTCGACGCCGCGCACGGTCAGTTGCGGATCGTCGGCTTTCACCGTGCCGATGCCGGTGACGATCGCACTTGCGCGCGCGCGCCAGGCGTGGCCGTCGGCGCGCGCTTCTGCCCCCGTGATCCACTGGCTTTCGCCGCTAGCGAGCGCGGTGGCGCCGTCCAGGCTGGCCGCGACCTTCAGGCGCACCCACGGCAGGCCGCGCACCATGCGCGAGAAGAAGCCGATGTTCAGTTCCTGCGCCGCTTCGGCCAGCACGCCGGCCTTGACCTCGATGCCTGCCGCCTCCAGCTGGGCCAGGCCGCGGCCGGCCACCAGCGGGTTCGGATCGACCATGGCCGCCACCACCCGTCCCAGGCCGGCCTGCACCAGGGCGTCCGAGCATGGCGGCGTGCGGCCGTGGTGGCTGCACGGTTCCAGCGTCACGTAGGCGGTGGCGCCGCGCACGTCGTTGCCGCGCGCTGCGGCGTCGCGCAGCGCCTGGATCTCGGCGTGCGCCTGGCCGGCAGGCTGGGTGTGGCCGGCGCCGATCACGACGCCGTCCTTGACGATCACGCAGCCGATGCGCGGATTCGGCGCGGTGATGTACATGCCGCGCGCCGCCCAGTCCAGGGCCAGGGCCATGCCGTCGGTATCGTTCAGAATCAGTTCGCTATAGGTCGTCATGGGCAATCGTCATGCGGGTAATCTTGCTCTCGTGTCAGGGCGGCGCGGCGGCGCCGTCGCACCCGTCTTCATAGGCGGGGTTGCACAGGCGCGCACGCCCGAGCATATTGATTTTAATACGGCGCACTTGCCCGCCATGGAACAGTGACAGCGTGCCGAGACGCGATGCGGCGGCATTGGTGTCGCTGCAGCTGCGCCCCGCGCCATTGTAGGCGATGTATTGCGGCGGCGCAGGGCTGGTGAAGGAATAGCTGACCTGCATGCCTTCCGGCAGAGGAGCTCGCACGGCCAGGATCTCGTCGCCCTCCCCCGGCCGGCGGTCGTCGTCGCGGTCGACGTAGACGGTCCAGCCGCGCGACCAGTCGCGGCCCGCCTCGTCGTTGGGCGTGAGCTTGACCCGCTCGTTGCGCGCGATCGCCTGCGAACGGGTGAGCTGGATCGCGCCATGGAGGTCGCCCGATGCGGTGCGCAACTGCTGGCCGCGCACCAGATCGTGCAGATTGGGGGCGGCCACCGCCGCCGTGACGGCGACCATACCCAGCACCACCACCAGCTCGGCCAGGGACAGGCCGGCGCAGCGGCGCATTCTCGAAAACACCATCATGGCCAGCACCGTGGTGACGGACCGCTGGCCGTTTGCCGGCCGGTGCTGTCGAGCGTCAGCACGCCGCAGTCGGGATCGGCGAAGCCGGTATCGACATGGGGCGTGCCGGGCCGGGCGCGCAGTTCGATGCAGTGGGCGATGTCGCGGTCGGGGCAGGCATGACCGTCGAGCTCATAGGCGCTGGTGGCGGCGCTGTCGCCGGTCCAGGTCGGGAACGGGCCGGCGTCGGCGTCGCCCGCATCGCCAGAGAACGCGATATAGGAATGGTGCAGCGCGCGGTACTGCTCCTGGCGCTGCATGATGTCCAGCAGCGCCAGCTGGGCCTCGAGGCGGCGCGCCTTGATCATCTGACCCGTGTAGGAGGGATAGACCAGCGCAGCCAGGATGCCGAGTACGGCCAGCACGACCATCAGCTCGACCAGCGTGAACCCTCGTCCGTTGCGCCTCATCGTCGTCCCTTCCCTGTCGCGTGCTCGGATGCGCCGGCGCTCGGCGCGGCGAACACCTCGCTCCAGTTCCCGAGCTCACGCCAGCCGACGCGCCGGCCCGGCGCACCATCTGGGGGCTTGCGGTAATAAGCCTGCAGCGCGGCATGGGTGCCGGGCATGCTGCCGGCGCCGCGCGCCGTGATCCGGTACAGCTGGCCATCGGGCGATGCCGGCATCAGTTCGATCAGGTAGCGCGGCGCCCCAATGGGCAAGGCGCCCTCGCCTTCCGGCATGTGCGTCCCGGTGAAGCTGCCGAACACGATCGCGGGGCCGTCGTCCCCCGCCAGCAGTTCGGACAGCTGATCGGGATCGGCCGCCTGCGCGCACAAGCCGTTATAGGGCCGGCCGCCGCAACCCGCGACGAAGGCGTCCGCACTGCCGCCGGCAATGGCGTTGGCCCGCGCCGATCCGGGTTCTGCACCGCCCTCGATGTCGCGCTCCGCATCCCGCAGCGCGGCGTCGGCCATCTGCAATGCCAGCAAGCGGTCGCGTTCGTGCGCGGCGGCGCGTGCGCCCTGCAAGGCGCCACGGGTGGATGCGATGCCGGTCATGAGCACGGCTAGCATCAGCACCAGAGCGGTCAGCAGCGCGATGCCGCCTTGCCGTTGCCGGGGCGGTGTGCGATGGAGGATGACCATGCGACTTCACTCCAGCGCCACCGGCAGAACGACGGTCGCGCCATACACCTTGCGCATGCGCGCGCCGAGCCCATCGTCGACCGCTTCGTCCAGCGCCGCTGCCGCCAGCCGCGTGCCCGGGTCACCGGCCGAAAATCCAGCGCCGTACTCCGGTCCGAACAGGTCGTACACGATATCGGCGCCGATCCCCGGATCGAGGCGCGGGCCGTGCAGCAGCAGCGCGACCCGCACCAGCGCCACCCGCTTCCAGTGCGTGCGCGTGCGCAGCTCGGCCGCCCGTTCGTCGGGCGTCGCCCCGGCCAGCACCAGCCCCGCATCGAGCGCGGCCAGTTCGGTTGCGTTGACGTAGCGGTCCGGGACGCCGTCGCCATCGGCGTCCATACCGTACAGCACCTGGAAGCCGTCGACCCGGCCCACCACGGCGTCCGACGACCAGCTGCTGGCGCCACGGTACTTGCAACGCAGCTCGGCGTCACCTTGCGCATTGCGCGCGACGTAGAAGATGCTCCAGCCCTCCTCGTCGCGATGCACGGGAAAGCCCGCGCAGTCGAGCGTGGCGCCATCGCCGTTCGGCGGCGCGCCGCTGCCGGGAAAGCGCAGCGCCAGCACGTCGCTGCCGTTGGCCTCATCGGGCAATACCGCGTTGATGCCGGCGCCGGTGCGCTCCAGCGAACTTGCGTCCAGCCCGGCGATCCGCGCCGGCGCTGCCGGATCGGCCGTCGGATGCGCCGCCCAATCGACGTGCGCCGCGAGGCGGATCGCCCGCGCCAGCGCATCGACGGCGTAGCGCCCACTGTCATCCATCTCGGACGCCTCCATCACGGCGGCGTGCGCGCGCACGCTGGTGATCAAGAGCGAGCCGCTGGCCAGCAGCACCGCCAGGCCGAGCGCCATCGCCACCATCAGCTCGGCGATGGTGAGGCCGGCCTGGCGCCGGCGCGGGGTCGCTGCTTTCATCGCGCCACCAGTAGCACGTAGGCCGGCCCCTCGTCCATGCCGTGCCAGCCGATCTTGATCGCCACCGGCGCAGCCGCCTCTCCGTCGCACGCCCAGCGGTAGCGGCCGTGTTCATCATCCCACGGAGCGCCGTCGCGGCAGACCGCGATGCGGCCCGATGGAAAGCTGCGATGCAGCGCCAGGCGCGTCTCGTGCAGGTCGAAGGCGGCCAGCGCCAGCGGGTCGCAGGCGCCCGCGCCGAAGCACGGCGCGCCGCCCGCGGGCGGGCCGGCGCCGAGCGCCTTGTAATCGAGCGGGAGATAAGGGTTGGCGCCGTCCGGCAGGCTGGCCACATCGGCATTGGCCTGCATGCGCGCCGCCAGCGAACCGGCCAGCATCGCGGCTTCGGAACTCAATGCCGCATGCTGGCGCGTGCGCTGCGCCGCCAGCTGCGCCGCGCTGGCGCCGACCACGCCGATTGCGAGCACGAACAGGGCGACCAGGACTTCGATCAGGGTGAAACCGCGCGCCGATTGCCGCTGCATGACGAACCTCCGCTAACGATGTGCGAGCAGAGAAGTTATCAAACAGCGTTCGGGCGCCCATGCGTCGGCGCAAGTTTGCGCCGGGCGAAAATCGGAACTTGGAAACGCGGTCAGTTGTCGAGCTTGCGCTGATGCCCGACTTCGGCCAGCGCCGCCTGGAAGGAATCCAGGTCCTCGAAATTCTTGTAGACGGAAGCGAAGCGGATATAGGCGATCTTGTCGAGGCGCTTGAGCT
>DDKG01000261.1 GCA_002339265.1 Massilia sp. UBA2604 | reverse complement strand
GCCGGCGTGCGCAGCGCCATCAAGCTCGATCCCGAACTGACGGTGTCCGATCTCGATGTCGACACGTACCAAGGAATTGTCCGGCTTAGCGGCTTCGTGAGCTCGGCGGACAGCGTAGCCGCGGCGGCCTCGGTCGCGCGAACCGTCAAGGGCGTCAAATCGGTCAGGAATGACCTGCGCCTGAAGTAACCCCATCAAAGGAGATCATCATGAAAAACATCAAATCGCTGGTAGTGACCGCAACCCTGGCAACCGCTGCATTCGGCATGGTCGGCTGCTCGAACATGTCGCAGCAGGACCGTAACACCGCCATCGGCGCCGGCGCCGGCGCCGTGCTGGGCGGCGCAGTGAGCGGCGGCAGCGCGCTCGGCACCGTGGGCGGCGCGGCCGTCGGCGGCGTGATCGGCAACCAGGTCAAGACCACCAACTGATCGACGTTCCAGCTCGATCGCGAACGCCCGGCATTGCCGGGCGTTCTTGTTTGGAGCGTCCCTTCCAGATAGCTTGACGACGACTTGCGGTATGCTCGTCAATACTACCGATCGACATCCGGGCATTCCATGACGCTGCGCTCCCTCGCAACCTGTCTCACCGCCCCGCTGATCCTGGTCGCCTGCGGCAGCGGCAGCGGTTCCGATCCCGGGCCCGCTCCCCCTCCCGCCCCGGCCCCGACTCCGGCTCCGCCAACAGCCGGACTCACGCCCGGCATCTCGGTGCTGGCCGGCGCCGCCGGAGGCGAAGGCGATGCGGACGGCCCGGTCGGACGCCTGCAGGCGCCGGGCGCGCTGGCCATCGACCGCGCCGGAGACATCTACGTCGCCAACTTCGGCGCCACCGTCCGCCGGCTGGCCGCGGGCGCCGACGGCGCGACAGCGGTCACGACACGCTGGCGCGGCGCCCAGGCGCCAGCCGCCCTGGCGGCCGACGCGGCCGGCAACCTGATCGGCATCCTCGACCACCGCATTGTGCGCATCGGCCCGGACGGCGCCCTGGCCACGCTGGCCGGCGGCAGCGAGGCCGGCATGGCCGACGGCATCGGCGCCGCCGCGCGCTTCAGTTCACCGCAGGCGCTGGCGATCGACGCCGCGGGGCTGGTGCACGTCGCCGACGGCACGTCCATCCGCACCGTGGACGCGAACGGCGAGGTGCGCACCCACCGCGCCGCCACCGCCGCCCTGTCCGACGTGGTCGGCGAACTGAACGGACAGCCGATGTATGTGGCGCACAGCCCCACCGGCCTGGCCTTCGACCAGGCGGGCAATCTGGCGATCGCGGTGGCCGGCGCCCCCGTGCGCAAGGTCACGCCGACCGGCGCCAGGCAGGATACGCGGCTGGACGCCATGGTCATCGCGGCCGACCGCAACGGCCAGCTGTTCGGCTTCGCCAACTGCGCGCTGTACCGCGCCGACGCGGCCGGCGAGGTAGCCCTGCTGGCCGGCGCGCCCACCCGCCGCGGCGCGACGGACGGCCGCGGCGCCGACGCCGCGTTCGGCAGCGAACAGTATTGCGACGCACGGATCGCCGCCGACGGCGCCGGCCATGTCTATGTGGCCGACAGCGCCAACGATACGCTGCGCAAGGTGGCGCCCGACGGGACGGTCGCCACCGTCGCCGGCCAGGCGGCGCAGCGCGGCATGGCCGACGGCGCCGGTGCGGCCGCGCGCTTCAGCGACGACGCGGTGGGCCTCGCCTTCGACGGCCGCGACGCGCTGTACACGGTCCAGGACGGCAAGGTGCGCAAGATCACGCGCGCCGGCGTCGTGACCACCTTGTCCCTGCCCGCCAAGGACGCGAACGGGCAGCCGGTCACCTACTTCCCGGGATCGGCGGCGCATGGCGGCAGCCTGCTCGGGGTCGCCAACCGGGTGCTGTACCTGGTCGGCGACGGCGCGCTGCGCCCGCTCGCCGGCTCGCCCACCACGCCGCGCTGGACCGACGGCAGCGGCGACCGGGCCGGCTTCGGCGACATCTGCGACGCCACCCGCGATGGCGCCGGCAACCTCTACCTGCTCGACTGCCATGCGCAGCGCGCCACGCCGGACGCCATCCCCGACGCGCTCGAGAACCGCATCCGCAAGGTGACCCCGCTCGGCATCGTCACGACGGTCTACGCCACGGCGCGCGACGACGGCACGCGCCAGCCCTGGCATATCGTCGCCGACCGCCAGGGCGCGGTCTTCGCCTCCAATAACAACGGTGAAGTGCTCAGGATCGCGGCGGATGGCGCGGTCTCGAGCATCCGGGTCGATGCGCGCCATGCAGGCCGGTTGACCGTCGACGCAAGCGGCAGGCTGTACCTGGCGTCCGACCATCTGTTGCCGGCCATCGTCCAGCAGATCGGCGCCGACGGTCAGGCGCAGCTCATCGCCGGCCGGACCGGCCAGCGCGGCCTGGTCACCGGCCCCCTGCCCGGCAGCCTGAACCTGTTGGGCGGACTGACGGTGGACGACCAGGGCGTGCTGTATGTGCTGACCGAGAACGCCGTCGTGCGCATCGTGCGCTGACCGCATGCTGGAGCGGCGCGGCGCGCAGCGCAGCGACTGCGCCGCGGGCTCAGTCGGCGTGGCCGTTCGCGGCCGGCATGGCGCCAGCCTCCCTGACGATGGCATAGCAGCTGCAGGCCGCCGCAGTCAGCCCTTCGGGATCGAGGATCTCGATATTGCCGCGGCTGTAGTCGATCAGGCCCTGCTGCTGCAACGCGCTGGCGGCCTTGGTGACGCCGACGCGGCGCACGCCGAGCGAGTGCGCGAGGAATTCATGGGTCAGGTGGAATTTGTCCGATTGCAGGCGATCGCGCGTGACCAGCAGCGAGCGCGCCAGCCTTGCCTCGAGCACGTGAAAGCGGCTGCAGACGGCGATCTGGATCGCCTGCGCCAGCAGCGCGTCGGTGTACCGGTACAGCACCTTCTGCAGCGCCGGATTGCGCTCGACCTCGCTGCGAAAACGTGCGCCGTCCATGCGGCTGGCGTTGCCGGCGCGCTGGACCACGGCGCGCACCTGGGTCGTGTCGTGGCCGAGCGCGCTTGTCACGCCCAGCATGCCTTCGCGCCCCACCTGGCCGACCTCGAGCGTCATGCGCCCTTCGGCCACGCCCAGCAGGGACAGCAGACAATCGTGAGGAAAATAGATGTGCTCGATCGGATCGCCGGCTTCGCACAGCACCTGTCCTGCCTCCACCCTGACCTGGTCCAGCATCGGCAGCATGCGCGCCATCTCTTGCGACGGCAGCGCGGCCAGCAGCAGGTTGCTGCTGTACTCGGTGACGGGCGGGGGGACGGCAGAGTTCATTCTTTCCTCAGAAATTGTAAGAATCGGTACGCGGCGCAAGCCGACAGCGCCCCATTCCAGATACATTTGCAAACAATTTCAGCCAGCGTAACCGCCGCCCCTTGAGCGAGTATGTACGGTGACGCACGGAACCTCGGGTTGTTCCTGACGACAATCCTCGTACCGAGGCGTCAACGCCATACGAAAGGAATAAAGATGAATACGCCCCCAAACAATCCCGTCAAGAACCGCACCCACCCCTTGCTGCTGCTGGCGGCCGCCGCCGTCGTGCTGTTCTGCATGGTGGGCACCGCCGCCATCATGGGCTGGCTGCCGTCGTCGGTCGGCGGCACGGCCGGCCGCCAACTGACCGAAGCCGACCGCCAGGCCCTGGCTTCCACCCTGCCGCAAGACGTCCCCCAGCAAGCGCCGGGCTACGCCGCCTATCCGGGCGCGCCGCTCGCGCCGGCGGAGCAGGCGCCGCAGCAGGCCTATTCGCCGGTGCCGGTCCAGGCCGCCCCCGCGGTGGCCGCGCCAGTCGCTGCGACGCCGGTCAAGGAAACCAAACCGACCCAGCTCGCCGCCAATGAGCGCGACTGGTGCTCCAATTGCGGCAACGTGGAATCGGTCCGCACCGTCACCCAGCGCGCCGAAGGCAGCGGCCTGGGCGCGGCCGGCGGCGCCGTCATCGGCGGCCTGCTGGGCAACCAGGTCGGCGGCGGCAATGGCCGCACCCTGGCCACCGCGGCCGGCGCGATCGGCGGCGCCGTGGTCGGCAACCAGGTCGAAGGCAATATGAAGGCCACCACCAGCTACGAGATCCGCGTGCGCCTGGACGACGGCACCCTGCGCACCTTCCGCCAGAACAGCCAGCCGCAATGGCGCAGCGGCGACCGCGTGCGCATCGTCAAGGGACGGCTGCGCTCGGTGGCCTGAGTTCGCTGACCTGAATCCGATGGATTGATTCAGGCAGGCTGCATGGCTAGCACATGGCCGGGATTGCGCAAGCGTCCCGGCCAAACTTTTTCCTGTGTGCAATGTGCGCCAACGCACGGAAATATGGATGAGCTGACCCGACAATCGAATCACGCTGAAACGAAAAGCGGGACACCATCAACCGTGGGAGAAGCGCATGAACAGCCTGGCATGGATCGGCATCATCGTCTGGGGAATCGTACTCACTCTGTTCGGCTTGCTGTCGGCCGGACCGGCGCCCGATGGACACGGGCATCTGCAGCCGCAGGACATCGTGTTCCTGATCGCGGGCGGCCTGCTCACCTGCCTGATCGGCTGCACCGGCCTGGTGGGCATGATGGGCTGGATTCCGGGCTTGCGCAAACAAAAAAGTTGCGCATAATGTACGCCATCGAACGGTGCACAACGGTGGGCAAGTACATACTGGAATCACAGCGCAACTGGCGCAAACAGTAGAGGAGAAACCATCATGTTGTATACCATCGCTGTCGTTCTCGTTATCCTGTGGCTGCTCGGCCTGGTGACCTCGTACACCATCGGCGGCTTCATCCACATCCTGCTCGTCGTCGCCGTCATCATGATCCTGGTGCGCCTGATCAGCGGACGCGGCATATAGCAGTAAAATGACAAGTCCACGCTTGTCGCAACACCCAATCCGTTTCGCGGTCGCGCCTGTAACGGCGTGACGACGAAACGGATTTTTTACTTAAGGAGTTCCACTATGCAGAAAAACTTCATCAAGACGACCGCCGCCATCGCCATCGTCGCGCTGACTGCCACCGGTTGCGCCGACATGTCCGCCACCCAGCGCGGCACCGCGACCGGCGCCGGCATCGGCGCCGGCCTGGGCGGCCTGATCGGCGGCACCACCAGCGGCGGCGGCGGTGGCCGCGTTGCCGGCGGCGCCGCCATCGGCGCAGCCGCAGGCGCCGTGATCGGAAACATCTGGTCCAAGCGCATGGAAGCGCAGAAGCAGCAGATGGAACAGGCCACCCAGGGCACCGGCGTGCAGGTCACCCAGACCCAGGACAACCGCCTGAAGCTGGAAATCCCGAGCGACATCTCGTTCGACACCGGCCGCTCCGACATCAAGAGCAACTTCCAGCCGATCCTGCAGCGCTTCGCCCAGACCCTGCAGGAGAACCCGAACACCAACGTGGTCATCATCGGCCACACCGACAGCACCGGCAGCGACGCGATCAACCAGCCGCTGTCGGTCGACCGCGCCTCGCGCACCCGCGACTTCCTGGCCGGCCGCGGCGTGAACCCGAACCGCATCACCATCGAGGGCCGCGGCTCGCGCGAACCGATCGCCTCGAACAACGACAACGCGGGCAAGGCACGCAACCGCCGCGTCGAGATCTACGTCGCCGAACCGGCGCGCGGCTGATCTCCTTCGCCAATGACTAAGGCCGGCAATGCCGGCCTTTTTTTGTTGGCTTCAAGACCGTCGTCCCCGCGGAGGCGGGGACCCAAGTCTCATGCACTGCCACTACGTTCAATGCAATCGCTACGCCAGCAAACTTGGGTCCCCGCCTTCGCGGGGACGACGGTTTTGCGGTTAACGATGAATGATCAGCACGCTTCGGTAAACGCCAGATACAACTCGCGCGCCTGGCGCGCAACCGGCCCCGCTTCCAGCGTGCGGTCTTCGTAACGCGTGCAAGGCGTGACCTTGCCGTAGTTACCGGTGCTGAAGATTTCGCGCGCGGTATTCAGTTCAGTGGCCTTGACGCTACGCTCTTCGACCTGCACGCCCGCCTCGGCCAGCAAGGCCATCACGCGCGCGCGGGTGATCCCCGCCAGGAAGGTGCCGTTCAGCGCCGGCGTCACCACCTTGCCCTCTTCCGTCACCAGGAACAGGTTCGACGCCGCGAATTCGGCCACGTGGCCTTCGGCGTCGAGCATGATGGCCTGGTCGAAGCCGCGCTCTTTCGCTTCGCGCATCGCGCGGGTCGAATTGGCGTACAGGGCCGAGGCCTTGGCATCGGTCGGCGCCATGTTCGGCTGCGGGCGACGCATGGTCGACAGGCAGGCCGAGAAACCGGTGAACGCCGGCAGCGGCGCGTCGAACAGGGTCAGCGCGAACTGGCTTTTTTCGGCCACCGGAATCAGGAAGCCCTCGGAGCCGAACACCAGCGGACGGATGTACAGCTCGGCGTCCGCCGGAAACTTGGCCACGCCTTCGCGCACCAGCGCTTCCATCTCGTCCACGCCCAGGGGGCAGCGCAGGCCCAGTTTTTCGGCGGAGGCGATGACGCGCTCCAGGTGCGGACGCAGATCGGGCAGCTTGCCGCGGATCGCGCGCGCGCCGTCGAACACGGACGAACCCAGCCACAGGCTGTGGTCCATCGCGCCATACAGGGGGGTGTTACCTTCGGCCCATTGGCCGTTGTAATAAGTCAGGTACATGCTTGCCTTCTCGAACATAAACCCTCCCAGTGTATCGGTTGTGGTCCCGCCCCGTCCAGTTGACCGGTCGGCCACGATGGATGGCTTACTGTTCGTTGCCACACCATATTTACCGGCCTCGTCGCGTACACTACGGCTTTCCAGTACAAATTGTTTTCATGCTTGCTACTCTCGAACGGATCGATCCCTACAGCGACGACATCGACCTGCTGGTCGAGTTGGTCTGCCACCTGCGTCCGCACCAGCGCTGGGTGTGGCAGGACGCGGACGATCCGGCCCAGGCGGTGCGCACGCTGACCCAGCTCCTGAAGGGCAATCCGGCCCAGGCCTGGGCGCTGCGCCGCTACATCACGACCCTGCTCGAGAAGCGGCGGCATACCAGTATTTACAGCGATATCGGCATCC
>DDKG01000249.1 GCA_002339265.1 Massilia sp. UBA2604 | reverse complement strand
GCTCATGATGTCGTCGCCGGGACGCAACAGGCCCACGAGGTCGATCTCGGTGTCGAACCAGGACGACATCCAGCCGGACAGGAGCGGCAGCACCTGGCCGTGGCCGAACAGGTAACTTTGCGGGTAAATCTGGGCCAGCGGCCAGATGGCGACCAGCACCAGGCCCTGGCTCGCGTGCGGCGCGAACCAGCGCTGGCGCAGCTTGAACAGGCGGCTGCGGTCGAGCAGGCCGGGCGCCCACAGCGCGCCGAGGATGGCGCCGATGAAGCAGCCGCCGGCATTGGTGACGAAGTCCAGGTTCGACGGCACGCGGCTGGGCAGGTAGGTCTGCACGGCTTCCATCGTGCCGGTGGTGAGCAGCCCGGCAAGGGTGGCCAGCAGCACCGCCCACACGCCGCGCACGCGCGGATACATCGACAGCACCAGCAGCATGCCGAACGGGATGTAGCCGGCGATGTTGACGCCGGCGTCGAAGCCGGTCCAGTAGCGCTGCTTGACCAGGTTGAGGAAGGCCAGCGGCGAGATGCCGCTGTCGCGCCAGCCGGTGAACGGGAACCAGCTGGCGTAGACGATCAGGAGCAGGTAGGCCAGCAGCGCCGCGCGCACGATCGGCGAGCCGCGCGAACGGCCGGCGGCGACGTCGGCAGGGACTTCCGCTTCGGTCATTTGCCTTGGATGTCCAGGGACGCCAGCCAGGCCAGGAGGTCGGCCGCCACCCCATCGGTGCCGGCGGCCAGCGCCGCCGCGCCGCCGGCGGCGTCCTGGCTCGGCGCGGGGGCGTTACGGTGGAAGCTGCGCTGGTCGACCAGGCGGTGTTCCTGGAACACCGAGGCGCGCAGCATGATCTGGCCTTCGCTCTGGCCGGCGTTGGCGAAGGCGTGCACGAAATCGTCGATCTCGATGCGCAGGATCGGCACCCCGGTGGCGGCGTCGGTGGCCGACAGCACCTTGATGCCCGACTGCGCCAGGCGCGCCTTGATGCGCTGGGTGACCAGGTTGACCGGGGTCGCGCTCCAGCGGCTGTTGGCATAGGTGCGCGCCTGCTGGGCGTCGGCGTAGTTCAGGCGGTAGAACATGCGCTCGGTATCGAAGGTGGCCGGGCCGGTGACGTCCATCACCACGATGGCGGCCGGCTTCGGCGCGGCGGCGGCAGTGGTTGCAGGTGTCATGGGGCCGAAATCGAAGAGTGTATTCGAGGCGCGCTCCTTGCTGGCGCAGCCGGCCAGCAGCAGGGAACAGGCCAGGATCAGGGCGGCGGGCAGGCGATGGAATTGACGATTCACGGTGGTCCTCATTTGGTCGGTGGCGCGAAGCCCGGCTCGCCGGGGCCGGGCGCGTCGCCCGGGGTGCCGAACAGGATGCTTTGCGGGCGATCGGAGAACGAGTTGGCGGTGCGCCGCACCGCGCGCAGCGAGGCGCGCGCCTCGTCGGTCATCTGCACCACGTGCGGTAGCGTCTCCAGCTCCAGGTGGCTGGTGGCGGCGCCGAGCGCGCCGATGGTGGTGTTCAGGCGCTCGATCGGGCCGTCCGGCGCCTGCAGGCGGGTCGCCAGCTGGTCGTAGTTGCGGGTCATCGAGGTGGCGCTGTTGGCCAGGGTGTCGACCGAGTCCATGCTGCGGTTGACCTTCGCCATCAGGCCGGGTAACTGGTCGATGACGGGATCGAGGCGCTGCGGAATGGCCGCATAGGCGTCGGCGGCGCGCTCGACGCTCTCGAAAGCGCCGATCATCTTGCTGCGGTTATCTTCGCTCAGCAGCTCGTCGAGGCTGGCGGTGACCTTCTCGGCCTTCTCGAGGATCGCCAGGCCGCGGTCTTCGAGCTGGTCGAGCAGGCCCGGACGCAGCGGGATGCGGGCAATGCGGTCGCCCCCGGTCTGCAGCCGCGGCGAACCGGTGCGCTCGTCGTCGAGCTGGATGAAGGCGATGCCGGTGACGCCCTGGTAGCCGAGGGTGGCGAAGGTGGTGCTGGTGATCGGCGAGGCGGCGTCCACCGACAGCTTGATCAGGATCTGGCCGGTGACGCGCGGGTCGAACACGATCTCGTCGACGCGTCCGACTTCCAGCCCGCGGTAGCGCACCGTGGCTTGCGGGTTCAGGCCGGGGATCGACTGGGTGGTGACGATCTCGTAGGGCACCAGCTCGGTCTTGTCGCGGTTGAACCAGAGGCCGATCAGGACCGTCGCCACCAGCAGCGCGATCGTGAAGACGCCGGTCATCAGGGCATGTGACCTGTTTTCCATAACTATCGATTCTCCGATTCATGCTGGGCCTGGCGCTCGTCGAGCACTTCCAGCGCCCGCTGGCCGCGCGGGCCCAGGAAAAAGTGTTTGATGAAGGGATGCTCCACCTGCAGCACGTCGCATGACGGTCCCACCGCCAGCACGTGCTTCTCGGCCAGCACCGCGATGCGCGAAGACAGCGCGAACAGGGTATCCAGGTCGTGCGTGACCATCACCACCGTGAGCTTCAGCTCGCGGTGCAGGGTCTGGATCAGGGTGACGAAGGCATCCGACAGGTCGGGGTCCAGCCCGGCGGTCGGTTCGTCCAGAAATAACAACTGAGGCTCCAGGGCCAGCGCGCGCGCCAGCGCGGCGCGCTTGACCATCCCGCCCGACAGGTCGGCCGGCATCTTGTTGGCGTGTTCCGGACCGAGCCCCACCATATTCATCTTGAGCAGCACGGCGTCGCGGATCACGTCCTCGGGCAGCGAGCGCAGTTCGCGCATCGGCAGGGCGATGTTGTCGAACACGCTCAGCGCCGAGTACAGGGCGCCCTGCTGGAACAGCATGCCCCAGTGGTTGCGCATGCGCTGCAGCTGCGTGGGCGAGGCCGCGCTGATGTCCTCGCCGAACACGTGCACGCTGCCCTGCGACGGCCGCTCGAGGCCCAGCATCTGGCGCAGCAGCACGGTCTTGCCGGTGCCCGAGCCGCCGACGATGGTGAGGATCTCGCCGCTGTAGATCTCGAGGTTCAGGTCCTGGTGCACCACCGTGCGGCCGAACTTGGTCCACAGGTTGCGGATCTGGACCACCGGCGCGCCGACTTCCTCGTCGGGGCGCAGGTTCAGTTCCTGTTTGCGCTGTTTGCTGGTTCCCGGCATCAGAAGCCCGTCCCGCTGAAGATGATGGCGTACACCGCGTCGGCCAGGATCACCACCGTGATCGCGGTGACCACCGAGGTGGTGGTGCCGCGGCCCAGGCTCTCGGTATTGGGCTTGATGCGCAGGCCAAAGTGGCAGGCGATCAGCGCGATCAGCACGCCGAAGGTCGCGCCCTTGAGGAGGCCAATGGTGTAGTTCACGAACGGCACCGCATCCGGCAGCTTTTGCAGGAAGTAGCGGAACGACATGCCCATCTCGATCTTGGCCGAGACCATGCCGCCCAGCAGGGCCATGGCGTCGGTCCAGACCACCAAGAGCGGCATCGAGATGGCCAGCGCGATCACCTTGGGCATGATCAGGCGATAGCCATGCGACACGCCCATCACCAGCATGGCGTCGAGTTCTTCGGTCACCCGCATCACGCCCAGCTGGGCGGTGATCGAGGAGCCGGAGCGGCCGGCGACCAGGATCGCGGCCAGCAAGGGCCCCAGTTCGCGGATCACCGCCATGCCGAGGATGTTAACCAGATAGGCGTCGCCGCCAAACATGCGCAGCTGCTGCGACGACAGGTAAGACAGCACGATCCCGATCAGGAAGCCGACCATGGCCGTGATGCCCAGCGCCTGGAAGCCGGAGTGATAGATATTGGCCGAGATTTCTCGCCACGGCCCGGTCTGGGGGCGGCGCAGGAAGCGGCCCAGGTCCTGGATCACGATCCCGATCAGGCCGATGAAGCTGCGCAGGTGCTCGAAGAAGTCCAGGATGCCGGCGCCGAGCACGATCACCCAGTGGAAGGGGCTCGTCCGGTGGCGCGGCAGCTTGATGTGGCTGGCCTCCTCGATGCGCCTGAACAGGTCTTCCTGGCGCGGGTCGAGCTTGAGGCGCTTGGGACGCTCCTTGTTCCAGGTATTCCAGAACATCTGGGCGCCGATGTGGTCGAGGCTTTCGATGCCGGAGAGGTCCCATTCGCAGGCGCCCTTGTCCTTCAGGCCGGCCAGCTGGCGCGTGATGCCCTTGAGGACGCCGCGCTGCGACAGGCCGTGGACTTGCCAGACTCCCTCGGCAATGACGGATTGGCCGGCACCCTGGCCGGACTGTTGAATGGTTAATGTTGGCGCATTTTCAATCCGCATTGCGCCAGTGTAAAAGAGAATCGTGAGTGTTGCCAGCCACGATACGGTTGCGTGTCAGGCCGCCAGATGACGCACCTGGCGCGCCGGGGCGACCGCCTTCGGCGCATCCGACGGCTGTTTCACGGGGCGGGCCGGGGCGTCGACCTTGCCGGCATAGTCGCTGGCCAGCAGCGCCGCGGCCTCGCCGGCATCCATGCCGCACCTCTGCAGCCACTGGGCCACCAGCTTGGCCAGGCGGTCCAGCGCGATGCGGTGGGTGGCGTCGGTATGGGCATAGATCCAGTCCGAGAAGGCCATGAAGTTGTCGAACGGCGTCTCGCCCAGCAGCACCGGAATGGTGTTGGCGAAGCGGCCCGAGTTGGCCACCAGGTCCCAGTAGCGGGCAAAGCGCACCAGGCGCTGCATGGTGGCGAAGTCGATCCTGTTCGTCGCCAGGACCGTGTAGGGCGGGTAGGGATCGTAGACCATGCCGAATTCCTGGGTATGGCGGATGATCGGCGTGCCGCGCAGGCGCTTGAGGATGCCGAACTGGATCTCTTCGGCGCCCAGGCTCACCAGGTGGTCGAAGCCGCGCGCGAAGCTGGCCACGTCCTCGCTCGGCAGGCCGGCAATCAGGTCCACGTGCAGGTGGGCGGTGGAGTGCTGCGTCAGCCAGCGGATGTTCTCGGCCGCCTTCTCGTTGTTCTGGCGGCGGCTGACCAGGGATTGCACTTCCGGGTTGAAGCTCTGGATGCCGATCTCGAACTGCAGCGCGCCGGCCGGGAATTTGGCGATCGTTTCCTTCAGCGCCTCCGGCAGGTGGTCGGGCACCAGCTCGAAGTGGGCATACACCGGGTCGTCCGGGTTGGCCTCGATCTTGTCGAGGAAGAACTGCATGATGCGCAGGCTGGTCTTGACGTTCAGGTTGAAGGTGCGGTCGACGAACTTGAACAGGCGCGCACCCTTGACGTACATCGCTTCCATCTCGGCCAGGAAGGCGTCCAGCGGGAAGGGCCAGGCCGTCTTGTCCAGCGAAGACAGGCAGAATTCGCACTTGAACGGGCAGCCGCGCGAGGCTTCCACGTACAGGGTGCGGTGGGCGATGTCGTCTTCACTATATAAAGAGTAGGGCAGCACGATGTCTTCCATCGGCGGCTGCACGCCCGCATGCACCTTCATGATCGGCTTGGGACCATCCAGGATTTCGCGGCACAGCTTGGGGAAGGTGACGTCGCCCCAGCCGGTGACGACGTAGTCGGCCAGCTTGACGATTTCTTGTTCATTCGTCTCGTGCGAGACTTCCGGGCCGCCCAGGATGACGGTCACCTGCGGCGCCACGCGCTTGAGCATGGCCACCAGGCGGGTGGTCTCTTCCACGTTCCAGATATAGACGCCGAAGCCGACGATGCGCGGCTGGTGCGCCAGGATGCGCTCGACCAGGTCGGTGGTCTTGGCGCCGATGACGAATTCCTGGATCGTCGTCTGCTCTTGCAGCGGGCCCATATTGGCCAGCAGGTACCGCAGGCCGAGCGAGGCGTGCGTGTAGCGGGCGTTCAGGGTCGAGAGCAGGATGGTCATGGTGGGGGAAGAGATGGTTTGCGGCGGAAGGCGGTATTTTACTGCGCCGGGAACGCCTTTCGACCTGTATATGCACGGCGAATTGCTTGTGATAAAGATTGCTGTCTACAATCGACCACTCTTTCTTACTTGAATGCGACCATGCTTCTCACGAATATCGAAACCATCCCCGGCAAGAACATCACGGTCTGCCACGGCGTCGTCTCCGGCAGCTCGGTGCGTTCCAAGCACGTCGGGCGGGACATCATGGCGGGTCTGAAGAATATGGTCGGCGGCGAGCTGCGCGGCTATACCGAGCTGCTGGAAGAATCGCGCGAGCAGGCCACCGAGCGCATGAAGGCGCAGGCGCAGCAAATGGGCGCGAATGCGATCGTCAACGTGCGCTTTTCGACCTCGTCGGTGGCGGCCGGCGCCGCCGAGATCTATGTCTACGGCACCGCGGTGACGGTCGAGTAATGGAAATCCTTTTTCTGATCGCTTTCTGGACGGTGCCCGTCGTGCTGGGCTATGTCTTCGGAAGAATGGCCGAGCGCCGGCATTACCGCTCCATTGTCGAGCGCGAAAAAGCGTTCGTGCACCTGCCCGCCACCTCGCTGCGCACCCTGCTGGGCACGGAGCCGGTGGCGCGCAGCGAGCTGGTCACGGGCAGCGTGGTCATCTCGGTCGACCATTTCAAGAAGGCGGCCTCGGCCTTGCGCTCGATCGTGGGGGGATCGGTCAAGTCCTATGAATCCTTGCTCGACCGGGCCAAGCGCGAAGCGCTGCTGCGCCTGAAGGAAAGCTGCCCCGGCGCCCATGAGATCGTCAACGTTCGCCTGGAAACCATGCCGCTGGCCGGCAGCCAGCCGCGCCAGGTGACCGGCGTCGAGGTGCTGGCCTATGGCACCGCCATCTATTATGTGGAGCAGTCCGCACCCGCATGAAATACCAGGCTTCGCTGCCCGAGCATAACGACAATATCTCGCACGAACATCCATTGAAGGATTTCGTGCTGATCCTGGCCGGGCTGTCGGCGGCGATCTTCGCCGGGTATCTGGCGCTGGGATGGCTGGTCGACGTGGTCGTCGAGCGCATGAGTCCGGCGACCGAGGCCAGGCTGACGCAACTGGTGGCCTGGACGCCTCCTCCCGGCGACGCCGCGCTGGCAAGGCATGAGGCGTGGGCGCAGGCCCTGGTGGATGACCTGAAGGCGTGCGCCGGGGTGAGCGAGCCGGTCACGGTGCGGGTCAGGCGCTCGGCATCGCCGAATGCGATGGTCGCGCCCGGCGGGCTGGTCATCGTGCATTCGGCGTTGTTCGACAGCGTGCGCTCCGAGAACGGCATGGCGTTCGTGCTGGCCCACGAGCTGTCCCACCTCGCGCACCGCGATCACCTGCGCGCGTTCGGGCGGGGGCTGGTGCTGGTGGCGGCCGCCACCTTGCTGACAGGGGACGGATCCGGGACGGCCAGTGTGCTGCTGCCGGCCCAGCATCTGGGAGAGTCCAGCTATTCACGTGGGCGCGAAGCCGCGGCGGACGGCAAGGCGCTCGGCATCCTGCAGTGCCATTACGGACATGCAGGCGGCGCTACCGAATTCTTCGAGACCTTGCAGCGGGAGGAGGGCGATGAGCCGGCGCTCATGCACTACCTCGCTTCGCATCCATCGATGGGAGCGCGCATCGACGCACTGCGGGCCGCGATCCGCCAGGCGGGGATGAAGAACGGCGAGGTGCGCCGTTTGCCGCGTTTTTGATCGCTGCCCCGATAACGCTGGTGCATGGAGGATTTATTTGATATGATGCACGCCGGAATTCAGGAAGCCTGTTGCCCAGTAGAGGAACAGTTTTCCAGCAAGTTATGCCTGATGACCATAGCAAGTCGGTACCACCCCTCCCCATCCCGAACAGGACCGTGAAACGACATTGCGACGATGATAGTGCTGCAACCAGTGTGAAAGTAGTTTATCGTCAGGCTATTCAATAGAGAGAAGCCCACCAGATTGTCTGGTGGGCTTTTTTGCTTTCCGGGCTAGCAAAGCGGTGGTGTTGCGTAAAACTCATCCATTTTGAGAATTTACGCGTAAGTGATGGTGTGTGGGCACTACTTTAGGATTAAAGTTGTTGCATCTATTGCCCTTCGTTCCGTCATCCATGCGGCCGTGGCCGCAGAAAGCACCCCTTCATGAAGCCTCCTGTCCCTGCGGTCCGGTTCCTCATGGTCTCGATGGTTGCGCTGGCGCTGGGCGCCTGCAGCAGCGACCACGATGACAAGCCTGCGCCGCCGCCGCCCGAGCCCGTCTCTCGTATCCAGGTCGAACTCGCGCGTACGACACATGGCGTGCCGCACGTGCGCGCCGACGATTTCCGCAGTCTTGGCTATGGGCTGGCCTATGCCTATGCCCAGGATAATGTCTGCATGTTTGCCGATTCCCTGTTGACCGTGCGTGGCGAACGTTCGCTGTTCTTCGGCGCCGAGGCGCGGCCGCGCCAGCGCACGGGCGACGAGTATGGCGGCGGCAGCGGCTTCATGGATTTGAACAATGAAGAGAGCGATTTCTTCTTCAAGGGCTACCTCGACATCGAGCAGTTGCGCGCCAACTATGCCGCCGGCGCACCCGAGCCGCGCGAACTGCTCGAAGGCTTCGTCGAGGGCTATAACCGCTACCTCAAGGAGGCCGGCGACAAGTTGCCGGCCGCCTGCGCCGGCGCCAAATGGGTGCGGGCGATGACGCTCGACGATATGTATATGGTGGTGGCGGAAAAGGCGCTGCATGCCTCGGGCCAGGCCTTCGCCAGGGATTTCGTCGCGGCCGGGCGGGTTCCCGGCGCGAGCGTGAGCCTGGCCAGGAGGGCGCCGCGCAAGCTCGATGCCTCGTCGCTGGTGGCGCAACTGGACCAGCTCAACCGGCAAGGGTTCGGCAGCAATGCTCTGGCGGTGGGCAAGGACTTGTCCGCCAATGGTCGGGGGCTGTTGCTCGGCAACCCGCACTACCCCTGGACCACGACCGACCGCTTCTACCAGGCCCATCTGACCGTGCCGGGACGCTATGACGCGATGGGCGTGATCATCGGCGGCATCCCGGCCGTGGTCATCGGCTTCAACCGCGACCTGGCGTGGAGCCACACTGTGACGTTTGCCTATCATTTCACCACCTTCCGGCTGGCGCTGGACCCCGCCGACACCAGCGGCACCACCTATTTATATGACGGCGAGCGGCGCAGGATGACGTCGAAGACGGTCCACGTCGATGCGCTACTGCCGGATGGGCTGGTCGGTCGGCGCAGCAAGACCTTCTATTTCAGTCATCAAGGGCCTGTCATCAGCCGGCCGGCGGCGGGCATGACGTGGACGGCGGAGGCGGCCTATGTGCTGGCCGACCCGAACCGCAGCAATACGCGCCTGCTCGAGCAATGGCTGGGCATCGGTACTGCCGGCAATGTGCGCGCGCTCAAGGACTCGCTGGACAAGGTGGTGGGCCTGCCGTGGGTGAATACGGTCGCGGCCGACCGCGAAGGCAATACCTTGTATGCGGACGCCAGCGTGGTGCCGCATATGAATGCCGACAAATTCGCCAATGGCTGCCTGTTGCTGCAGGCGGCGCTGCTGTTCGACGGGTCGCGCAGCAGCTGCAGCTGGGGCCAGGACCCGGGTGCGCCGCCCGGCATTTATTCTCCGGCCACTGCGCCGTGGATGATGCGCACCGATTACGTCGGCAATTCGAACGACAGTTATTGGTTGACCAATCCGAAGGCCTTGCTGACCGGGCCGGCGCCGCTGGGCTATTCGCCGCTGTATGGGCGGACGAATATCGAGCAGAGCCTGCGTACGCGGATCGGTTTCCGCCAGGTGGAGGATCTACTGGCTCAGCGCAGCAAGCTGACCCTCGGCGATATGCAGGCGCTGGCGTTCTCGAACCGCGTGTATGCGGCCGAGCTGGTGTTGCCTGAACTGCTACCGGTCTGTGCGGCCGCGAACGATGCGCTGGTGAGGCGCGCCTGCACGGCGCTCCAGGGCTGGGATCGCCGCGCCGATCTCGACAGCCGCGGCGCGGTGCTGTTCCGCGAATTCTGGAGCGTGGCATCGGCGATTCCGAACAAGTGGGCGACGCCCTTCGACCCGGCCGACCCGGTGAATACGCCGTCCGGGGTGGCGCCAGCGGCGATGCCGGCGATGCTGGCGGCGCTGCGTGGCGCGGCCGACAAGCTGCAGTCGCTCGGCGTGCCGTTCGACGGCCGGCTGGGCGACTACCAGGTCGAGCCGCGCAACGGCGTGCGCATTCCCCTGCATGGCGGCAATGGCAATCAGGAAGGAACCTATGGCTCGCTGACCATGCGCAGTGGATTGACGGCGCAGGGCTATGTCGGCGCGCACTGGGGGCAAAGCTATATTCAGACCGTCACCTTCGACGAGCAAGGGCCGGTGGCCCAAGCCATGCTGACCTATGGCCAGTCGACCGACCCAAGGTCGCCCTGGTATGCCGACCAGACCATGGTGTATTCGCGCAAGGAGTGGCCCATCCTTCCCTTCACGCCGGAGAAAATCCGGGCCGACCCCAATTACACGACGGTCACGCTGCGGGAGTAGCGATCGCGTCCAGTTGCGCCAGGGCGTCGTCCGGCAGCAGGAGCTGGGCTGCAGCCAGGTTTTCGCGCAGGTGGACCGGCGACGACGTGCCGGGGATCAGCAGGATGTTTGGCGAGCGCTGCAGCAGCCAGGCAATCGCCACCTGCATCGGGGTGGCGCCGAGCCGCGCCGCGACGGCGGACAGGGAGCTCGACTGCAGCGGCGTGAAGCCGCCGAGCGGGAAGAACGGCACATAAGGGATGTCCTGGCTTGCCAGCGCATCGATCATGGCTTCGTCATGGCGGTGGACCAGGTTATACATATTCTGGACGCAGGCGATCGGCATGATGCGCTGCGCTTCCTCGAGCTGGCGCTGGGTGACGTTACTCAGGCCGATGTGCTGGATCAGGCCGCGCCGGCGCAGCTCGGCGAGTGTGGCCAGTTGGGGTTCGAGCGAGCCCTCGGCTGGCTTGTAGGGATCGAACATGGCGCGCAGATTGACCACCTCCAATGTATCCAGGCCCAGGTTGCGCAGGTTGTCGTGCACGGCCTGTTCCAGCTCGGGCGCCGAGAAGGCCGGCAGCCAGCTGCCATTGGCGCCGCGCCGCGCGCTGACCTTGGTGACGATGACCAGTTCCTCGCGGTAGGGGTGGAGCGCTTCGCGTATCAGCTGGTTGGTGACGTGGGGGCCGTAGAAATCCGAGGTGTCGATGTGGTTGACGCCGAGTTCCAGCGCCTCGCGCAGCACCGCACGTGCGACGGCCGCATCCTTGGGCGGGCCGAAGGCATTGGGGCCGGCCAGTTGCATGGCGCCGTAGCCGAGGCGGCGGACCGTGCGGTTGCCGAGGGTGTAGGTGCCGGCTTGATCGATCGTGGTGGTCATGGTGTCGCTCCTTGTTGGGTTGGTGCGATCAAGATAAATCGCGCTGATCTGTGTGACAATCGGGTGAAATCCACACGAGCTGTACGAAAAAACGAACAATGAAAATCGAACTAGGGGATCTGTCGGCCTTTGTCGCGGTTGCACGCGCCGGCGGCTTTCGGGAGGCGGCGCGCGCCACCGACGGTAGCGCATCCGGGCTGAGCGAAGCGGTCCGGCGCCTGGAGGCGCGCCTGGGTGTGCGCCTGCTGAACCGGACGACACGCAGCGTGGCGCCGACCGAGGCCGGCAGCAGCCTGCTGGCGCGCCTGGATCCGGTATGGAGCGAGATCGACAGCGCCCTGGACGTGGTCAATGGTTTTCGCGACACGCCGACTGGCACCTTGCGGCTGAATGTCTCGATGAGTGCGGCGCGCCTGGTGCTGCCGGCCATCGTGCCGGCTTTCCTCGCGCGGTATCCGGAGATTCGGCTGGAGGTGGTGGCGGAGGAAAGCTTCGTCGATGTGCTTGCGGCGGGCTGCGATGCCGGCATCCGCTACGAGGAGCGGCTGGAACAGGACATGATCGCCGTGCCGATCGGCCCGCGCACCCAGCGCATGGCGGCCGCGGCGTCTCCAGCCTGGCTGGCCCGGCATGGAGCGCCCGCGCATCCGCGCGAACTGGCGCCTGGCGCATGCATCCGGGCGCGCTTTGCCAGTGGTGCGATGGTCGACTGGGTGTTCGAACGCGAAGGCGAGACGGTGACCATCGAGCCGAATGGGCAGTTGCTGGTGCAGATAGGCGGAGCGCTGGACCTGGCGATCGATTCAGCGGTGCAGGGTCTGGGTGTGATCTATCTGTTCGAGGACTGGCTGAAGCCGTATGTCGAGCGCGGGCTGTTGCAACCCGTGCTGCAGCCGTGGTGGACGCAGTTCTCGGGCCCTTATCTCTACTATTCCGGCCGCCGGCTGGTGCCGGCGCCGCTGCGGGCCTTCGTCGACTTCATCCGCAGCGACGCGGTTTCGTCACAAAACTGAAAAATTAGGTGTTGACGAAGCTCAGCAGCAACGGCATAATCTCATTCCTCTGCTGCTGACGAACA
>DDKG01000016.1:21259-31703 GCA_002339265.1 Massilia sp. UBA2604 | reverse complement strand
ACATCCAACTGTCCTGGGCGCAGTGAAGCCGCCCGGTGTTGGAGGTCATGTTGAATGAGGGATGGTGGGTATGCGCTACGGCTAAGTTTGAATTAGATAAACTTCCGAATTATAGCGCGTAGTCCGACATTCGGCAATGCGACGGCGCCACATACCCGATGGCAAATTTACTGAAAACGACACGCCGTGCCGCTACCCTGCCCTGCTGAAACTAATGTTGCGGGCGCAACATCGCGCCCGCAGACTGTCGTCAAGCGCCGAGAGCGGCGATACCGGCCCGGGCGATCTGCACGTCCTGTTCCGACTTGACGCCCGAGACGCCGACGGCGCCGATCACGTGACCGTCGACGATCACCGGCACGCCGCCTTCGAGCATGCCTTCCAGCTTCGGTGCGCTCAGGAAGGACATGCGGCCATTGTTAACCACGTCTTCATAGATCTTCGATTCGCGGCGGCCGAGGGCGGCGGTATTGGCCTTGGCCGGGGCGATGTACGAGGACACCGGCGGCGCGCCGTCCAGGCGCTGCTGCCACAGCAGGTGGCCGCCGTCGTCGACGATCGCGATCGACACGGCCCAGCCGTTTTGCACGGCCTCGGCTTCGGCGGCGGCGCCGATTTTCTTGACGTCAGCCAGGGTCAGGTAGGGTTTGGTGTTCATGGTTTTCCTTGTGATGCAGGTTGCGATACTTGTTGCTTGAGCTTCAGCTTGGCCTTGATTTGCGGCATGACCGCGGCCGCGGCCTGCTCGCCGGCCAGGATGGCCAGGTTGCGCCCGCCGAAATCGCTCGATCCCATATTGCCGAGCGCCGGCGTGATGACAATGTCGGCGTCCTTCAATTCAAAATGGTTCAGGCGCTGACCCATGATGCTGAAGGTCTGCATCAGCACGTCGAGCGAGCTGGCCGTGGCCGCGCCCTCGGTGGCGCTCGAGATGTTGACCGCGATAATGAAATCGGCGCCCATCTCGCGCACGTAACGCACCGGCACCGGCGCTACCAGGCCGCCATCGACATATTCCTTGTTGCCGATTTTCACCGGCTGGAACACGCTCGGCACAGCCGACGATGCGCGCACCGCCATGCCGGTATTGCCGCGGTTGAACAGGATCGGCTGGCCGGTTTTCAAATCGGTGGCGACGGCGCCGAAGCGCAGTTTCAGCTTTTCCATCGGCACATTGCCGATCGCCTTGTTCACATAGTTCTGCAGCGCCTCGCCCTTGAGCAGGCCGCTCGATTTGCTGAGCCACGGCATGGCCCAGTCCGAAATGGTCGCCTCGTCCATCGTCAACGCCGTCTTTTGCAGCGCGAAGCCGTTCAGGCCGGAGGCATACAGCGACCCGACCACCGAACCGGCGCTGGTGCCGACCACGATCTCCGGATAGATGCCCTGGGCCTCGAGGGCCTTGATCACGCCGATATGGGCGAAGCCGCGCGCGGCGCCGCCACCAAGGGCCAGGCCGATGCGGATTTTTTTCGGAGGCAGGGGCGCCGCCGCTGGGGTGGCGACGGCCGGGGCGGCCGGGACCGGGGTCTGGACCGGCGTGCTGCCGCAAGCGCTCAAGAGCAGTGCGGCGCAGGCCGCGAGAGAGGTACGACGAGAGAGCATGGAATGTGCCGAAATGAACGAGGCGAGGATTGTACCCCGGCTCGTTCCCGTCCACACCTGAACCAGCAGCGCCAGCACGTCGTTCCCGCGCAGGCGGGAACCCAAGCCCTGTGCGTCATCGCCATTATCAAACGCAGTCTCGACGCATGCAACTTGGGTTCCCGCCTCCGCGGGAACGACGCGCCGAACTTGGTTTGCGGGTCTGCGGCAGGATCAGACTTGGCTTACAAGCTGCCGCGCAGGCTTACCGACACATTGCGTGGATCGCCGTAGTACCAGGCCAGGCCGGTCGGACCGAACTTCTTGTAGTAGACCTTGTCGAACAGATTGTTGACGTTGGCCTGCACCGACAGCTTGTCCGTGAAGCGGTAGGCGACCATCGCATTGGCGACGGTGTAGCCGCCCTGGGTGGCGGTCAGGGCGCCGCCGCGCACATACGAATCGCTTTGCGTGTTCACACCGCCGCCGACCGTCCAGCCCGGGCCGAAGCGGTTCGGGCTATAGCTGGTAAACAGATTCAGCTCGTGTTTCGGATCGATGCTGCGCAGCGGCTGGCCGGTATTAGCGGCCGTATCCCGTACGTACTTGGTGCGGGTATTAGTGTAACCGGCCATCAACTGCCAGCCAGGCAAGATCTCGCCAGACACCTCGGCTTCCAGGCCCTCGCTGCGCTGCTTGCCGCCGGCGATGCGGCAATAGCCGGCCGGGTACACCGGTGGGCAGGGATTGGGCGACGAGATATCGTCGATCGGGCGGCCGACGTTTTCGATCTGGAACAGGCCTGCCGATGCATTGAGGCGGCCACCGAAGAACTCCCCTTTCAGGCCCACTTCGATGTCTTCGCCGGTAATCGGCTTGAACACGTTGCCGTCGGCCCCACGCGCACTCTGCGGCTGGAAGATCTCGGTATAGCTGGCGTAGGCGCTGATCTCGTTCGTCAAGTCATAGACAAGGCCCAGGTACGGCGTGGTTTCGCGGGTCACCTTGTAGCCGCTGCCATTGGCGCGGTTCTCGTTTTCGTACCAGCTCAGGCGGGCGCCGACCAGGAGTGCCAGCGGGTCGGCCAGCGAGAAGCGCGCCGTCGCGAAGACGCCGTTGTTGATGTTCACGTTCGGCGGCATGCCGCCGGCCGGCATCGTCTTCACCTCGCGCTCCAGGTAGCTCGAGGTCGGATCGAAGGTCCGAATATCGATGGTTTCCTTGAACAGGTTGCCAACGCCATAGGTGCCGATCGCCCGGTAGTAGGTGCGCTCGGCGCCGACCACCAGCGTATGCTTGCGTCCGAACAGGGTGAGCGGACCATCCGCGACGATGCTCAAAGCCTGCTGGCGGACGTCGTCGCCGGTGTACTGCGACGTCGTGATGTCCATCAGATAGGGATTCGTGGTGCTGGTGCGCGACATGTAGCTTTGCTTGAAGCCGTTGGTCTTGAGACGCATCGCGAAATAGCCGGCATTCGCACGCACATTCCAGCCATTGTCGAAACGGTGCTCGATGCCGACCTGGGCCTGGTCGTTGTAGCGGTTCCAGCGGTTCCAGCTGGCGCCCAGGAAGGTATCGATCGGCATGTTCAGCGAAGAACCGTCGAAGTTGCCCGGGATACCGCCCCAGGCGCCGGTGGCATCGAGGTCGGTATGCTGCAGCCAGGCGCTGACCGTGGTGCGCGGCGTCAGGTCGGCCTGGACCACGCCGTACAGCACTTCGCGGTCTTCTTCGCGCCCATTCTGGAACAGGTCTTTCTTGTCCTTGACCGCCACCACCCGGCCACGCACCGACCCGCTCGCATTGAGTGGGCTCGACACATCCACCTCGACCCGGCGCCGATCCCACGAGCCGACCGTCAGGCCGCCCGACGCCTGAAACGCACGGGTCGGGAGTTTACGCACCATGTTCACGGTGGCCGACGGATTGCCCGAACCGCGCAGCATGCCTGCCGCGCCGCGCAGCAGTTCGACCCGGTCCAGGACGGCCGTGTCGGGCTGGATGTAGGGCGCCCCGGATTGGGTGTAGTTCAGGCCATCGATCTGCATCGAGTCGATCGAGAAGCCGCGTGAGTTGTAGCCGATGCGCTCGCTGTCGGTGTAGTCGATCGTGATGCCCGCGGTATTGTTGAGCACATCGGTCAGGTCGAGCATATTGCGCTCTTCCATATACTGGCTGGTGATGACGGTCACCGGTTGCGGCGTGTCGCGGATGTCCATTTCGCCCTTGAACAGGGTCGAGGAGCGGGTGGTGAAGGATTTGGTATTTTCGGTGGCGTCGTGCTTGCCGGTGACGTTGACGGTAGGGATGGCTTCCATTGCCGCTTCTTCCGGCGCCTCGGGCGCGGCGGCCATCGCGACCAGCGGCGACAACAGTGCGGCGCTGGCGCACAGTGCGGTTGCCTGGCGCACCAGACGGGCGACAGGCGTTGGATGGGATACAACGGACGGCACTGGGCGCAGCATCACTACTCCTTGAAATTGTTTTGAAATGAGAATGATTCGCATTATAATTCGTGTTCAAGTGTTGATGCAATGCACATATTCGATGCATCCGCCAAAAGAGACATGCTTTCTTCGGCCCATACCCAGGCATCATCCAATTAAATAAACCTCTTAAAAGAGAATAAAGACCATGAAGAAACTGCTGCTCTCCTCGCTCGTCGCTCTTGCTGCAATCGCACCCACTGCCCAGGCCCACCACGTCTGGCTGGAGCAGGACGGCAACACGGTGAAGCTGCAGTTCGGCGAGTTCGGCCTGAACCAGCGCGAGACCACGCCGGGCCTGCTGGACAAGTTCGTCGCGCTGCGCGCGACCCTGCTCAAGGCCTCGGGCGAGACCGAACTCAAGCTCGAGAAAACGGCCAAGGGCTATGTGGTCGGCGGCGCCAGGCTGGCGGCGGGCGATGCGATCGTCGCCGAAGACAATGCCTATCCGGGCTGGGAAACGACCAAGGACGGCACAACCCGCCAGCACATCTGGATCCCGGCGGCGCGCCTGGCCACCAGCTTCGCGGCGCAGCAGCCGAAGCTGGCGCTGGACATCGTCCCGACCGGCACGGCCGGCGAATTCAAGGTGTTTTATAAAGGCCAGCCGCTGCCGAAGGCGAAGGTGGCGATCACCGTGCCGAGCGGCTGGTCGAAGGAAGCCATGGCCGACGCCAGCGGCGCGGTGAAGTTCGACCTGCCATGGAAAGGCACCTATGTGCTGGAGACCGCGCATACCGACAAGACCGGCGGCAAGCGCGCCGGCGTGCAGTACGCCAGCGCCAGCCACACCTCCTCGCTGACCGTGGTGCAGCCGAAGGGCATCGCGGCGCTGGCCGCCGGCCCTGCACTGGCGCCGGGCGCCGAGCACTGATCGCCGTCCGCGCCGTCCGTTTTAGATAGAAAGGCCCGAACCCCATGAGTACCCTCACCTGGCGCTACCGCGGCGGCGTGGCCGCACGCGCGGTCGCGGCCATCGGCGGCGGCTATGTGCTGACCGCGATCGCCAGCGCCCTGATTGCCGTCGCGCTGCCGCTGCCGCGCGCCGATGCCGTCACCCTCGCCACCCTGCTCTCCTTCGTGGTCTATACCTGCGTCATCCTGTGGGTGTTCGCCACCACGAGCGCGCTGCGCGCCTGGATCGGCGTGGTGGCCGCAAGCGGCGTGCTGGGCGCGCTCCTGTGGATCGCCGGGAGCATGTCATGAAAGAAGGCTTGCGCCAATCGATGGCCTGGGTGCACACCTGGTCCGGCCTGCTGGTGTGCTGGCTGCTGCTGCTGGTGTTCATGGGCGGCACCGCCGCCTACTACAAGCACGAGATCACGTTCTGGATGAAACCCGAGCTGCACAAGGCGGCCGATGCGCCGTCCAGGGTGACGCCGGCCGAATCGGCCGCGCTCGCGGTGCGCGAGCTGCAGCAGCGCGCGCCGAACGCCAACGCCTGGTTCCTCGACCTGCCGCACGAGCGCAATCCGCTGATCTACGCCAGCTGGACCAACCCGCCCAAAAAGGGCATGACGCGCGAAGAGCGGCGCGCCGCCTTCCGCACCCAGAACTTCACGCTCGATCCGATGACCGGCGAGAACACCGCCGCGCCGCGCGACACCCGCGGCGGCGAGTTCCTGTACCGCCTGCACTTCGACCTGTACTACATGTCCGCCATCTGGGGCCGCTGGATCGTCGGCATCGCCGCCATGGCCATGCTGGTGGCGATCGTCAGCGGCGTGATCACCCATAAACGCATCTTCAAGGACTTCTTCACCTTCCGTCCAAAGAAAGGCCAGCGCTCGTGGCTGGACGCGCACAATGCCACCGCGGTGCTGGCGCTGCCGTTTCACCTGATGATTACCTACACCGGCCTGGTGACCCTGATGTTCATGTACATGCAGGCGCCCACCAAGGCGCTGTACGGGTCCGAGCAGAATACGATGTTCGCGGAAGTGTTCCCGAACGCCGAGCGCGTGAAGCCGGCCAAGGAGTTCGCGCCGCTGGCCGACATCGCGCCGATGCTGCTGCAGGCCGAGCGCGCCTGGGGCCAGGCGCCGACCCGCATCGTGGTGAGCAATCCGAACGACGCCAACGCCCGCATCGCGCTGCATCGCCCTTCGGGCCAGCAGCTGTCGAACATCGAGCCATCGATGACGTTCGACGGCGCCAGCGGCGCGCTGCTGTCGGAGACGGAGCCGATGAGCGCCACCTTGGACGCGCGCGCCGCGATCTATGGCCTGCACGTGGCGCACTTCGCCGACACCCTGCTGCGCGCGCTGTTCTTCGTGTGCGGCCTGGCCGGCACCGCGATGGTCGCCACCGGGGCCCTGCTGTGGGGCGTGAAGGAGCGCCAGAAATATGCCAAGGTGCTGGCCAAGGGCGGCAAGGTCGGCTTCGGCGTGCGCCTGGTCGACGCCCTGAATATCGGCGCCATCGCCGGCCTGCCGATCGCCTTCGCCGCCTACTTCTGGGCCAACCGCCTGCTGCCGGTGGAGATGGCCAGCCGCACGAATGCCGAGGCGAATGTCTTCTTCATCGCCTGGGGCGTGGCCGCGCTGCTGGCGCAGATCCGTCCGACGCGCGCGATGTGGCGCTTCCAGCTGACGGTTGGCGCCGTGCTGCTGGCCGCGATCCCGGTGCTGAACGCGCTGACGACCGACACCCACCTGGGCGTGACGCTGTTCGGCGGCCCGGCGCTGCGTGCGGTGGCCGCCTTCGACATCGTCGTCCTGCTGCTTGGCCTGCTGCTCGGTTGGGCCGCCTGGTGGCTGGGCCGCAAGGCGAAGAAGCAGGCCGCGGCCAAGTCGCCTGCGCAAGCCGCGCAACCCACCCCACTGGAGGCCGCATGAGCGCCCTGATCCTGAGCGGCGCCGCCCTCGCCTTCAGCGGCTTCGCCGCGACCAGCATCACGATGGACCGCCACTACGCCGACATCCACGGCCGCGGCAAGGAAGCCTCCCCCGCCACCCGCCTGCGCCTGCGCACGCTGGGCTGGCTCGGCCTGCTGCTGTCGTTCATGGCCTGCATCGGCGCCAGCGGCTGGCACATCGGCCCGGTGCTATGGTGCGGCGTGCTGTCGATCGCCGCCTGGACCGTCACCCTGCTCCTGCAATACCACCCGCGCCGCGTGATGCAAGCCGCCTGGATCGGCATCCCGGCAGCCCTGCTGACCGCCACCCTCCTCCTGCGCCCCTAAAAGCCATAATTAGGGTCAGAGTCGAATTGTTGAGCAATTTCCCATTCCCGCTCACTGATCTTCTCTGACCACTATTACCCGGTCACAGCTTTCTGAAAAAATAATTAGGGTCAGAGTCGAATTGTTTGACAACTTTAAAAATTGCCCAATAATTCAACTCAGACCCTAATGCGTTTTGCAACAAAAACAGGAGTCTCAACTGTTCTCAAGCACGCTTTTCAGTTAGTTCTTCTGAGAGCACATTGTTCATAGCGGAACAATTTCTCGAAAGCGAAGAGAGACCTAAAAATTAATTAGGGTCAGAGTCGAATTAATGAGCAATTTTCCAGAATTGCCGTTAATTCGACTCTGACCCTAATTATCCTTCGAGCAAAATGCATTGGGGCTCGTGTATCGAGACCAGAGCCCCTCAGTATTTCACAAAGTTGTTAAACAATTCGACTCTGACCCTAATTGGAAGGGGGGGTCAGGCGGGTAGCGAGGTGTTGGGGAGCGAGGCGGAGAAGGTGCTGCCCTTGCCCGGTTGCGAGGTGATCGTCAGTTTGCCGCCGTGGCGCAGCAGGACGTGCTTGACGATTGCCAGGCCGAGGCCGGTGCCCTGGGTTTCGCGCGAACGGCTCTTGTCGACGCGGTAGAAACGCTCGGTCAGGCGCGGGATGTGCTCGGGGTCGATGCCGATGCCGCAGTCGGTCACGGCGAAGCTCAAGGCATCGGCGCGGCGGGTCCAGGACAGGCGGATCGTGCCGCCGTTCGGCGAGTAGCGCACCGCGTTCGACGCCAGGTTGGCGAAGGCGCTGCGCAGTTCTTCCATGCTGCCCATCACGTCGGGGCCGTCCACCGCCACCTCGATCTGGTGCCGGCCGCCCGACAGCGCGCGCGCCTCGGCCGCGATCGACTCGATCAGGCTGCGCACGTCCACCCGCTCGCGCTTCAGCGGATATTCATCCGACTCCAGCCGCGACAGGGTCAGCATGTCCTGGATCAGCCGCTGCATGCGGTGCGCCTGCTCCGTCATCAGGGTCAGGTGCGACATCCGCGTCGTGACGTCGATGCCGGGATCGGACATCGCGATCTCCAGGAAGCCCACGATCACCGTCAGCGGCGTGCGCAATTCGTGCGAGGCGTTGGCGATGAAGTCGCGTCGCATCGCTTCGATGCGCTCGGTGTCGGTGGCGTCGTGTGTCACCAGGATCTGGCGCCGGTTCTCGAAGGGGATGATGCGGCACTCCAGCTTGCGGCCGCGGAACGACAGGGTCAGGGGCTGTTCGTAGCGGCCCAGCACGATGTAGTCGATGAAGTCCGGATGGCGCACGAGGTTGGTCACGCGCAGCCCCTTGTCGCGCTCCATCGTCAGGCCCAGGTGACGCTCGGCCGCCGGATTGCACCATTCCAGGAACAGCACGTCGTCCATGATGGCCACGCCTTCCGGCAGCAGGTGCATCGCCTGGCGGAAGCGCGCCAGCCATTCGGTCAGCTCGGCCTGATGGCGTTCGTCGTCGCGCCGCAGCCGGTATAAACGGGCGAAAGCATCGGTCCAGGCGCCCCAGCCGTCCGGCAGGCGCGTGCTGTGCGGCTCGTCCAGCCACTCGCCCAGCTTGTACAGGTAAGACAGCTGGGTGAACACCGCAACCGCCATGCCGGCCAGCGCCAGCGCCAGCCCGGCCACAGGGCCGAACCACCACCACACCAGGCCGGCCGCGACAAACAACAACGCCGTGCGCAGCAGTGCCGGCACCCAGAACAACAGCTTGGGATTCATCGAGGACGTCGACACCGCGTTATTTTTCGGACAGCATGTAGCCGACGCTGCGCACGGTGCGGATCAAGCCATCGGCGCTCTTCAGCGCCTTGCGCAGGCGCAGCACGTGCACGTCGACCGTGCGCTCCTCGATCACGGCGTGGTCGCCCCACACCTTGTCGAGCAGCTGGGCGCGCGAGAACACGCGCTCGCGATGGGCCATCAGGTACTTGAGCAGCTTGTACTCGGCATTGCCGATGTCGATCTGCTGCCCCTCGACCGTCACGGTGCAGCTGTTCGGATCGAGCGTCACCGTGCCGGCGCGCAGCAGCGCCTCGGCCAGGTGCGGCGATTTGCGGCGCAGCAGCGCGCGCGAACGCGCCAGCAGCTCGCGCGGCGAGAATGGCTTGGTGATGTAGTCGTCGGCGCCGTTGTTCAGGCCCGCCAGCTTGTCCTCTTCCATGCTCTTCGCGGTCAGCATGATCACCGGCAGGTCCTGGAAGTCGCGGTCGGCGCGCAGGCGCGACAACAGGCGCAGGCCGCTCTGGTCGGGCAGCATCCAGTCCAGCAGCAGCAGGTCGGGCTTGCCCCGGCTGATGCTCTCCCAGGCGCCGGCGGTGGTATCGGCGGTGCGGATGTCCCACCCTGCCTCGCGCAGGGAATAGGTCACCAGCTCGACGATCGCCGGCTCGTCTTCGACTACCAGGACGGAAGTATTGTCCGCCATGCTCAAGCCGCCGGCTGGTCGTCGAGGATCACCTTGCTGTGGCGGATGTCGCGGCCTTCGACCACGTAGATCACGTATTCGGCGATGTTCTTCGCGTGGTCACCGATGCGCTCGATCGCCTTCGCCACCCACAGGGTGTCCAGCGCCGACGAGATCGTGCGCGGGTCTTCCATCATGTAGGTGACCATGCTGCGCAGGATGGTGCGGAACTCGTGGTCGACCACTTCGTCGCCGGCGATGATCTGCAAGGCCTGCTTGCCGTCCAGGCGCGCGAACGCGTCCAGCGAATCGTGCAGCAGTTCCGAGGTCGCCTTGGCGATCGTGCGGATCATGTCGTAGTGGGCAAAGCCCGTCACGCCGCGCTCGTGCAGGCTTTTCGCAGTGCGCGCGACCTTGGTCGCCTCGTCGCCGATGCGTTCCAGGTCGGTAATGACCTTGATGGTGGCCATCACGGTGCGCAGGTCGTTGGCGGTCGGCTGGCGCTTCACGATCAGGTGGCTGCAGGCGTCGTCGAGCGAGACTTCGAGCTGGTTGACGGCCTGGTCCTCGGCCATCACGCGCTCGGCGCGCGCGATGTCGCCGATGCGGAAGCACTCGAGCGCTTCCTCGAACTGGGTTTCCACCATGCCGCCCATCAGCAAGACCTGGGAACGGATGCCCTCGAGTTCCTGGTCGTACTGCTTGGATGAATGCTCGCCTGTCATAACTTCTCCGTCAAATAT
>DDKG01000016.1:0-21047 GCA_002339265.1 Massilia sp. UBA2604 | reverse complement strand
TGGGTCACGATGGTGATCGTGTAATCCTGCTTCAGCTCGCTGATCAGTTCTTCGATCTTGGCGGTCGAGATCGGGTCCAGCGCCGAGGTCGGCTCGTCCAGCAGCAACACATCAGGCTTCACCGCCACGCCGCGTGCGATGCACAGGCGCTGCTGCTGGCCGCCCGACAGCGACAGGCCGCTCTTGTTCAGCTTATCCTTGGCTTCTTCCCACAGCGCCGCCTTCTTCAGCGCCCACTCCACGCGCTCGTCCATCTCGCCCTTGGAGAGGTTTTCGTACAGGCGCACGCCGAAGGCGATGTTGTCGTAGATCGACATCGGGAACGGGGTCGGCTTCTGGAACACCATGCCGACCTTGGCGCGCAGCATGTTGACGTCGACACCCGGCTCCAGGATGTTGCGGCCGCGGTACATGATCGAGCCTTCGGCGCGCTGGCCCGGGTACAGGTCGTACATCCGGTTCAGCGTGCGCAGCAGGGTCGACTTGCCGCAGCCCGACGGGCCGATGAAGGCCGTCACCTGCTTGGCGTGGATGTCGAGCGAAACATTTTTCAGGCTCTGCGTTTTACCGTAAAAGAAGTTCAGGCCCTGGATTTCGATCGTCTTGGCTTTGGCGGCGGCCGGCGCCGGAGTCGTATTGAGCATGGCTTGGTTCATCACTTTGTCTTTATCAGGGTGCGACGTTATTCGGATTAACGCGGAGTTTTTTGGGCGAACATGGTGCGCGAAATGATGTTCAGCAGCAGCACGGTAGCGGTCACGAGCAGTGCACCACCCCAGGCCAGCGAACGCCAGTCGTCGTACGGGCTCATCGCGAACTGGTAGATCACGACCGGCAGGTTGGCCAGCGGCGCGTTCATGTCATGGCTGTAGAACTGGTTGTTCAGCGCGGTGAACAGCAGCGGCGCGGTTTCGCCGGCCACGCGGGCAATCGCCAGCAGCACCCCGGTCACGACGCCGGCCTTGACGGCGCGCAGGCGCACCGTCATCGCCACCTTCCAGTGCGGCGCGCCGAGGGCGTAGGCCGCTTCCAGCAGGCTCGACGGCACCAGGCGCAGCATATTGTCGGTGGTGCGCACCACGACCGGCACCGCGATCAGGGACAGCGCGATGGCGCCGGCATAGCCCGAGAAGTGCTGGACGTTGGCGACGTAGATCGCATACACGAACAGGCCGATCACGATCGACGGGGCCGACAGCATGATGTCGGTCACGAAGCGGGTGATCTGGGCGAACTTGTTGTTCTCGCCGTACTCTGCCAGGTAGATGCCGGCCAGGATGCCGATCGGGGTGCTCACCAGGGTCGACAGGCCGACCATCATCAGCGAGCCGACGATGGCGTTGCGCAGGCCCCCGCCCGGGGTGCCCGGGGCCGGGGTGTCATTCGTGAACAGGGTGCCGGCCAGGGCGCCGAAGCCGTTGTACAGCAATGTGCCCAGGATCCAGGCCAGGAAGGCCAGGCCGATGCCCATGGCGCACACCGATAGCGTGATGCCGACGCGGTGGGCCAGCAGGCGCTTGCGGTAGACGGGGTTCTTGATTGCGTTGTTCATCTCTATGGCCTTCTTATTTGGTGCCTTCGTTGCGGGACATACCCATCAGCATCAGCTTCGCCGCCGACAGCACGATGAAGGTGATCGCGAACAGGATCAGCGCCAGCGCGAACAGGGCCGACGAGTGCAGCGCGGTGGCGGCTTCGGCGAATTCATTGGCCAGGGTCGACGAAATCGAATTACCGGCCGAGAACAGCGAGGCCGAGATGCCGTGCGAGTTACCGATCACGAAGGTCACCGCCATGGTCTCGCCCAGGGCGCGGCCCAGGCCCAGCATCACGCCGCCGACGACGCCGTTGCGGGTGTATGGCAGCACCACCTTGCGCACCACTTCCCACTTGGTGCAGCCCAGGCCGTATGCCGATTCCTTCAGCACGGTCGGGACGATCTCGAACACGTCGCGCATCACCGAGGCGATGAATGGAATGATCATGATCGCCAGGATCAGGCCGGCGGTCAGGATGCCGATGCCCATCACCGGGCCCTGGAACACGACGCCGATCAGCGGCAGCTGGCCCAGCGTTTCCTTGAGCGCCGGCTGCACGTATTCGGCGAACAGCGGCGCGAACACGAACAGGCCCCACATGCCGTAGATGATCGACGGCACGCCGGCCAGCAGTTCGACCGCGGTGCCCAGCGGACGGCGCAGCCAGACCGGGCAGATCTCGGTCAGGAACAGCGCGATGCCGAAGCTGATCGGGAACGCCACCGCCAGCGCGATGATCGAGGTGGCCAGGGTGCCGTAGATCGCGATCATGGCGCCGTACTGGTCGTTGACCGGATCCCACTCGACGCGGGTGATGAAGGCCGGACCGAACTCGGCGAACGCCGGTGCGGCGCCGATCGCCAGCGAAATGATGATGCCGACCAGCACCGCCAGCACCGAGGCTGCGAACAGCCAGGTGACTTTATGGAAGAAGAAGTCCTGCAGGCGCTGGTTGCGCATGGTGTTGCGCAGGGCGGGAGTCTCGAAGGTGTCGGCCTGGGCCGCTGCCTTCGCAGGCAGGTCGTTCACGGACACGGATGGGTGGGCGCTCATAGTGTGGTCAATATCGTTATCAATATCGTTTTGTCAATATTGCTGGCGTGCGGAAGGACCGGTCATGCCGGCCCCTCCGGGTTCAAAAAAATTCGCTTACCAGAGCGCCTTGCCGGCGGTGTCCTTCAGGTTGGCGCGCCAGGCATCCTGCACCAGCTTGGTGACTTCGGCCGGCATCGGCACGTAGTCCAGGTCGGCGGCGGCAGGCGCGCCGTTCTTGTAGGCCCAGTCGAAGAACTTCAGCACTTGCTGGCCCTTGGCGGCAACCTGGCTCTTGTGCACCAGGATGTACGAGGCGCCGGTGACCGGCCAAGCGCCCTTGCCCGGCTGGTGGGTCAATACCACGGCGAAGCCCGGGGTGCCCTTCCAGTCGGCGCCGGCAGCGGCGGCCTTGAAGGCATCGTCCGACGGTTGCAGCCAGCTGCCGTCCGCGGCTTGCAGCTGGGTATGCGCCATCTTGTTCTTCTTGGCATAGGCCCACTCGACGTAGCCGATACCGCCCTTGATGCGCTGCACGTTGGCGGCCACGCCCTCGTTGCCCTTGCCGCCCACGCCCACGGCCCACTTGACGGTGGTGCCGGCGCCGATGGTCGATTTCCAGGTCGGGCTGACCTTGCTCAGGTAGTCGGTCCACAGGAACGAGGTGCCCGAGCTGTCGGCGCGGCGAATGACGGTAATGTCGTTGGCCGGCAGCTTGACACCAGGGTTCAGCGCGGCGATCTGTGGCGCATTCCACTTGGTGATCTTGCCCATGTAGATGTCGGCGATGACGGCGCCGCTCAGCTTCATCTGGCCCGGGGCGATGCCGTCCAGGTTCACGATCGGCACCACGCCGCCCATGATGGCCGGGAACTGGAACAGGCCCGCGGCATTCAGTTCATTTGCCGCCAGCGGCATGTCGGACGCGCCGAAATCGACAGTCTTGGCCTTGATCTGCTTGATGCCGGCGCCCGAACCCACCGATTGGTAATTGAGGCCGACGCCGGAGGCCGCCTTGTACAGCTCGGCCCACTTGGCATAGATCGGGTATGGGAAGGTCGCGCCTGCGCCGGTGATGTTGACGTTCTGGGCGCTGGCGGAGAATGCCATTGCGGCCAGGGCGATCGAGACGAGGAGGTGCTTCATGCGCATATCGGATCCTTTGGAAGTGACACCACGGGACGGTCCCGCTGACGATGAGGCGAAGTCTAACGGGCGAATATGACAGGTTCATGACATATTTGGTCTATGTGACATGAACATGACACGCGCGCAAGGATGTCATCCCCGGGCGCGGCGTGGCGCGCGGAAGGAAATCGGCGTCAACCGAATATTGTCATGTTCCGCATTGTGGAGTCTTGTAAATACTCCATTGCCTGCTACCCTGAGATGGTAGTCATGACATGGAGGGGATGCCGAAAGGCGTTTGGTTGTATATGTTAGATCTGATGGTGATGGGGATTCTGAGCGGACTGGCCGCCCTCGTGGCGTTCGAGATCTATCAGGAGATCCGTGGCAGTTCCAGCGATTTGCACGACCGCTATCACGAATAGCGAACGGCCCGCTCAGTGGGTCACATAGCAGGCGGCGAGGCCGATGGCGCTCGCCGCTTGTCGTTTACATACTGGTGTTACCAGGCCGAGACCCTTATCGCATGAAGCGCGCCAGCGCCGTCACCGCCGCCAGGTCGGGCTGCAGGAACTGGAAGCCGACCTTGAATTCGCCGCTGCTGAAGATGCAATATGACACCTTGACCCGCGTATTGATGGTGACGAAGCTGCCCTCGACCAGCAGGTCGAAGGCCAGTTGGCCGCCCTGCCCGACCGCCAGCGGATCGGTCAGGCTGATGCTCACGCCATTGGCGCCGACGTCGGTGGTCTTGCCGCCGATGGGCGGCTGTCCATCCATGGCAAGCATGGCCTTGGTGCGGTATACCTTGCGGGGAGATTTCCTTTGGTCTTGAAACACGTGTTTATCCGTGACAGTGAACAAGACACAATTATAGAATCTTCCAGGAAATCCGACAGCCCTTGGTCCGACCTGCCAGGATCGTATTGACCGTCAGTCGATCTCGCGCAACTTGTTGAAGGCCTCCTCGATGCGTTCGACAGCGATGATGCTCATGCCCTCGATCTTGGCCTTCGGCGCATTCGATTTCGGGATCACCGCCAGCGAGAAGCCCAGCTTGGCCGCTTCGCGCAAGCGCTCCTGGCCGCGCGGCGCCGGACGGATTTCGCCGGCCAGGCCGACCTCGCCGAACACCACCAGGCCACGCGGCAGCGGCTTGTTGCGCATCGACGAGTTGATCGCCAACAGGACTGCAAGGTCGGCCGCCGGTTCGGTGATCTTGACGCCGCCAACGGCGTTGATGAACACGTCCTGGTCGAAGGCCGCGATGCCGGCGTGCCGGTGCAGGACCGCCAGCAGCATCGCCAGGCGGTTCTGTTCCAGGCCGACCGACAGGCGGCGCGCATTGGGCAGGTGGCTGGTGTCGACCAGCGCTTGAATCTCCACGAGCAAAGGCCTGGTTCCCTCCTGCGTCACCATCACACAGGAGCCCGGCACCTGGCTGTCGTGCTGCGACAGGAACAGGGCCGAAGGATTCGACACGCCTTTCAGGCCCTTCTCGGTCATCGCGAACACGCCCAGCTCGTTCACCGCGCCGAAGCGGTTCTTGATGGCCCGCACCAGGCGGTAGCTCGATTGCGTGTCGCCTTCAAAATAGAGCACGGTGTCGACGATGTGTTCCAGAACGCGCGGGCCGGCCAGCGCGCCTTCCTTGGTGACGTGGCCGACCAGGATGATGGTGACGCCGGTCTGCTTGGCCACGCGCGTGAGCTGGGCGGCGCATTCGCGCACCTGGGCCACCGAGCCGGGGGCCGAGGTCAGCGCATCCGAATACATGGTCTGGATCGAGTCGATCACCACGACGTCCGGCTTGAGGTCGGCGATGGTGCCGAGGATTTTCTCGAGCTGGATCTCGGCCTGCAATTTGAGGTCTTTCGCGTCCACCGCCAGGCGCTTGGCGCGCAGCGCGATCTGGGCGCCGGATTCCTCGCCGCTGACATAGAGCGTACTGCGGACCGTGGATAGGCTCGACAGCGCCTGCAGCAGCAGGGTCGACTTGCCGATGCCGGGGTCGCCGCCGATCAGGACCACGCCGCCGGCCACCAGGCCGCCGCCCAGCACGCGGTCGAATTCCTCGATGCCGGTGCCGAAGCGCGGCACGTCGATCGCCTCGATGTCGGCCAGGGACAAGACCGGCGCCGTTTGCGCCAGGCTGCGGTGCGGGGTCTGCGACATGCGGTTGACGCCGGGCGTGTCGACGACGGTCTCGACCATCGTGTTCCAGGCCTTGCAGTCGGCGCACTGGCCGGTCCAGCGGCTGGCGATCGCGCCGCACTCGCTGCAGGTGTAGTTGGTTTTTGCTTTTGCCATTGCTTGTATATGGTGGTGAGGGCGCCTGCTTTCAATCGCGGCGCCGGCGTTGGCGTAGGGTGGACGGCTTGCCGTCCACGCGTCCAGCAACCGTCAGAAAGACCGGAACGCGTGCTCTGTTTGACCGCGTGGACGGGGAACCCGTCCACCCTACAACAACATTATCCGTCCGTTCCCAATCGACCTTCGGTCACGCGCACGCGCGGCGCCAGCGCGCACATCAGCTCATAGCCGATGGTGCCGGCGGCCTGGGCCACGTCGTCGATTGGCAGTCCATCGCCCCACAGGGTGACCTTGCTGCCGATGCGGGCGTTGGCGACAGGCGTCAGGTCGACCGTCATCATGTCCATCGAGACCCGGCCGACCAGGGTGGTGCGCACGCCGTCGACGATCACCGGCGTGCCGTGCGGCGCGCTGCGCGGGTAGCCGTCAGCGTAGCCGCAGGCCACCACGCCGATCGTCATCGGGCCTTCGGCCTCGAAGCGGCTGCCGTAGCCGACCGTATCGCCCTGCCCGATGTGCTGGATGCCGATGATTTCCGAGCGCAGGGTCATGGTGGGCCGCAGGCCGAAATCCTGGGCGCTGCGCCCGCCCGGCGTGCCGCCGTACAGCATGATGCCGGGGCGGACCCAGTCGTTCGACAGCTGGTCGGCGAGTTCGGCCTGGTGCAGCACGCCGCCCGAATTCGACAGGCTGCGCTCGCCGGCCAGGTCGGCCGCCCCTTCGCGGAAGCGCCGCACCTGCTCGGCGATCGTCAGGCGCGGATGCTCCAGTTCGTCGGCATTGGCGAAATGGGTCATGTGGGTAATCGAGCGCACGTCGCGGATCGCGCGCAGGCGCTGGTAGGCGGCGGCGTACTCCGCGGGCGGAAAGCCCAGGCGGTTCATCCCGGTGTTCATCTTGAGGTAGACGTCGATCGGGCGGTACAGCTGGGTGTATTCGAGCAGCTTGACTTGCTCGATGCTGTGCACCGCGGTGGAGATATTGTGCTCGGCCAGCATGGGGATATCGGCCGCTTCGAAGAATCCCTCTAATAAAAGAATCGGCTTGATCCAGCCGAGTTCGCGCAGGCGGATCGCGCTTTCAAGCTCGACCAGCGCCAGGCCGTCGGCGGTCGCGAAGCCGCGCATCGCGCGTTCCAGGCCGTGGCCGTAGGCATCGGCTTTTACGACGGCCCAGATCTTCGCCAGCGGCGCGCAGGTACGCGCCTGGGCCAGATTGTGTTGCATGGAATCGAGGTGGATGGTGGCAAAGAGCGGACGCGGCATGGCAATCTTTTAAGAAAAACGGAGGGAATCCGGTATAAAACGTCAAGTGCCTATTTTACCGGAGCGGGCCGCGCGCCGCCTCCGTGGCCGCGTTTCCCGTTTCGCCTGTCTATGCATTCATGGTATAAAGCAACCCGGACCAGATTTGTGAATTATCGAATGAACCGTGGTTTCTATACCATCATGGCGGCGCAGTTCTTCTCGTCGCTGGCGGATAACGCGCTCCTGTTTGTCGCGATCAGCCTGCTCGTCGCAATGGACGCCCCGGCATCGCTGACTCCGTTGCTGAAGCTGTCATTCGTGCTGTTCTACGTCTTGCTCGCCGCTTTCGTGGGCGCCTTCGCCGATGCGCTGCCCAAAGGACGCGTGATGTTCATCGCGAACATCATCAAGGTGGTCGGCTGCGCATTGATGTTCTTCACCATTCACCCCTTACTGTCGTACGCCGTGGTCGGCTTCGGCGCCGCCGTGTACTCGCCCGCCAAGTACGGCATCCTGACGGAACTGCTGCCACCCGAGAAACTCGTGCCCGCCAATGGCTGGATCGAGGGGCTGACCGTGATGTCGATCATCCTCGGCACCGTGCTCGGCGGCACGCTGGTGAGCGAGCGCGGCACCGCGTTCCTGCTGTCGTTCGACGCCTTCGCGGGCATGGGTATCACGACCGGGGCCGAAGCCGCGATGGCGGTGGTGGTCGGCATCTATATCCTGGCAGCCTTGTTCAACCTGCGCATTCCGGACACCGGCGCCCGCTACGAACACCAGGAACGCAACCCGGCCAAGCTGATCGCCGATTTCGCCAATTGCTCGGCCACCCTGTGGCGCGACAAGCTGGGCCAGATTTCGCTGGCGGTGACGACCCTGTTCTGGGGCGCCGGCGCCACGCTGCAATTCATCGTGCTGAAATGGGCCGAGCGCTCGCTCGGCATGCCGCTGGACAAAGCCACCAACCTGATCGGCGTGGTCGCGATCGGCGTGGCGCTGGGCGCGGCGATGGCGGCGCGCATGATCCCGCTGCGCAAGTCGCTGACCGTCATCCCGATGGGCATCATCATGGGCCTGGTGGTGACCAGCATGGTGTTCGTGACGACGGTGTCGGTGGCCTACCCGCTGCTGGCCCTGATCGGTTTCCTGTCGGGCTTCTTCGTGGTGCCGATGAACGCGCTGCTGCAGCACCGCGGCCACGTCCTGATGAGCGCGGGCCACTCGATCGCGGTGCAGAACTTCAACGAGAACCTGTCGATCCTGGTGATGCTGGCCGCCTATGCGATCATGATCACGCTGAACCTGGACCTGAACATCATCATCGTCATCTTCGGCCTGTCGGTGGCCGGCATCATGCTCCTGATCCAGCGCCGCCACACCCTCAACCAGCGCGAACACGATTCCCTCGGCCTGATCGGCGAAGGCAAACACTGACCCCCAAGGGCTCCCTTTAGGGTCAGTGTCGAATTGTTTGACAACGTTTCGGGCTAGCCATTGCCCGGTGCGCGAGCATGGCGGTCAATAACCGTAAGCACTTGCTCGAACAGCGCACTCTGTCCCCAATTTCCAACTAAAGTGGGAAATTGCTCGATAAATCGACTCTGACCCTAATTGTTTTGCAACGAAATTTAGGGCATCGAGGCAGTGCCTGTTCAGCGCATTCCACTACGGTTCAGCATCTTCCGTATTCGTTGCCCCATCTCCACTTAAACGGATCCAACCAGCAAAAAAATAATGAGGGTCGGAGTCGATTTATTGGGCAATTCCTTAGAGTTGTCAAACAATTCGACTCCGACCCTCATTGCTGACGGTCGAGTTGGCTACGAGCGAAGGCACGACTCGGGAGCGAATTACCGGCAACTCCGAAATGTTGTCAAACAATTCGACACTGACCCTCATGGGGAGGGTTAGAGGGATTTCACCATGCGTACCTGGGCGGCGCGGGTGCGCCAGTCGTTGGGGACGATGAAGCCGCGTTCGACTTCTTCGGTGAGATCGTCCTGGCGGCGCAGGATTGCGACCATTACGGGCGTGCTGGATGTGTCGAAGGTCTGTGCCAGGGTGGCGCTGAGCTGGGCGCGGGTCAGCAGCCGGTCCGTCGGTTGGCCGCGGAATGGCGCCAGCCATTCCAGCTTGGGCAGGATCAGGAAATCCTCGCCGGCAACAGCGTCCAACTCGTCGAGCGGGCACCAGAAGCCGCGGCAGTGGGCGGCTGTGATGCCCTGCATCGCCGGCCAGCTGCCGGATGGGTAGAACAGCCAGCCCTTGACCAGGGCCTGGGCCTCGGTCACGGGGAGCGGCAGCAGCGCCTGCGCCGCAGGGTGCTCTCCCAGCGCGAGCTGGCGCTCGAATACCTTGCGCATCTTGACGCCCAGGCTGTCGGCCAGGTTGGGGCCGACCAGGGCATCGAATTCGTTCGATCCGCCGCCGTCGAGCAGGTAGAACTTGGTGGCGAATTCGATGTGGGTCAGCGCATCCGGTCCGCGCGCGAGCAGGAAATCGAATTCGCCGATCGTGTCGTTGCGGGCGGCGCGCACCTGCAGGCCGTGGCGCACCAGGCGGCCCTGCTCGGCGAAATAAAAGGCCATCAGCTTTTCGGCGTACAGCCCGAGCCGGGTATAGGTCTTGCCGCCCAGTGCTGCCTCGAGCCGGGCGGGATCCTGGTCGAGTTGCGCTAGCCAGTCGGCGACGTCCGGCGTGACCGGGCCGAGCGCGGCGATGCGACCCGCCCACGCCGGCGCATCCACGTCCAGCAGGTCGGGCGAATCGAGCAGCCAGGCCAGCGCGCGCACCGGCGCCCGCCGCAGGTGGCCCCAGCGGCGGTGGAAGGTCGCCTGGTAGGTATCAGTCGCGTGGCTCAAGGGAGCGTGCCCGGCACAGGTCGGCCCAGGCCAGCGCCTTGTTTTCGCCGCGCAGCAGCAGTTCGCCCGGATGCAGGGTCGCCACCAGCGGCACGTCGTTCAGGCGATGAACCTCGCCGCGCGCGCCGGCCAGCGGTTCCTGCAACGCGCGGCCCAGCAGGCCGTTGGTCGCGACCTGGCCCAGGGTCAGCACCGCCGAGGGCTGGGTGAGCGCCAGCTCGCGTTCGACGAAGGGACGGCAGGCGGCGATCTCGCCGGGAGTCGGCGCGCGGTCGCCGCCCTTCGCGTTCAGCGGCCGGCACTTGACCAGCGGCGTGACGTGGACATCGCGCTCGCGCGACAACCCGACCGCGTGCAGCATATTATCCAGCAGCTTGCCGGCGTCACCCGTGAGCGGCTGGCCAGCCTCGTCGTCGAGCGCGCTCGGGGTGCCGGCAACGATCAGCCAGCGCGCCTGGCGCGGGCCGGCGCCGTACACCGGCTTGCGGCCTGCGCCGCAGGCGCAATCCTTGCAAGCGGCGATCGCCTGGCGCAGCCCGGCCCAGTCCATATTGGCGACGTCGGGCGCCGCCGGTTCGGGCACGGCGCTGTCGTCCCAGGCCGATTCGTCTTCCACCGGCGGCGGATTGCGGTAAGGCGGCGCGGACAACGGCGTATGGACGCGCGCAGCCGGCGCAGGTTCCTGAGCAGGTTCGGGTGCAGCTTCCGCTGCAGGCGCGGCAACCGGCCGCACTTCGGGCGCCACCGCGGGTGGGGCAGCTTCCGGCGCCGCCTCGACCACGGTCGCTTCGGCCACCACATCCGCCTCGGCCGCCGGCACATCGCGCAGCTGCCACAGCGGGCCGATGCCCATCTCGGCCAGGAACAGCGCGTCGCGCTGGCTCACGTTCTTCATAAATCCAGCCTCATCACGATCGCATCCTCGCGGCCCGCCGCGCCGGCGGGGTAATACCCCTTGCGACGGCCGATGTGGACATAGCCATGGCGCCGATACACGTCCAGCGCGCGTTCGTTCGACGGCCGCACCTCGAGCAGGATCGACGTCATGCCCTGGCTGCGCGCACGCTCCGCGAGCTCGTCGAGCAGGCGCCGGCCCAGGCCTTGGCGCTGGCGCTTGCCGGCCAGCGCGACGTCGAGCAGGTGCGCCTCGTCGAGCGCGTACATCAACAGATAATAACCGGCCAGCTCCCCGCCGACGTCACGCAAGGTCCAGCAATCATAGCCGCTGGCCACGGCGTCGACGAAGTTACCGCGGCTCCAGGGATAGGGAAAGACGCTGCATTCGAGCGCCCATACCTCGTCCACGTCGGCCGCCGTCATCGGGACCAGGTGCAAGCCGGTGCCTTCCAGTTCCTTCATGCGCCAGCCTTGGCCGCCGCATTGGTCTGGTTGATGGCCAGGCGCTCGGCGCTGGTGTAGGCGACCTTGTTGCGCAGGTAGAGCGGCTGGGCCTGGGCCGCGGGCACGCCCTGCCCGGCCGCCAGCGCGCCGCGCGCCAGCAGCGCCATCTCGCGCGCATGCGGCACGATGTCCGGCAAGGCGCCCTGCGCGAATGGCATGCCGGCGAAGGCGTCGGCATACTCGGCGAACCCATTGCCGCAGGCCCGCAGACCCTCTGCCGCGCGCGGCGCCACGTCCTGCGGCGCCGACAGCGCCGGCGCCACTACTTCGACCCACTTGCCGTCGTCGAAGCGGTACTGGGCCCAGTACACCTCGCCCATGCGCGCGTCGAGCACAGCCAGCACCTCATCGGTGCCGGTCGCGGCGCGGCAGGCCTCGGCCATTGCCTCGAGCGTCACCAGCGGCAGCACCGGCAGCCTGGCGCCGTAGGCCAGGCCCTGGGCCACGCCGCAGGCGGTGCGCACGCCGGTAAAGGAGCCAGGGCCGGCGCCGAAGGCGATGGCGTCGCAGTCGGCCAGGGCGATGCCGGCCTCTTTAAGCAATTCCTGCACCATGGGCAGGACCGATTGCGAGTGGCTGCGCACGCCGGGAGTCGAGCGCACGATGACGTTGTCCCCGGCCAGCAGCGCGCAGGACGCCAGCTCGGCCGAGGTTTCGATAGCAAGGATGTTAGGCATTCCGCTATTTTACCTTCTCGGCCCGAGGGCTTCCATGGCAAGGCGGCGAATCGCCATGGCGGGCAACACTGCGCTGCAACATCTTCCGAAACTCGCTGTACAATGCCGCACATGCAGAGCCTGACCCTCGATTCCACCACCCGCGACACCGTCACCGCCGCCGTCCAGGGCGACGGCTGGACCGTCGCCTGCCTGTGCGCCGCCTGGTGCGGCACCTGTGCGACCTACCGCGCCACCTTCGAAGACCTGGCCCTGCGCCACCCGGACAAGCAGTTCGTCTGGATCGACATCGAAGACCAGGCCGACATCGTGGGCGACCTCGACGTCGACAATTTCCCGACCCTGCTGCTGCAGCGCGGCGACACCGTCGCCTTCTTCGGCACCATGGTGCCGGACGGCGGCGTGGCCGACCGCCTGGTGCAGGCGCAGGCGGAACAGAGCGACGCAGAACTGGCGCGCCTGGCGCAGTCGAGCGAAGAGCGTCGCAGCTGGCAGGAAGACTGCAATCTGCGCGTGCTATTGGGCGCACAAGAGTAGGCTATTCAAGCGTCGATCGAAACAAGTATTTCGACATAGCGATGCAGCGAGGCGAACAGCCTCGACGACACCGCCTAGAACCTCACCTTCAAAGGCAGGCTGCGCAGCCGCTTGCCGGTCAGCCTGAACACCGCCGCCGCCACCGCCGGCGCGACCGGCGGCACGGCCGGCTCGCCCACGCCTTCCGGATGCGCGCTGCTCGGCATCACGATGGTCTCCACCTGCGGCGCCTGGCCGAAGCGCAGCAGCGGATAGTCGCCGAAGTTCGACTGCTGGATCCTGCCTTCCTCGATCGTGATCTCGCCGCCGAGCGCCGCCGACAGGCCGAACACCACGCTAGATTCGACCTGCTGGGCCACGATGTTCGGATTGACCACCAGGCCGCAATCGATCGCGCATACCACGCGGTGCACCCGGATCTCCGTGCCCTCGACCGAGACCTCGGCCACCTGGGCCACGGTGCTGCCGAACGAGCGGTGCAGCGCCACGCCGTGGGCGCGTCCCGCCGGCGGCTTGCCGGCGGCGCCGACCGCCGCGTCCAGCACCGCCAGCGCGCGCGGATGGCGCGCCAGCAGCTTGCGCCGCAAGGCCACCGGATCCTGCCCGGCGGCGTGGGCCACCTCGTCCAGGAAGGACTCCTTGAAGAAGGCATTGTGCGAATGCCCGACCGAGCGCCAGTAGCCGATGGCCACCTGGCTGTCGACCGTCACGTGCGCCACGCGCTGGTTCGGGATCGCGTACTGGTGGTCGTACTCTCCCTCGGCGGTGGTCTTGTCCGGCCCCACGCCCGGCAGGCCCAGGCTGCGTTCGAAATACTGGTGACCGATGGCGCCGCTGACCGATTTGTTGTCCCAGGCCAGGATGCCGCCGTCCGCGCCCAGCTGCGCGGTAAAGCGCGCCAGCGCCGCCGGCCGGTAGACGTCGTGCATCGTGTCCTGCTCGCGGGTCCAGATCAGCTGCACCGGCTGGCCGTCGAGGGCCCTGGCGATGGCCACCGCCTGCGCCACCATGTCGACTTCTAGCCGGCGTCCGAAACCGCCGCCCAGCAGCATGACCTCGATCGCCACGTCCTCGCGCGCCACCCCGGCCACGCGCGCGGCGCAGTCAACCGCGATGCTCGGCACCTGGGTCGAGGCCCATAGCCGCACCTTGCCGCGCGCGACCTGGGCGGTGCAATTGACCGGTTCCAGCGCCGCATGCGCCAGGAACGGCGCGCGGTACTCGGCGCGCACCGTGCGGGCGACGCCCTCGACCTCTTGCGCGCCGGTCTCGTGATAGACGTAGCCATGCTCCTCGTCGAGTGCACGCGCCAGGCCGCTGAATACCGCGGCGCTCGACTCGGGCGCTCCCTCGGCCGGCTGCCAGGTGACCGGCAAGGCCTGGGCCGCCTGGCGCGCCTGCCACCAGGTCGACGCCACCACCGCCACGCCGGCCCCCGCGCCGGTGCGTCCCTCGAGCGCCGACGAGACGTCGACCACCGCCAGCACGCCCGGCATGCGGCGCACCGCGTCGGCGTCGAAGGCCACAACGGTGGCCCCGATCGTCGGCGCCATCGCCAGGGCCGCGTACACCATGCCGGCCGGCCGCGCGTCGATGCCGAAGCGCGCGCTGCCGTCGGATTTGGCGCGGCTGTCCAGGCGCGCCAGTGGCTTGCCGATCAGGCGAAATGCCGACGGCTGCTTGAGGCGTACGTCCTTCGCAGTGAGCCCGGCGCCGGCCTGCGCGGCCAGAGCGGCCAGCGCGCCATAGCCGGCGCTGCGGCCATCCAGGTGGATCACGAAACCATCCTCGGTGCGGCAGTCTTCGACCCGCGCCTGCCACTGGGAGGCCGCGGCCCGCACCAGCATCGCGCGCGCCACCGCGCCCGCTTCGCGCATCGGCAGCCAGGCGTCGCGCACGCTGCTCGAGCCGCCGGTGAACATGATGCCCAGTTCGCGGCCGATCTTCGCCATCAGCCACTGGGCGCCCTGGGCCGTGCGGCCGCCGTCGTCCGGGTGGAACGGCAGGTTCTCGCGCAGCACCGTGACGTTGGCGTAGATCTTGTCGATCGGCGGCTGGATGACGCGCACCGCATCCAGGCCGACGTCGAGCTCCTCGGCCACCAGCATCGGCAGCGCCGTGTGCACACCCTGCCCCATCTCGCTGCGCGGGACCACCACCGATACCGTGCCGCTAGGGGCCAGCGCTACCCAGCCATTGAGCGCGACCTCATTGTCCGCCAGCGCCAGCGGCCGCGAAGGATGCAGGCGCTGGCGCGGCGGCGCCGTGCCCCAGCCGATCAGCAGCGCACCGCCGGCGGCCAGGCCGGCGAGCAGGAAGTTGCGCCGGCTCGGTTTACGCATGCTGGCTGACTCCCCAGCGCGCCAGGATCTCGCCGGGCGCGAGCGGCTTGCCATATAAATAGCCCTGGGCCAGATTGCAGCCGTGGCGCAGCAGGAAGGCTGCCTGGTCCTCGCGCTCGACGCCTTCGGCGATCACCGACAGGTTCATGCTCTTGCCGAGCTGGATGATGGCGATCGCGATCGCCTCGTCGTCCGGGTCCTGCGGGATGTCCTTGATGAAGCTGCGGTCGATCTTGAGGGTCTGCACCGGCAGCTGCTTCAGGTAGGCCAGCGACGAGTAACCGGTGCCGAAGTCGTCGATCGCCAGGCACACGCCGATCGCATGCAGGTCGTTCACGTACTGCAGCGCATCGCCGGTGTTCATGATCACCGATTCCGTCACCTCGAGCTGCAGGCGCTGCGGCGCCAGGCCGGTGTCGCGCAATACCCCGGCCACGGCGGCCGCCATGCCGCCGCGCTCGAACTGGCGCACCGACAGGTTGACGGCGATCTTCGGCACCGCCAGGCCGTTCTCCTCCCAGGCCACCATCTGGCGGCAGGCTTCCTGCAGCACCCACTGGCCCAGCTGGCCGATGAAGCCGGTGTCCTCGGCCAGCGGGATGAAGCTGCCGGGGGCGACCTGCCCCAGCTCGGGGCTGTTCCAGCGCAGCAGCGCCTCGACCCCGATCAGGCGGCCGCTGTCGATCTCGACCTGCGGCTGGTAGGCCAGATAGATTTCGTGCTTCTCGATCGCGCGCCGCAGCAGCGCTTCCATGCGCAGGCGCAGGGTGCCGTCGCCGCTCATCGCCGGCGCATAGAACTGGTAGCCGTTGCGGCCGCGCGCCTTGGCCTGGTACATCGCCACGTCGGCATTGCGGATCAGGATGTGCATGTCGCGCCCGTCCTGCGGATACAGGCTGATGCCGACGCTGCCGGTGACGAACAGCTCGTAGCCAGAGACGTCGAAGGGCTGCTCGAACATCGCCATCAGCTTGTCGGCCACGCGCGTGGCGCCGTGCATGCCGTCGACGTCCTCCAGCAGCACGATGAATTCGTCGCCGCCCAGGCGCGCCAGGGTGTCGCCTTCGCGCAGGCAGCGCGACAATGCCTGCGCCGCCTGCTTGAGCAACTCGTCGCCCACGTGGTGGCCGAGCGTGTCGTTGACGTTCTTGAAGCGGTCCAGGTCGATGAACATCACCGCCAGCTGCTCGCCGTCGCGCTCCGCGCGCGCCATCGCGTGGCGCAGGCGGTCGTGATACAGCAGGCGGTTGGGCAGCGCGGTCAGCACATCGTGATGGGCCAGGTGGTCGAGCTGGATCTGCGATTCGCGTTCGCGCGTGATGTCGCTGAACACGCACACATAATGGGTGGTCGCGCCGTCGTCGTCGCGCACCGCCGACACCGTGAGCGCTTCCAGGTAGGCTTCGCCGTCCTTGCGCGTGTCCCAGATCTCGCCGCGCCAGAAGCCGGCTGCGCCGAGCTCGCGCCACAGCTCCTGGTACAAGGCCGGATCGTTGCGGCTGCCCGCGCCCTCCGGCGAGGTCAGGCTCGATACGCGCCCCAGCGCCTCCTGCTCCGCATAGCCGGTGATGCGGGTGAAGGCGGGATTGGTGGCCACGATCCGGCCATGCACGTCGAGCACCATCACGCCGTCGGCGATGTGTTCCAGCACATTGGCCGACAGGCGCAGCTTTTCCTCGGCCAGCTTGCGCTCGGTGATGTCGGCGAATACCCAGATGCTGCCTTCGTTGGCGCGCTGCGGATCGAGCGCGCTGCCGCTCATCAGGCACCAGAACAAGCTGCCGTCGCGGTGGCGCAGCTGGCGTTCCTCGCCCAGGTCCATGTTTTTCTCGAGCAGCGGATACTGCTCGACGACGATACGCTCGTACTCTTCGTGGCTGGGATACAGGATCGCGGTCGACTGCCCCACCATCTCGCCTTCGCCGCAGCCGAACAGCTCTTCGCAGCGGCGGTTGCTGGAGACGATGCGGCGCTGGCGCACGAACAGCACGCCGAACATGACGTTATCCAGGATCGCGCCCTGCTCGGCCAGCAGCGCCTCGATGCGCATCTCGTCGTGGCGGCGCTCGCTGATGTCAGAGATGATGCCGTCCACCCGCACGCCGTCCGGCCCGTGCAGCACCGGATCCCAGGCGGCCTGCGGCTGGCCGTGCTCCTGCACCCAGCGCTCGATGCCGTGGGCGTCGATGATCCGGTACTCCATCTTGTAGGCGGCGCCCGACAGGGCCGCGTCACGCGCGGTGCGGTAATAGGTGCGCCGGTCTTCCGGATGGACGATGGCGGCCCAGTCGGAGGTGGTGGCGCACATGAAGCGCGCCGACGGGTAGCCGGTGATCTGCTCGATCGCATCGCTGACGAATTCGATCGCGCCGCCCGCGCGCACGCGGTACACGGCGCCCGGGACCTGGGTCACGATGGTGCGGAACTGTTCTTCGCTGCGCGCGACGTCGGCGAACAGGTCGCGGATCGCCAGGCGCATGCGCTCCATCTGCTCGCCCAGCCGGCCCAGCTCGTCCTGGGCCGACAGTGCCAGCGGCGTCTCGAAGTCGGCGCGCGCCAGGCGGTCGGAAAAGCGCATCAGCTTGCGCAGCGGCGACAGCAGGCGCCGCCGCAGCAGCAGCGCGATCAGGAGCAGCGACACCGCCAGTTGCCCCGCCAGCACCAGCGCATAGTGGCCCGGAAGCGCGCCGCTCGGGCTGGCGCCGGCGCGCTCCTGCAGGCCGACCAGCAGGTAGCTGCCGACCACGGCGGGCGCCAGCAGCCCGGCGAACACTACCAGCAGCAGCGCACCGTAGAGCGAACGGCCGTACAGCGAACGCAGGCGGGACGGGGTGCGGGCGGCGGGACTCGACATGGATGCTGGACTGGGCCGGGCAAGCCCGATGCATAAAGGATTGCCAGATTATGCACAGTTGCTTGCCGGGAGTCACTAACTATGGGGATCGCACCGTCGGCGGCGCGCGACAGGACGAACCTGTTACAACCCCGTCAGATCTCAGGTATTGCGACGCGGATAACCCTGGGCCAGGATGCGCAGCCAGACGACTTCCTTCGCGGCAGCATCCATCGACACCCAGTGGGCGACTTCGGCGACAGTGCGGCCGCAGCCGCGGCACACCTCGTCGAAAGTGGTCGAGCACACTGCCACGCAGGGGGTGTCGGGACGTTCGGGCAGCGGCGCCGCCGCGCCAGGGTCTTCAGGCCGGGCCGACATCGAGCTTGTCCCAGCCTTCATGGCCGAGCTTTTCCATGGTGGCGATATTCTTCTCGAAGATCTCTTCGGCTTCCGGGAAGGCTTCGACCGCGCGCGCGATGCTGTCCTCGCGCAGCAGGTGCAGGATCGGATACGGGGCGCGGTTGGTGAAGTTCGAGATATCGCCCACGTCGGTGTCCGCGAACTGGTAATCCGGGTGGAAGGAAGCCACCTGCAACTCGCCCTCGAGCTGCATGTCCTCGAGCGCGACGTCGGCCACGTCCAGGAATTCGTTGTAATCCTCGAAATCGTTCAGCACGAAGGGATGGATCAGCAAGGTCGTGTCGACCTGCTCGGGGCTGGTGTCGGACAGGCGCTGCAATTCGTCCATCAAGGTCTCGAGCAATTGCTCCGGCGTGGTGGCGTTCGACACGACGTAGCGCACCTGCTCCTTGACATAGACCGACTTGGCGAAGGGACAAAGATTGAGGCCGATGACGGCCCGCTCCAGCCACTTGCGGGTGGCGGCGACGATGGCGTCATCGTCGGCGTTCAGATTGGGGGTGCTCATGGTGAAACTTTCGAAAGCAAGGCGAACAGCAAAGCCTGAATTGTACGCACTCTTTGCGCCGACTCATAGTTCGACCCCGCCACGGCGCTAAGGTTTGGCAAACGCGGCCGTTATCCCGGATGGATAGGGCAAAAAGTGTCCTGCTCATCAATATCCATGATATGTGCGGCATCTTCCGTTTTCATGATGCCAACGGATGACATCTACCCTTCGATTTGAATTGTAACGACAGCGACTTAATTCTTGACTGACTCGACAATTGATACGTACACTGCCCTCTTGTCCTGTCCCTTCGTTCCTGGACGCAACACTGGAAACGCCGCACATGAAGCCCATGCACGATACGAAACGCTCCATCTTCACCCTGGCTGCGCTGGCCCTTCTGGCAGCAGCACCGCTGAGCCAGGCGATGGACGCTGCCCCGGCTTCAGGCGCCTATGCCGCTTCCAGCATCGAGCGTCCGGCCCAGTCCTCGTCGCTGCCGACGATCAGGCTGGATGCCGACGAGTACCGCGAGACCGACGTCTGGGCCCGCATCCGCAGCGGCTATGCGATTCCCGACCTGAACAATGCCCTGGTGACGCGCCACGCCCAGGCCTATGCGGCGCACCCGGGCAACCTGTCGCGCATTTCGGGGCGCGCCTCGCCCTATCTGTACCACGTGGTGTCGGAACTGGAAAAGCGCGGCATGCCGACCGAACTGGCCCTGCTGCCGGTGATCGAATCGGCCTTCAATCCGCAAGCCATGTCGAGCGCCAACGCCGCCGGCCTGTGGCAATTCGTGCCGGGCACCGGCAAGGATTTCGACCTGCGCCAGAACATGTTCAAGGACGAGCGGCGCGGCGTGATCGCCTCGACCGACGCCGCCCTGACCTATCTGCAGCGCCTGTACACGATGTTCGGCGACTGGCCGCTGGCCCTGGCGGCGTATAACTGGGGCGAAGGCAATGTTCAACGCGCCATCAAGAAAAACCAGGAGCTGGGCAAGCCCACAGATTTCGACAGCCTGGCCGAGCTGATGCCGCTTGAAACCCGCAACTACGTGCCGAAGCTGCAGGCGGTCAAGAACGTGGTGGCGAATCCGTCCCAATACGGCGTTACCCTGCCGGCGATCGACAACCAGCCCTATTTCACCACGGTCGACAAGACCAGCGACATCGACCTGGCCATCGCGGCCCAGCTGGCCGAAATGTCGCTCGACGAATTCAAGGCGCTCAATCCGCAGTTCAAGAAGCCGGTCATCATTGGCGGCGAGCGCACCAAGATCCTGCTGCCGACCGAAAACGCCGAGAAGTTCCACATCAACCTGGCGCAATGGGGCCATGCGCTGTCGACCTGGACCACGCACAAGATCACCGGCGCCCGCGTGACCATCGCCCAGTTGGCCTCGAAATTCGGCACCACGCCCGAAGTCATCCGCCAGGCCAACAACATCCCGCCGCAGTCGCGCCTGAAAGCCGGCTCGACGATCCTGGTGCCCAAGACCTCGGCCTCGAGCCACGCCGACATCGCCGAGAACATCATCGAGAACGCCGTGGTTGCCTTCGAGGCCGACCGCGGCAAGGCCAAGCGCAACGCTTCGCGCTTCAAGGCCAAGGCCACTGGCAGCAAGGCCGGCAAGCGCATCGCCCGCAATACCTCGTCGGCGCGCAAGCAGCGCTGATATTGCTGTGCAGCATTAAGAACCTATCCCGGCAGGTGGCGGGAAGCTGCTGGCGACATGCGCGTAGGCGATGCATGGCGAGCGTGGGCAAGGCGCGAGGAGGCCGCATGGCTAGCCATGCAACGACGAGCAACGCAGCACACGTTCGTCAGGCGCGCCAGAAGCGACTGCCACCTACCGGGATAGGTTCTAACTGCACGGTTTTACGCGCTGACGTGCAAAGAATCGGAAAAACCTGTATAGTACGGATTGTGCGCTGCGACATCGCGCCCGCTTGATACGATCTCCAGGAGATTCGATGAGCCGGCTGCAACAGCGTTAGCAGTACAACTAGCAGCTACGCAAACCCCAGGCAGCTCGACATAGAGCGCCTTCCAAAGCCTCCCGCCTTGCGTGTCGTTTCCAGACACCGTCCCGGCGCAAAGCTTTTGTGCCGAAATTTCTTTCATTACTGAGTCATTTCGTTTGTCGGTTCGCGTTGCATTTTTACGTTCGCGCCACATGTGCGAACGTGCATGATTTATTCCGAAAGTAAAGAACA
>DDKG01000020.1 GCA_002339265.1 Massilia sp. UBA2604 | reverse complement strand
ACCCTTCCGTGAGCGGGGAGCAGTACGTCGTGCTGTCTCTGGCTGCGGCCGGACCGGATGGCGGAGCGGCCTGTTCAGCTTCATGACCTGCATTGGATGCCGCTGCAATCTGGCGGCATCATTTAATCTTACGCCGCATTAAACGGACGTCTTCAATGAAAAATTTTAGCACAGTCGTAGCCCGTGCTGCTGCGGCAGCGTTGCTCGCATGCGCCGCCGGCGCCTCGGCCCAGACCGCAACGCCGGCTACCCCTGCGCATTGCAGCTTCCGTCCGGACGCACCCGACAAGCACGTCGTGGTCAAGGGCGATACCCTGTGGGATATTTCCGGCGCCTTCTTGCGCAACCCATGGTGCTGGCCCCAGGTCTGGGGCATGAACCGTGACGAAATCCGCAACCCGCACTGGATCTATCCGGGCCAGACCATCTGGTTCGACCGCGCGCGCGGCCGCCTGAGCCTGCAGCAGCCCGGCAGCGGCCTGGACGGCGGCGACGGGCGTGACGCGCCGCCGCTGACCCGCCTGTCGCCGCAGGTGCGCAGCGAAAGCCTGGCGCGCGACGCCGTGCCGGCGATTCCCGCCGGCGCCATCGAACCGTATCTGACCCAGCCGCTGGTGGTCGAGGCCGACGAGCTGGCCGGCGCGCCGCGCATCGCCGCCTCGCAGGAAGGCCGCGTCTACCTGGGCGAGGGCGACCGCGTCTACGTGCACGGCGCGATCGGAAGCGAGAGCGTGTTCCAGGTATTCCGCCCTGGTGCTGCGCTGAAGGATCCGCAGACTGGCCAGGTGAGGGCGCACGAAGCGGCCTTCCTGGGCACCGTCAAGCTGCTCAAGCCGGCCGCGCCCGGCGTCGACGTGCACACCTTCCAGGTCACCAATACCCTGCAGGAGATGGGCGTGGGAGATTTGCTGGTGCCGGCGCCGCCGACGCCGGTGCGCAACTACGTGCCGCACGCGCCCTTGCAGGCGATCGACGGCCGCATCATGTCGATCTATTCGGGCGTGACGTACGCCGGACAGAGCCAGGTCGTCACTGTCAACCGGGGCACGGTTGACGGACTCGATGTCGGCGCCGTGCTGCAGCTCTATCATCTCGGGAAGACTGTGGCCGATCCACAAAGCCGGGGTTTCCTGGGCCTGGGCCGGCAGCAGTTGAAACTGCCCGACGAGCAATACGGCAGCCTGTTCATCTTCCGCGTGTTCAAGAACGTCTCGTACGGCTTGGTCATGCAGGTGACGGCGCCGGTGCAGGTGGGCGACGTGGCCAAATCACCGGAGTAACCTCACCGTGCGAGACACGGCCCCCCATCCCATTGCCGAACGCGCCACCCTGATCGCCGACTGGCTGCGCCTGGAGCAGGCGGACGGGGTGGGGTCCCGCAGCGCACATGCGCTGTTGTCCGCCTTCGGCTCGCCCGGCGCAATCTTTCAAGCTGGGCGGGCGGCGCTGGCGGCCCATGTGTCGGCCAGCCAGGCGCAGGCCCTGTGCGCGCCGGTCACGCCCGCCTTCACGGCCCTGGTCGAGGCCACGCTGGCCTGGCTGGCCCAGCCCGGCCACCACCTGCTGACCTTCCACGATCCCCTGTACCCGGCCTCGCTGGCCGAGATCCCCGATCCCCCGCTGCTGCTGTACGCCGCCGGCCGTATCGAGCTGCTGGCGCGGCCGTTGATCGCCGTGGTCGGCAGCCGCAACGCGAGCGTGCAGGGCAAGCTCGACGCCGAATCCTTTTCCGCGGCCCTGTCCGGCGCCGGCCTGTGCGTGGTGTCGGGGCTGGCGCTGGGCATCGACACCGCGGCGCACGAAGGCGCATTGCGCGGGCCTGGTTCCACCATCGCCGTGGTCGGCACGGGCCTCGACCGCGTCTATCCGGCGCGCAACCGGCAGCTAGCCCACCGCATCGCCGAACACGGTTGCCTGGTCAGCGAATACGCGCTGGGCACGCCGCCGCTGGCCGCCAATTTCCCTCGACGCAACCGCGTGATCAGCGGGCTGGCGGCCGGCGTGCTGGTGATCGAGGCGGCGGCCCAGTCCGGCTCGCTGATCACGGCGCAGATGGCGGCGGAACAGGGCAGGGAGGTGTTCGCCTTGCCCGGCTCGATCCATTCCGCGCTTGCCAAGGGCTGTCATCGCCTGATCCGCGATGGCGCGCAATTGGTCGAGACGGTGGACGAGGTGTTGATGGCAATGCAGGTCTCGCCGCTGGCGGCGGTCGGGCACGCGGGCAACCACCAGCGGGATGCCGGACCCGACGGAACGGCGGAGGCCGACGCCGACCTGCTCGATGCGCTGGGCCATGAGCCGGTCGCGTTCGACGACTTGCTGGCGCGCCTGGGGGCCGATCCGGGCGAACTCGGCGGACGACTTCTGGGCCTGGAATTGGCAGGTCTGGTGGCGCAATTGCCGGGTGGAAGAGTGCAGCGTATCTGGCCTTAGGGCTACGTCAAATCACGCCATTCGGATGCACAATTGATAGATTACTTGTGCTTCGTCTCATGAAGTTTGCGAATTGTATGTTCTTGTTTTTAATCGTTTTTGGTAAGCTGGCTGATCGAACAAGGCTTCGATACAACGTTTTTTCCGCACGGCAGCGCGACAGGCGCGCTCTACTTGTGCCGCACGAAGTTTAGCTGCTACAGTAGCGTCACTATGTTCGACATCCTGGTCTATCTCTACGAGACGTACTACCGTCCCGACGCCTGCCCCGAGCCGGCAGCCCTGGCACGCAAACTGTCCGCCGTCGGCTTCGACGACATCGAAATCTCGGAAGCGCTGGACTGGCTGACGGGGTTGACCGATGCGCCCCTGCCTGACACGATCGATGCCTCCACCGGCACGCGTTACTACGTGGACGAGGAGTATATCGAGTTGGGCAGCGCCGCGATCGGCTTCATCGCCTTCCTCGAAAGCGCCAAGGTGCTCGGCCCGATCCAGCGCGAAATCGTCATCGAGCGTGCACTGGCCTGCGACGAATCTCCCATTGCTTTGAGCAAGCTCAAGATCATCGTATTGATGGTGCTCTGGAGCCAGGGCAAGGAACCGGACGCGCTGATGTTCGACGACTTGTTCAGCGACGACGACGAGCAGGAGCCGCGTCTGCTGCACTGACGCGCGGCATCGCTTTTGTGAGATATATCAACGGGGCTTTCGCCCCGTTTTGCATTTCTGGCTCACCATTTCTGGGCGACACATAGGCCGTATGCGGTCCGCATCGCACCATCACGAAGCGAAGGTGTACTTGCAGGGAGCGCGATAACGCGCTTATCATTGGCCGCTTCACGAGACAGTTACCAATCAGACACTATGGCCGGAATTTCACCGGCCCGGCTGCGAGCATGTATGATGCGCAAGCCCACACTATATAGATAGCACGACGAGAATCACTATGACCAAATCCCTCATCATCGCCGAGAAACCGTCGGTCGCGAACGATATCGCGAAGACGCTGGGCGGCTTCACCAAGCACGATGAGTACTTCGAATCGGACGAATACGTCCTCTCGTCCGCCGTCGGCCACCTGCTCGAGATCGCGGTGCCCGAAGAACACGACGTCAAGCGCGGCAAGTGGAGCTTCACCCATCTGCCGATGATCCCGCCTTACTTCGCGCTGAACCCGATCGCCAAGACCGAATCGCGCCTCAAGGTGTTGAACAAGCTGATCAAGCGCAAGGACGTCACCACCCTGATCAACGCATGTGACGCGGGCCGCGAAGGAGAACTCATCTTCCGCCTGATCGCCCAGAACGCGAAGGCCAAGCAGCCCGTCAAGCGCCTGTGGCTGCAGTCGATGACGCCCAACGCGATCCGCGAAGGTTTCAACAACCTGCGCAGCGACGAAGAAATGCTGCCGCTGGCCGACGCCGCGCGCTGCCGCTCCGAAGCCGATTGGTTGATCGGCATCAATGGTACGCGTGCCATGACCGCCTTCAATTCGAAAGAGGGCGGCTTCTACCTGACGACCGTGGGCCGGGTGCAGACGCCGACCCTGTCGATCGTGGTCGAGCGCGAAGAAAAAATCAAGAAGTTCGTGCCGCGCGACTACTGGGAAGTGCGCGCCGAATTCGTGTGCGCCGCCGGCGTCTACGAAGGGCGCTGGCTCGACCAGAAATTCAAGAAGGACGAGAACGATCCCGAGAAGCGCGCCGAGCGCCTGTGGAGCAAGGCCGCCGCCGATTCGATCGCGGCCGCCTGCCGCGGCAAGCAGGGCAGCGTCACCGAAGAAAGCAAGCCGACCACCTCGATGGCGCCGGGCCTGTTCGACCTGACCTCGCTGCAGCGCGAAGCCAACGGCCGCTTCGGCTTCTCGGCCAAGAACACGCTGGGCCTGGCCCAGGCGCTGTACGAAAAGCACAAGGTGCTGACTTACCCGCGTACCGATTCGCGCCACCTGCCCGAGGATTACATCGGCACCGTGAAGTCGACCCTGGAAGCGCTGGCCGAGACCAATAACTATAACCAGTTCGCCAAGCAGATCAGCAAGAACGGTTGGGTCAAGCCGAACAAGCGCATCTTCGACAACACCAAGATCTCGGACCACTTCGCCATCATCCCGACCGGCGTGGTGCCGAAGAACCTGAGCGAGCCGGAACAGAAGCTGTACGACCTGGTCACGCGCCGCTTCCTGGCCGTGTTCTTCCCGGCCGCCGAGTTCCTGGTCACGACCCGCTATACCGAAGTCTCGGGCCACCAGTTCAAGACCGAGGGCAAGGTCATGACCAACCCCGGCTGGATGGCCGTGTACGGTAAAGACCTGGGCGACGACAAGGACGGCGCCAACCTGGTGCCGGTGGCCAAGGGCGAGAAGGTCCTGACCGACAAGGTCACGGCCAACGGCCTGGTCACCAAGCCGCCTGCGCGCTACAACGAAGCGACCTTGCTGTCGGCAATGGAAGGCGCGGGCAAGCTGGTCGATTCCGACGAGCTGCGCGATGCAATGGCCGGCAAGGGCCTCGGCACGCCGGCCACGCGCGCCGCCATCATCGAGGGCTTGCTAACCGAGAAATACCTGCTGCGCGAAGGCCGCGAGCTGATGCCGACCGCAAAGGCGTTCCAGCTGATGACCCTGTTGCGCGGCCTGGGCGTGAACGAACTCACGGCGCCCGAGCTGACCGGCGAATGGGAATTCAAGCTGTCGCAGATGGAAAAAGGCAAGATCTCGCGCGAAGAATTCATGCGTGAAATCCAGCAGATGACCCAGATCATCGTCAAGCGCGCCAAGGAATACGACAACGACACGATTCCCGGCGAGTACGCAACCCTGGTCAATCCGTGCCCGAACTGCGGCAGCGTGGTCAAGGAAAACTACCGTCGCTTCGCCTGCACCAAGTGCGAATTCTCGATGAGCAAGACGCCGGGCAGCCGCCAGTTCGAGATCGAGGAAGTCGAAGAACTGCTGAAGAACCGCACCATCGGACCGCTGCAGGGCTTCCGTTCGAAGATGGGCCGTCCGTTCGCCGCCATCCTGCGCATCGTGCGCGATGAAGAAATCAAGAACTTCAAGCTCGAGTTCGATTTCGGCCAGGACGAGGAAGGCGAAGAGGGCGAAGGCGTCGATTTCACTGGCCAGACTCCGGTCGGCCCTTGCCCGAAGTGCAATGGCGGCGTGTACGAAATGCCGCTCGCCTATGTTTGCGAGCACAGCGTGGCCAAGCCGAAGACCTGCGACTTCCGCAGCGGACGCATCATCCTGCAGCAGGAAATCCTGCCGGAACAGATGGCCAAGCTGCTCAATGACGGCAAGACCGACCTGTTGCCGGGCTTCGTGTCGCAGCGTACCCGTCGTGCATTCAAGGCCTTCCTGGTGCGTGGCAAGGACAACAAAATCAGCTTCGAGTTCGAGGAGCGCAAGGCCAAGCCGGGCGCCGCCGCCAAGGGCAAGGCGGCTGATGCTGCTGCCGGCGCCGATGGCGCCGATGGCGCGGCAGCACCGGTGAAGGCGGCGCGCAAGGCGCCGGCGAAGTCGGCAGCCAAGGCGGTAGCCAAGCCGGCCGCGAAGAAGGCCGTGGCCAGGAAGGCGCCGGCCAAGAAAGCGACTGCGGCTGCCGCGAAGAAGTAAGCGGCTCGGTGGCGGGAGGAATCCCGCCGCGTCCGGACGTAAAAAACCGCGGCTTGCCGCGGTTTTTTTATGCCGACATCATGGTCGCAAGCTGTTTATTCCTGCCACTCCTTTGAGCGCGAGAACACAAGCGGGGTCACACAAGCACAAGCGGGGTCAGATACCGTCTTGAATGGCAAGCTGTTTCGAAAAATAATTTGCGTCGAACGGCTTGCCAGTGCGGATCACGCCGTAGATCAGGTGCGTCATCTTGTGCATGATGGCGCAAATGACTGCCTTCTTTGAATGACCGGTTTCCAGCAGGCGTTCGGCAAATTGTTTGACGATCGGGTTGTAGCGGTATGCCACCATGCTGGGCATGAATAGAGCAGCTCTCATCGAGGTGCTGCCCGTACGGCAGATGACCGACCGCCCCTTGACCGAGGTGCCAGATGTGTTGTGCTTTGGTGTTACACCGAGAAATGCTGACAGGGCTTTTGCGTTCTTAAAGCGGCGGACGTCTCCCAGATGTCCCAAGATACGGGCCACCGTAGTCGCGCCGATCCCAGGAATGCTAGCAAGGAGCTCGGCATCGTGCTTTAGCCCGGGATGACGATCGATATGGTCATCGATGTCTTTCTCCAGCTTCTTGATTTGATCATCGATCCACTTGATGTGTTCAGCTACATGCGCCGCTACGTCGGTCATGCCGCTGATAACGTGTGCCTCATGCCGGTTTTCTTCCTGCTGCCGGATGTCTTTCAACGATTGCACCCGCAGCGACCAGGCGCGCAGCTGGCGTTGCTCCAATGGTTGCGGCACCCAAGGTTCCGGTTTCATTGCCGCGCAATAGCGCGCAATGAGTGCTGAATCGATGGTGTCGTTCTTGTTGCGGATGTTCTCACTACGTCCAAACCCTTTGATACAGGATGGATTGACGACACTGACCTTGAGGCCTGCATCGTGCATTGCCAGCGCCAGGGCTTCGTAGTACACGCCCGTGGCTTCCATACAGATGTGGACCGTTGCCATGTCCACCTTCGAATCGACGAGCCACGCCAACAACTCCACATGCCCCTCGGGCGTATTGTTGAGCGCTTTGGACTTCGTTTTGCCGTTCCTGAGCAAAGCAATGTCGATCTTTTTCTTGCTTACATCGATACCAACGACTGATTGCGCCTGTTCCATTTTTAACCTTTCTCGTATGCGGGCTTACGCTCAAGGCGATGACCCAAGATACCGTTCGGACTTATAAAATGAAAACGGGAGGGGGCATCTATCTGACCCACGTGCTCATAGGCACTCTGTCTGAACGATGTCACCCCGCCCGGCCGCATCAACTACTTTATCAGCTGAGTCGGTATGTTCAATATACGAGGTCTGACATTCGGACACGGCCTCTGCAATGGTCCTTCTTGACACAGTCCAGGTCGTGTCTAAATGTCAGACCTGCCCCCGATTTGTCGGCAGCGAAGAAAGCCGTGGCAAAAAAGGCGCCGGCGAAGAAGGCTGTTGCTGCGAAAAAGTGACAGCTGTTGTTGGCTGAGCAGGCGATACGAAAGCTTGGTGTGTCGTTCGCTACTATCGCTTTCTTTTTCACATGCCGATCTATAAACTCAGGAAGTTGAACATCAGCAATGTGGGAAAGATTTCCCACCACATTCCCCACTACCCTGAGAGTTATGGCCATCACATTCAGCCTGATTGAAAAAGCGGTTCTCCTCGCCACCAAAGTCTTTACGACAGTAAGAAGTACCCAACGCAGTGAAGCGCCGGACCAGGACGCCGTTGTCAGCGCACTCGACGATGTGTCGAAGCGCATTGACAGCTTGCCCGCAAGTGTCGCCCGCAGCGTGGCCAGCGAACTCGAGTGGCAGCAACTAGAGAAATTGTCCTCGCAAGCCAAGTCCCTGAAAATGGCGATTGAATTCGGTCATGAAACCATGCTGGCCGCATCGCTGGTGCCGATTTCCGAGCAGGTCGAATACTCGCGCCTCAGGCTAGCCGAAGGAAAGCTCGAATGGCTGGGGCCATGGATGGCGGCTGAGGCGATCCGGATTGAAGCGCTGCGTTCGCTTGCATCCACCCCGAAGGCCTTGAGCGTGGTCCAGAACGAAGTCGCCCAATTCCGCATTCGGATCCTTAACTATACGGGCAGGCTCGTGGTGGGATCGATGGACGAACCGTGGCTCAAGATTGCGAGTTTCGTCGACGGACGCGATGACGCTCTGCTGTACGACATTGCCAATGCGAGTGAGTTGCAAGTGGCAGATATCGTGCCGGATGCCCCTGCAAAGAAACCGACGGCTCGCAAGGCTCAACCGGCCACGACCGCGCTTGCATCGACCGCATGGCCGTTCCCTACCACCTCGCGCCCGTGACCATCGACGTGCGAAGCTGTTTCAATCGACAATAAAAAACCGCGGCTTGCCGCGGTTTTTTATGCCGACATCATGGTCGCAAACTGCTTACTCTTGCCATTCCTTCAGCGCGAGAATGGCCGCCTCGCCATTGCGGATCGCTTTCACGCGGCGCACCACTTCGTTGCGCCAAGCCTCATCGGCGTCCTGGTCCGGGCCGTCGATATCCTGTAGCAGCAGCTGCATGACTTCCTGTTTCTCGGACGGACTCAGCAGCTTGAGTCGTTCGGCGATTTCCGCGACGGCGTTGGACATGATGCTCTCTCCTATAATTTTGCTTCGATCATAGCGCGAGAACTATTGATTGTCGACAGGCAGCATATTGTCATTCGGTTTGCGATCGATCAATTTGTTGTCAGGATCGATACCGGCGCGGCCCGGCACGCCATCGACTACCAGGGTCAGCTGCTGCGTGGCCTGGGTCACCAGCCGTCGTTCGCGCACCAAAGGGTTGCCATTGCGATCATCGACGCCGAACTCGATGTAGTCGTTCAGCGGCATCGGCTGTTCCTCGCCCTGGTCCGTCATCCTCAGCTTGCCGGCGTGGGCATCGATCGTCACCTCGACCTTGCCGTCCGGGCGGCGGCGCGCGACGGCGCCCGCAGCGCGGTTCTCGTAGAACACGATCGATTCGAACAGGTCGTCGATCAGGTAGGCCTTGTCCTTCGGCGTCACCGTGCGCAGGCCATCGACCAGGCTGGAAGCGGTAGGATAGGGCGCGCTGCGGTAGGCGTATTGCCGCAGCAGGCCGCGCAGCACGCCATTGACCGCGTCCTCGCCCAGCATGTCCTGCAGCAGGTACAGCGCCAGGCCGCCCTTGCGCTGGTGGATGTAGCGCTGGTTTTCGTTGTGCGCCAGCGGCAGTTCCTTTTCCTGTTCCTGGGCCCGGCCCAGCAGGTAGGCTTCCTGGTCCTGGCGCAGGAAGCGCCGCATCTTGTCCGCGCCGAAGGCGCGCTTCATGACCATCAGCGCCGTGTACTCGGCCAGGCTCCCGGACAGCACCGTGGCGCCACGCGTGCCGGCGCCGACCAACTGCTGGCCCCACCACTGCTGCGCGGTCTCGCGCGCGCTGGCGTAGAACGGGTAGTCGAGGTCCTTGGGCGAGCCGGGATCGACGCGCGCGATGAAGGCGCCGCTTTCCGAGAACGGGAGCAGGCCCGGGAAGGCCTGCGGGTAGCGGTGCTGGCGCGGGATTTCGGCGATGCGCAACTCGCGCAGCGGATAGCGGCCGAAATGGCGCGCGCCGTAGTCCAGGCCGGCCTGGGCGCCGCGGATCAGGCGCTCGACGTTGACGTCGTGGCCCGGCTGGTAATAGACGTCGATCGTCACGTCCTGCCAGCGGTCGTGGCGCACTTCGTAGCGCGCCGACTGGAAGGCATAGGAGTTCAGCATCGGACGGTCCATCTTGTAGCGGAAGTGGCGCCGTCCGCCTGCATTCCATTCGCGCACCAGGGTGCCGGGCGCGATCGCGACCTGGTCTGCGCTGGTGCTGACGGTGGCGTCGAAGCCGATCCAGTCGGCGTCGACGCCGACGCGGTGGTTGGCGCGGCCGGCCGGATCGTCGCGCGCCGGCATCGGCGCGCGCGCGACCAGTCCGTGGCGGCGCCGGTCGCGCGCGTCGCGCAGTTCGACCGAGGGTTGATAGCCGATGCGCGGCATGGCTTCGTTGGTGAAGAAGGTGCCGTTGGCGACCACCGGCGTGTCGCTGCCCAGGCCCAGCAGGCCGCGCGGCGCGTAGTCGAGTTCGAAATCGAAGTCCAGGCGCGCGCCGGGCGCCAGCGGGGTGGCCAGGCGGTAGTGGTAGAAACCGCGGTCGGGATCGAGCGTTACGTTGGTCGCCGGCTGGCCGAAGCTCGGCATCAAGCGCGCACCGCGCTGCTGGTACAGCACCACGTCGCGGATCGGCGCGCCGCTGCGGTTCTCGAGCCGGTAGCTGCCCTTGACGTGCAGGGCGCGCTGCGCGGGATGGATGGCGGCGTCCAGCCTGACGTCGACGATGCGCGGCTGCGGCAGCCGCGCGAAGCCGTGGTAGCGCTTCTCGTATTCGGCGCGCAGTTGCTCGCTGCGCCAGGCGGTCAGGTAGCCGCCGGTCGAGAGTTCCCAGGCCAGGCCCCCGCCGACGCCCGCGAACACGGCCAGTCCGAGGCCGAAGCATGTCAACACCGCCGGCGTCAGGTTGCGGCGCGCCAGGCGCAGGCGCTCGCGCCAGGCGTCGTCGACGCCGCGCGGCCACAGCGCGCGCGCCAGCGCCAGCAGCATCAGCGCGGCGCCGCTCCAGTACAGCAGATACAGGCGTTCGCGCAGCAGGTGGTGGCCGAAGCCGTTCATCGCCGAATAGGTCAGGTCGGGCCAGACCCCGTACAGCAGCAGCGGATGGTTCTGGCCGGCGCCGTTCAGCAGCAGCGCCGCCACGACCCAGGCGATCATCAGGAAGTTGGCCAGGTATTTGTGGTTGACGATGACCTGCACCGCGATCGCCAGCACCGCGATCAGCGCGTAGTTCGGCAGCAGGATGGTGAACAGCGCGTGCAGGTAAAGCCCCGGCTCGAGCTGGAAGTAGCCCTTGAACAGCTGGATCAGCATGCCGGTGACCATGGCCAGCAGCAGCAGCAGCGCCTGCAGGCCGACCAGGGCCAGGGTCTTGCCGGCCAGCGGCAGCCAGCTCGGCACCGGCAGCGCGTCGAGCATCTGGGCCACGCGCGTCTCGCGTTCGCGCCAGACCAGTTCACCCGCATAGAAGATCGTGGTGGCTAGCATGAACAGGCCGAACACCGCGCGGATCAGCTCCAGCACCATATAGGTCACCGGATAGGTGGCGGCGCCGTGGATGGCGTCGAGGTCGATCGCGCTGACGGCCAGGGTCAGCACGGCGCCGATAGCCAGCGCCGCGAAGTAGACGTTGCGGGTCATCTCGCGCAGTTCGCCGCGCGCCGTCTTGAACAGCAGCAGCGCCAGGCTGCGCGCCGCGAAATCGGGTTGCGCGGTGGTGTCGCGCGCGGCCTGCGACAGTTCGAGCGGGGTCTCGGCCGGCCCTTTGCGGCGCGCGCGCGCCTGCACGTCGGCCTCGCCGATGAAGTGGAAGCGCCAGTAGCCGAGCAGCAGCGCCAGCAGCGCGAAGCCGCACCACAGCAGGCGGTTGAGCAGGTACAGCTCCTGCAGGTCGACCGGATCGAGGTTGCGCTGGGCGAGTGGCCAGTATTCGGTCAGCAGGAGCAGGGCGGTGGTGCCGAACGGGTCGATCAGAGCAGCCAGGGTCTTGAAGTCGAGGTCGCGCGCCAGCGACGGCGCGACGGTGTAGCCGATGGTCATGACCACCGCGGCCACGTAGACCGGCAGCATGCGCCGGGTCAGCGCGGCCAGCACGAAGAAGATCGCGCCGAAGATGAACAGGTTGGGCAGCAGCGTGAACAGGTAGGGCTTGATCCAGGCCGACAGCGTCGATCCGCCCAGGCGGTCGGGCGCGATGCCCGGCACGAAGGTGCCGAGCCACAATCCGATCAGGATCCCGGTGAAGATCAGCGCCAGGGTCGCGAACGCGCCGAGGAAGCGGCCGAACACGTAGTCAGCCTTGGTCAGCGGCGCGCTGAAGAAGAAGTGGTGCATCTCGTGCTCGAAATCCTGCTGCACCGCGCGGCCCATCACCGCCGCCGTGACCACCGTTCCAAGGCTGCCGAGCAGCGCCACGGCGATCGCGACCTGGCGCGGCGCGTCGATCAGGGTCCGGCTGCCGAAGGAGATGGCGAGGTCGCGGAAGGCGCCGCCCGAGGCGGCCATCCATAGCATGCCGAGGACCAGGAGCATCGTGAAATAGACCCAGGTCGAGAGCCGGCGCAAGCGCTGGCCGGCCTCGAAGCGGGCGATGACGAACAGGGCGCGCACGGTCAGCAGTTCCCCGCTGCGGGATTATGGCGGCCGGCGATGGTGGCGAAATATACGTCTTCCAGGCTGGCGCGCGCCGGTTCGAAGCCGTCGCCCGGATCGTCCTCGGAATACACATGGATCAGGGTGCGGCCGCTGAGCAGGCGGGTCGAGATCACGCTGTAGCGCGACTGGAATGCCGGCAGTTCGGCCTTGGTGACGAAACGGGCCCAGATGAAATCCTCGATCCCGTAGATCAGCTCTTGCGGCTCGCCGCACAGCAGCACCTGGCCCTTGTTGATGATCGCCATATTGGCGCACAGGTCGGCCACGTCGGACACGATGTGGGTCGACAGCAGCACGGTGCGTTCTTCGCCGATGTCCGACAGCAGGTTGTGGAAGCGCACACGTTCCTGCGGATCGAGGCCGGCGGTGGGTTCGTCGACGATGACCAGGCGCGGGTCGCCCAGCAAGGCCTGGGCGATGCCGAAGCGCTGGCGCATGCCGCCCGAGAAGGTGCCCAGGCGCTGGTCGCGCACTTCCCACAGATTCGTTTGCTGCAGCAGGCCGTCGACGACTTCGCGCCGGCGCGCCTTGTGCGACAGGCCTTTCAGTTGCGCGAAGTGATCCAGCAGCTCCAGGGCGCTCACCTTCGGGTAGACGCCGAAATCCTGCGGCAGGTAGCCCAGCATGCGGCGCACCGCGTCCTTTTCGTCGAGGACGTCGATATCGTCCAGGAAGACCGAACCCGAATCGCATTCCTGCAGGGTCGCCAGGATCCGCATCAGAGTCGATTTGCCCGCGCCGTTCGGGCCGAGCAGCCCGAACATCCCGGCCGGGATGTTGAGCGTGACACGGTCCAGCGCGACCACGCCGTTGGCGTAGGTCTTGGACAAATTGCGGATTTTCAGTTGCATGACGACTCCTGGGGCTGTCCCGCGCGTCTTTACGCAGGACCAAACACTTTTTCACACTGGCATTGTATTCAATCGGCACGGCCGTGGCGGGCGCGGTGCGACACACGGTCCAAACAGGGACCCAGACCGCATTATCCGGTGACAGGACGCACGATGGTTTTCTTTCGATAAATTTCTTGCAATGGAGGACGGGCGTGCGGCGCAAAATGTGGATAATGGAAGGATGGACTCCATCACCCAAGAAAAGCTCTTGATCCTGATGCGCGAAGGGCGCAGCCGGGCCGAATCCACCGACTGGTTCCGCGTGGGGCTGGGACTGGTCTACCTGGCCGGCCTGATGACCAAGGAGACGATCGACTTCAAGACGGTCGACCGCGAGTTCAACCGCTTCATCTACCACACGCTGGGCAAGGGCCACACCATCACCAGCGTGCTGCAGTTCATGAGCGGCGCGAAGGTGATGCCGACGCTGGAGTCGGCGCGCTTCCTGGACGCCTTCAAGCGCCATTGCCCGGGCGTGCCGCTGGTGTCGGTGCCGTTCCTGATGGAGCTGAACCTGGGCGTGGCCAAGAACATCTCGGGGCTGGAGCCCGATGGCCCGCTGGCCGACTGGATCGCGCGCAAGAAGCTCGAACAAGGCGCCGGCCAGGAGGGCCAGGCGGAGGAGGCGGGCTCTGGGACGGATGCCAAAGGCATATAATGAACGCTTCAGCGACCAGAACATCGAGCACACCATGATTGCGAACCGTTTCATCAGCCCCCTGGACCAACTGATCGTCGGCGTCGACAAGGCCTTGCGCGTCGTCGGCGGCGTGGCGGCGATGTCGCGCCCGAACCCGAGCGCGCACGCCATCGACAGCGAATTGAGCGACGCCGAGCGGCGCCACAGCGCGGGCCTGATGCGGGTGAACCACGTGGGCGAGGTATGTGCGCAGGCGCTCTACGATTCGCAGGCCAACTTCGCCCATACGCAAGAGGTGCGCACCCAGTTCGAGCACGCCGCGCGCGAGGAAGAAGACCACCTGGCCTGGTGCGCGCAGCGCCTGACCGAGCTCGGGTCGCAACCGAGCGTGTTGAATCCCCTGTGGTATGCCGGCGCCTACGTGATGGGCAGCGTGGCCGCCCGGATCGGCGACCCGATCAGCCTGGGCTTCGTGGTCGAGACCGAGCGCCAGGTCGAGGCCCACCTGAACAGTCACCTCGAGCTGCTGCCGGCGCAGGACGCCAAGTCGCGCGCCATCGTCGACCAGATGCGCATCGACGAGATCGCGCACGCCGACGCGGCGCAGGCCGCGGGCGCGGCGTCGCTGCCGTTGCCGGTCAAGGTGGCGATGAGGGCGATGGCGAAGGTGATGACTACCACTGCCTACCGCATCTGATCCGCGCCATGTGAACGTCATTCCCGCGTAGGCGGGAATCCAAGTATTCGACCGACCGTCCACCTCAAACGTCAGTGGCAGCGCTTAAGGCTTGGGTTCCCGCCTTCGCGGGAACGACGTTTACAAGCCTGCAATGAGATCGTGCGAGCTTAGACTTCCACGATCTCGAACGAATGCGTGATCTCGGCCGTCTTGGCCAGCATGATCGACGCCGAGCAGTACTTCTCGTGCGACAGCCTCACCGCGCGTTCCACCGCCGTCGGTTTCAGGTTGCGGCCGGAGACCGTGAAGTGGAAGTGGATCTTCGTGAACACCTTCGGATCGGTGTCGGCGCGTTCCGACTTCAGGGTCACGTCGCAGCCGCGCACGTCCTCGCGGCTGCGCTGGAGGATCAGGACCACGTCGTAGGCGGTGCAGCCGCCGGTGCCCACCAGGATCATCTCCATCGGGCGCGGCGCCAGGTTATGGCCGCCGCCTTCCGGCGCGCCATCCATGGCCACCATGTGGCCGCTGCCGGTCTCGGACCGGAAACTCATGCCCGACGG
>DDKG01000308.1 GCA_002339265.1 Massilia sp. UBA2604 | reverse complement strand
GGGTCGAACCGGTATTCATAATCGAGTTTCGCATCGTTGTTCAGGCACAGTTCGCGCGCCAGGTAGAGTCCCAGGCCGGTTCCCTTGCTCGACGTAGTATAGAAGGGCTCGAACAGGTGGTCGCGCACTTCTGGCGTGATGCCCGGGCCGTCGTCCTGCACGTGCAGCTCGCGCCGGCCGGCGGCGTCGCGCGCCGGGAAGATGCGGATGCTGGCCGGCTGGCGGCTGGCGTAGCGCACCGCGTTGTTCAGCAGGTTGAGCAAGACTTCGTGCAGGTGCAGCGGATCGAAGCGCACCGCGCTGCCGCCGGGATCGCCTATATAGACTATATCACCGGCCAGGCCGTGGATTTCGCAGAATTCGGCCTTCAGCTCTTCCAGGAAGGGGCCGAGCGCCACCGGTTCGCCGTTCGGCTGGGCCTTGCGCGACAGCTGCAGGATGTCTTCCACCATGCGGTTCACGCGCGCCACGTTGTCGCGCACGATCTTCAGCAGGCGCACCTCGGCCGGGCCGTGCAGGTCCTCGGCCAGCAGGTCGGTGGCGTGGCCGATCGCCGACAGCGGGTTGCGCACCTCGTGCGCGATGCTGGCGGTCAGGCGGCCCATCGAGGCCAGCTTGAGTTGCTGCGCCTGGTTTTCGATGGCGCTCACGTCCTGCATGAAGATCACGCTGCGGCCGGCGGCATCGCCACCGTCGGCCACGCGCGCGAAGCGCAATTTAAGGTGCACCGGCTGGTCGCGCCGGCCGCGCACTTCACCGGCGCCGTCGCCTTCGCGGTAGGGTTTCAGGGTGACGAAGGCCTTGTCGTTCGCGGGCGCGGCCAGCCAGGCGTCGAAGGCCAGCGCCACCGGCTCGAAGGCCGGCGCCGCGCGCAGCGAGAAGACCGAGGTGTCGGCCAGGCCCAGCATGCGGCGCGCCGCCGGGTTGCCGGTGAAGACGGCGCCGTCCTCCCCCACCACCAGGATGCCGTCGCCGACGTCGGCGATCACGATCTCGTTGATCGCCTGCTGGATGCGCAGGTCGGCGCCGCGCTGGGCCGCCAGTTCTTCCTGCTTGAGCAGGCGCGCCGCCAGGCGATTCACCATCAGCACGCCGGCGAAGAAGGCGGCGCCGAACAGGCCGGCCTGCATCAGCGGCGGATCGCGTCCCTCCACCACCAGCTGCCACAGGTTCAGGCCGAGCAGAAACAGGGTCGCGACCGCCGCCGAGAACAGCGCCAGCAGCAGCGGCGCCAGGATCGCGGCGCCGGCCAGCGGGAACAGGTAGAGGATGGCCAGGCCACTGCGCATGCCGCCGGTGGCGATATACAGCAGGGAGATCACCGCCAGGTCGACCCCGATCTGCACCCCGAGCTGGATCAGGAAGCGGCGCTGCCAGCGCGCCGCCAGCGCGAACAGCGCGGCGGCCACCACATAGAAGACGCAGGTTTCGGTATGGACCGGGTCGGGCCGCAGGGCGCCGGCTTCCAGGTCGACGCCCAGGTAGACCAGCAGCACCAGGGCGATGACGATGCGGGTGACGGTGAAGGTCTGGAGCGAGCGCCACAGGGTGACCCGCGCTCCCGCCGACAGGCCCGGGGAAGACGGCCTCACACTAGTGCGGCGGCAGGCGCACGTGGCCCGGCGAGCAGTAATCCAGGCCGTCGGCCTTGACCGACTCGGAGGCCGGGAAGTAGACGCCGCAGTGCGCGCACTGGGCCATGGCCTCGATCTGGGTCGGCTGTGCGGCCGGCCCGCGCTGCATATTGGGCGGAACCGCATGTTTCTTGGCCAGCGCGCGCAGCTTGCTGCGCACGGCGAAGACGATGAGGACGATGAGGGCAATCCAGAACAAGATACGCATCAGTAGACTCCCCGGTGCAGGACGACTTCGAGCACGAAGCGGCTGCCGACATAGGCCAGCGCCAGGGTGGCGAAGCCCGCCAGCGTGAAGCGCAGCGCGGTCTTGCCGCGCCAGCCCTGCCACTTGCGCCCGGCCAGCAGCGCCGCGAACAGCGCCCAAGAGAGCAGCGCGAACACGCTCTTGTGGTCGAGCAGCAGCGGCCGGCCGAACACCTGTTCGGAGAACACGAAGCCCGACAATACCGTCAGGCTGAGCAAGACGAAGCCGATCCAGATCACACGGAACAACAGTTTTTCCATGGTGAGCAACGCCGGGAGCTGGTCGAGCGCGGAGCCAAACCAGCCGCCGCCGGCGGTGCGGGTATGCAGCCGCGTTTCTTGCAGCGCCATCAGCACGGCGTGGAAAGCGGCGATGGTCAGGGTGCTGTAGGCCAGCACCGCGACCGCGATATGCCAGCCGAAGGCGGCGGTCTTGCCGGCCAGCGGCGTCAGGGTGCCCGGGAACAGCAGCGGCAGCAGGGTGGCCGCCGCGGCGAACGGCATCACCAGGCGGCGCATGCCATCGAGGGCGAAATTGCGGTTTTCAAACCAGTAGGCGGCCACCGACACCCATAAGGCGCTGGAAATCATGATGGCGAAGCCAACCCGCAGCCGTCCCGGCACCATCACGTCCATGCCGAGCGCGACGCCATGCAGGGCCCAGGCCCCGGCGGTCACGCCAGAGATGACGGCGCCCAGCCGCGACGGCAGCAGGGCGCATACCGCGTACAGGAAGGTAGCGGCAAGGAAGAGGGAGTTCTGCATAATAAGAGTCTACACCATCGGCCAAGGCCGATGGTGTAGACGTATAGGCTGGACCGGGGCGCGCAGCCGGCTTCGCCGTCCGGTGGTGATAGTTGGCGGCGAGATCATCCGGTACGAAGATACATACGCCAACAATCAACGCGTGGAAGGCGAAGCCTTCCACCCTACTATATATATAGCCGTGGTATTTCAATCCACCGCCGCCATCCGCAACTCGTCGTTGTGATGCCGCTCCTGCTCCTCCATCACCATCAGCCCCAACTCGCGCTTGAGCTGGTTGAATTCCGGCGCCGCCGGGTCGCGCGGGCGCGCGATCTCGACCAGGAGGTCACGCTTGATCATCCCCGGCCGGTAGGTCATCACGACGATGCGGTCGGCCAGGTAGATCGCCTCCTCGATGCTGTGGGTGACGAATAGGATCGTCTTTTTCAGCTCGGACCACAGCCGCAGCAGCTCGTCCTGAAGTTTTCGCCGGGTGAGCGCGTCGAGCGCGCCGAAGGGTTCGTCCATCAGCAGGATCGGCGAATCGAGCGCCAGCACGCGCGCGATCGCTACCCGCTGGCGCATGCCCCCGGACAGGTCTTTCGGGTAGCGGGTGCGGAAGTCGGCCAGCGACAGCAGCTTGAGCAGGTCGCCCACCCGGCGGTCGATCTCCGGCCCGCGCATGCGCTTGATCTCGAGGCCGAAGCGGATGTTCTGCTCCACCGTCATCCAGGGAAACAGCGCATATTCCTGGAACACCATGCCGCGCTGCGGCCCCGGCCCCGTCACCGGGCGGCCATCGACCAGGATCGCCCCCGAGGACGGCGGCGCAAAGCCGGCCACCGCATTGAGCAGGGTCGACTTGCCGCAGCCGGATGGCCCGAGCAGGCAGGTGAACTGGCCGCGCTCGAGCGCCAAATCGATGCCCTGCAGCGCCACCACTTCATGGTCTTCGGCGCCGAACACTTTATTGACGCCTTCGATGCGGATGTGGATATCATTCATTTTAATGCTCCAGGCCGCGGTGCCAGCGCAGCAAATGGTTGTTCAACCGGTTGACGCCGATGTCGATCAGAAGCCCCAGCACGCCGATGCTGATCATCCCGGCGATGACCTTGTCCGACCAGAAGTACTCGCGCGCCTCCGAGATGCGGAAACCCAGGCCGCTGTTCACGGCGATCATCTCTGCCACGATCACGACGATGAAGGCGGTGCCGATCCCGATCCGCACGCCGGACAGGATATAGGGCACGGCCGCCGGCAGGATCACGCGCAGGAACATCGTCAGCTTGCCGGCGCCGAGGTTGTGCGCCGCGCGCAAATAAATGCCGTCGACCTGGCGCACGCCGGCGATCGTGTTCATCAACACCGGGAAGAAGGCACCGATCGCGATCAGGAACACCGCCGGCGGATTACCGAGCCCGAACCACAGCATTGCCAGCGGGATGTAGGCGATCGGCGGGATCGGCCGCAGCACCTGCACCAGGGGGTTCATCCAGGCGTGCACGCGCTGGCTGGCCCCCATCGCCAGTCCGAGCGGCAGCGCCAGCCCGGCGCCGATGGCGAAGCCCACCACCACCCGGTACAGGCTGGCGATGACGTCCACCGGCAGCTCGCCCGATAGTGCCCATTTGAGCCAGCCGCCGCCGGTATATTCGGCAAAGGGCTCCAGCGGCAGCAGGTAGTCGACCCACTTGCGCCACACGTCCAGCGGCGCCGGCAGCACCTGGCGGTCGACCAGGCCGCTGGCCGCCACCCATTGCCAGAGCGCGATCGCGAGCACCGGCACCACCAGGCCGGCGGCGTCGTTCCATCGGAGCCGCACATTACGCGAACCCCGGCGGGGGGTCTTGCGTCGTTCAATCCGTTCCATGGTCTTGCTCCCTCACTGGATGTTCAGGCTTTTCTTGGCCGAGGCCAGCAGGTCGGTACGGACCCAGTCGCTGGCCAGCGGCGGACGCGCCATCCGCCCCACCCCGGTCTGCGCCATGACGTCGGTCGTGACCTGGATGTGCTGGGGCGTGATGTCGTAGGAGTACGGCGAGTTGGCCATCGCCGCGCGGAAGTCGGCCACTGTGATCTGGCCCTTGAACATCGACTGGCGCACATAGTGTTCTGCGATGTCGGGGCGGTCGATGAAGGTGCGCGTAGCCTGGACGAAGCAGCGCATGAACTTCTCGGCCAGCGGCCGGCGCTCGCGGTAGAACTTCTCGGTCATGACCATGGTGCGCACCGGTTCGCCAATCGGCGTCCCGTAGGGCTTCATGACTTCGACTCCAAAGCCCATATTGATCGCCTGCGACGACTGGGGCTCGGATTGCATCATCGCGTCGATGTGCCGGCCCAGCAGCGCCTGGTTCAGTTCGGGATAGGACAGGTACACCAGTTGCACGTCCTTGCGGCCGGTGGTGTCGGCGCTCAGCTTGTGGCGCGCCAGTTCGGCCATCAGGAGCACCTCCTGGATGCCGCCGCGGGTCACGCCCACCCGCTTGCCCTTGAGCTGGAGGATGGACCCGATCTTCAGTTCGGGCCGCGCCACCAGCCGCGCCCCGCCGCGCGCGAAGCCGGCCACCACCACGACCTTCGCGCCACCGGCGCGGCCCTGGATCGCGGCTTCGGACGCGGTGGCGCCCACGTCCAGTTCGCCGGCAATGATGGCCTGCATGATGTCCAGCCCCTTGGCGAACATCTTTTCCTCGACCCGGATCCCGCAGCCTGGCGCGATTTCCTTGATATAGGAAACGGCGCCGAAATGCGCCAATTTCAGATTCCCCAGCCGCACGACGTCCTGGGCCGCGGCGCTGCTGCCGGCCGTCACCAGGGTGAGCGCGACCAATGTCTTGCCAAACATCTGCCTCATACCAGTTCTCCTTGGACCGATTGCTAAGATTCATGCTTGCCGGAAAGGCGAGTAGGCAATACACCATGGCGGCAGCGGCCCGTGTTTGCGGTAGGCCAAAAGGCAACGGCATTCGGGAAAAATGGCCGGGACAGCCCTGGTTCGGCGCGATGGGCTACACAGGGCAGCGGCGGCGCAAGGTAAAATGACGCGTTGGCGAACCTGCGCCAAGTCCGAATTGCGCTTCTTACTATTAGGTAGACATGCTAGATAACCTCACCCAACGCCTTGCCAAGGTCGTCAAGACCATGCGCGGCGAGGCCCGCCTGACCGAGGCGAACACCGCGGAAATGCTGCGCGAAGTGCGCATGGCCCTGCTCGAGGCGGACGTGGCGCTGCCGGCGGTGCGCGAATTTATCGCCAAGGTCAAGGAAAAAGCCCTGGGCGAAGAAGTCGTCGGCTCGCTGTCGCCCGGCCAGGCCCTGGTCGGCGTGGTGCAGAAAGAGCTGGCGGCCCTGATGGGCGCCGATCTCGGCCCCGAAGCGACCCAGATCTCCTTCGCCCAGCAACCGCCGGCGATCATCCTGATGGCCGGCCTGCAGGGTGTGGGTAAAACCACCACCACCGGTAAGCTGGCCAAGTACCTCAAGGAACAAAAGAAGAAAAAAGTTCTGACCGTCTCGGCCGACGTCTATCGTCCCGCCGCGATCGCCCAGCTCGAATCCGTCACCAAGCAGGTGGGCGCCGACTTCTTCCCGTCCACCGCCACCGACAAGCCGGTCGACATCGCCCGCAACGCGCTGGACTGGGCCAAGAAGCATTACCACGACGTCCTGATCATCGACACCGCCGGCCGCCTGGGCATCGACGAGGCGATGATGCAGGAGATCGCCGCCGTGCACGGCGCCGTCAACCCGGTCGAGACCCTGTTCGTGGTCGACGCCATGCTGGGCCAGGATGCGATCAACACCGCCAAGGCTTTCAACGACGCCCTGCCCCTGACCGGCATCGTGCTGACCAAGCTCGATGGCGATTCGCGCGGCGGCGCGGCGCTGTCGGTGCGCCACGTGACCGGCAAGCCGATCAAGTTCGCCGGCGTCTCTGAAAAACTCGATGGCCTGGAAGCCTTCGACCCCACCCGCATGGCCAACCGCGTGCTGGGCATGGGCGACATCCTGGCGCTGGTCGAAGAAGCGCGCAAGGGCGTCGACGCCGAAGCGGCGGCCGAAATGGCCAACAAGATCAAGTCTGGCGGCCGCTTCGACATGAACGACTTCAAGGCGCAGCTCTCGCAAATGAAGAAAATGGGCGGCATGGCCGGCCTGATGGATAAACTCCCGGCCCAGTTCCAGCAGGCCGCGAGCGGCGCCAATATGGACCAGGCCGAGAAATCCGTGCGGCGCATGGTCGGCATCATCGATTCGATGACCCCGCAGGAGCGCGCCAAGCCCGAGCTGATCAAGGCCAACCGCAAGCGCCGCATCGCGGCCGGCGCCGGCGTGCAGGTGCAGGAGGTAAACCGCATGCTGAACCAGTACGACCAGATGCAGACCATGATGAAAAAGCTCAAGGGCGGCGGCCTGATGAAGATGATGCGCGGGATGAAGGGCATGATGCCCGGTTTGCGCTAATCCGCATCGCGATCGGCAGGAACCGCGCAAAGTATCGCTTTGCGCGGTTTTTTTACGCCGCTTGTCAGCGTTTTTTCGTTCTCATGCGTTGTTGTGTGCGATAACGCCCATTTGGCCGGTTTTACGAGTGAAAAAGTTTTGAAAAAGACTTGCACGTTCTGTAAAACGCTACCAATATAGGCGTGCGATAAATTACGCACTTTTCCACGTGTTCGTTTTAGGAGGCTCGAAGATGGCAACAGCCAAAAAAACCACTGCAGCGCCAGCAAAAAAAGACGCTGCCAAGCCTGCTGCAGCGGCCAAGCCGGCAGCAAAAAAGGCAGCACCAGCAGCGAAGTCGGCCGATAAGCCGGCAGCCGCGCGCAAGCCAAATGCTGCTTTCATGAAAGCCATGACCCCGTCCGCCACGCTGGCCGCCGTCGTTGGCGACAAGCCGCTGCCACGCACCGAAGTGACCAAGAAGGTCTGGGATTACATCAAGTCGAAAGACCTGCAAGACGCAGCAAATCGCCGCATGATCAATGCCGACGACAAGCTGAAAGCCGTTTTCGGCGGCAAGGCACAAGTCTCGATGTTCGAAATGACCAAACTCATTTCGGATCACCTGAAATAAGCTGCTCCTTATTTCAAAAGCTTCACGCTTAAACAAAAGCCCCGGTCTCAAAACCGGGGCTTTTGTTATTCAGCTGTAAATAATGGTGTAGGTCAGGCAAATGACTTGGATTCCCGCCTGCGCGGGAATGACATGCATACGTACCTGGCCATTAGCACGTCATTCCCGCCACTGGCGGAAATGACTTCCCGCGCAGGCGGGAATCCAAGTCACATGCAAGCAGTTAACGTCATTTACAGCCCCGCCGCCGCTTTCATCAAGTGAAACACCTGGGTATTCTCGATCGTGCCCTTGAACGGCGCCGATCCGGCCCCGGTCGCAAACAGTTTGACGTCGCCGCCGCCATGGGTTTCCGATGACTTGTGGACGCCGGTTTCCTGATGGTAATCATCGCTCTGCGCCACCACGCTGTCGACGTCGGCGCGCGCGTCCGGGCGGTTGGGGCCGTTGCCGAACACGAGCGTCGTGAAAGTCTTGCCGTCCGCATCCTTCTTCGGCTCGCCCGACGCATAGTCGCGCACGATGTCGGTGATCGGATTGCCGCGCTTCGGATAGCCGTTGATCTGCATCGTGTGGTCATGGTCGGCGGTCAGCACGATCAGGGTGTTCTGCAGGCCGGGATCGATGGCGCGCATGCGCTCGATCGCCAGCGCCAGCGCATCGTCGAACGCCACCGTCTCTTCCAGCGCATGCTTGGCGCGGGTGTCGTGCAGGGCGTGGTCGATCTTGCCGCCTTCGACCATCAGGAAGAAGCCGTTCGGATTCTTCGACAGCAGGTCGATCGCCTTGCCGGTCATCTCGGCCAGGGTCGGCTGCTCGGGACGGCGCTGGTACGAGTAATCGAGGTGGCTGGTGGCGCTAAAGACGCCCACGAACTTGCGGCCTGGCTGGGCCGACATCATGCCGGCGCGGGTGCCGGCCACGTAGTAGCCGGCGCCGGCGAATTCGGCCATCAGGTCGCGCCCGTCGGGACGGCCGCGTGGATTGGTAGCGGCGTCGCGCGGCGTGAAGTGGTTGCGCCCTCCTCCCATCAGCACGTCCACGCCGTCGCCCAGCGCCTTGTTGTAGCCGGCGCCGCCGGGCACGATCTGCTGCGCGATCGTGTACACCGCGTCGCGGCTGCAGGTGTGCGCGAAAGTCGATGCCGGCGTGGCGTGGGTCAGTTCGGTGGTGGTGATGGCGCCGGTCGCCTTGCCCTGGGCCTTGGCCAGTTCCAGGATCGTCACGGCCGGCGTGCCGTTATTGGCGCCGCACATGTCGACGCCGTCCTTGGTCGGGTCGATCGGCCGCGCGCCGGCCTGCGAGATGACGTCGTTGTTCATTTTGACGCCGGTCATGTAGGCGCCCATCGACGGCGCGCTGTCGGTGGTCTGGTAGTCGAGCGAATAGGTCTTGATGCGCGCGGTGCGCTCCATCAGGCGCTCGAAGTGCAGCAAACTGTCCTCGCCACCGCGGTAGATGCGGGCTGCGGTGATGGTGGTCGGGCCCATGCCGTCGCCCAGGAAGAAGATGATGTTCTTCGCTTTTTGCTGGGCGATGGCCGGGGTGGCGAATGCAGCGGCGCAGCAGGCGGCCAGCAGCAGCGGAGTAATTCGTTTGAAAGTCATGGTGGCTCCTGGTCGCGGCTTACAGGCCGGCGGCGGTCTTGATCAGGTTGAACACGCGGGTGTTGTCGATGGTCCCGCGGAACAGTTCGGCGTTGGCGCCCGTCGCGCCCAGGTAGACGTCGCTGCCGCCATGGGTCTCGGCGCCGGTGCGGGTGTGTACCACGGCTTCCTGGTGGTAGTCGTCGCGCGTCACGATCTCGTCGGTCAGGTGCGCCGTACGGTCGCCCGCGTGGCGCTGCTCGCCGGTGCCGAAGCCGATGATGGTGTAGGGCTGGCCCTTGCCGTCCAGGCTGGGGGTGCCGTCGGCGTTGCGCACCAGGCCGATCACGCCGGGATTGGTCGGCGTGGTCTTGCCGGTGCGGGCCGCGTAGCCGTTCAGGATCAGCGTGTGGTCATGGTCGGCGGTGGCGACGATCAGGGTGTTCTTCAGGCCCGGATCGAGCGCTTCCATGCGCTCGATCGCCGCCTGCAGCGCCGCGTTGTAGGTCACCGTCTCTTGCAGCGCGCGTTTTCCCAGCGTGGCGTGCAGCGCATGGTCGATCAGGCCGCCCTCGACCATCAGGAAGAAGCCGTTCCTGTTCGGCGCCAGCAGCTCGATCGCCTTGGTAGCCATCGCCGGCAGGGCCGGCTGGCGCGCCGGATCGCGGGTGGCGTCGAAGTCCATGTGGTTCGGCGCGAACAGGCCCACCGCCGGCTGGCCAGGCTGCAGGGCGTCGAATTGCGCGGTGTCGTTCACCACGCGGAATCCTTTGCCGCTCAGCTCTGCCAGCAAATCCCGATTGTCGGCGCGCTTGCCGCCCTTCGCGAACGGCGTGAAGTTCTGGGCGCCGCCGCCGAACAGCACGTCCAGGCCGCTGCTGCCGAGCGCCGCGTTGTAGCCGGCGCCGCCCGGCACCAGGCTGGCGGCGATGTCGGTCTCCAGCTTGCGGTGGCAGGCGTGGGCATAGGTCGAGGCCGGGGTGGCGTCGGTGACGCTGGTATTGGTGACCACGCCGACCGCCATGCCGCGGCGCTTGGCCAGTTCGAGCAGGGTGACGGCTGGATTGCCATTCTCGCAGCGGCTGACCAGGTTGTTGCCATTGGCGTCCTTGCCCGGTGCGACCGAGCGGGTGCCGAAGGACATCGAGACCACGCCGTTATTGTGCTTCACGCCGGTCATGTAGGCCGCCATCGAAGCGGCGCTGTCGGTGACCTGGGCATTGTTCGAGAAGGTCTTCACGAAGGCCGATTCGGGCAGCTTGTCGATCGCCAGCTCGCCGTCTTCGCCGGCGGCAAAGATGCGCGCCGCGGTCAGGGTGTTGATGCCCATGCCGTCGCCGAGGAAGAAGATGACGTTCTTCGCGCGGTGGTCAACGCCATTGACGCCTTGCGCGGCGGCGGTGGATTGGGTGGACGCTGGCGGCGTTGTCGCGCAGCCGGCGAGTGCCGCCAGCAGCGCGGCGGAGGCAAGAATGGTCGGTCGCATGCAGTCCTCTGCTTGGGAAAGCGGAAAGTCTACACTGCCAACATGACACGTTGGTGAACTGAAATGTTGGGGTTTTGTACAGCAGCGTCGCGATGACGGGGCCGATGACCGCCTCCACCAGAACGTCGTTCCCGCGCAGGCGGGCACCCAAGCTTGCCGGCGTTGTAACTGCGTTTGACGATTCCGGCGACTTGGAGGACTTGGGTTCCCGCCAAGGCGCCCGGCGAGGGCGGGAACGACTTGCAGATGGACGTGTCCGAGATCAGACGCCGTGCTTGAATTCCCAGTTCTTCCACGCCGCCAGCACCGCGTTCGGGTACTTCGGCTTGCCCCGGCTGCCGTTATAGCGGCCCAGCGCCAGATACAGGTCGCCGCGCTCCATGTCGATGTACATGCGCAAGATCGCGCAGCCGTAGCGCAGATTGGTCTGCATGTGGAACAGGCGACGGCGGTCGCCGTCGCCGATCACCTTGGTCCAGAACGGCATCACCTGCATATAGCCGCGCGCGCCGGCGATCGAGATCGCGTACTTGCGGTAGGCCGATTCGACCTGGATCAGGCCCAGCACCAGTCCCGGATCGAGGCCGGCGCGGGTCGATTCGTACCAGACCGTCTCGAGGAACTCGGTGCGGGTCTGGACGTCGGGCATGCGTTTCGTGAGCCGGCCCGACATGGCGTCGAGCCAGCTTTGATAGCGCGCGCGCGCCGCCTCGCTGCGGAAGGTCGGCCGCGGCGGGCGGGCGTCGGCGATGGCATTGGCCAGCGCCAGGCGCACCGAATCCGACAGCGCTTCTTCCTTCTGGTTGCCGGCGAACGCCTCGCCGCCACCCAGGCCGAAGGCGCACGCGAGCACGGCGCCCCCGGTCCAGGAGGCGAAGCGCATCCGCATCACTTGCCCAGCTTGCCCTTGATGAAGGCGACCATGTCCGCCACGGCGACGGCGCTGGCCGCTTCGTCGCGGCGGCCCTGGTATTCCAGGTTGCCTTCCTTCAGGCCGCGCTCGCCGATCACGACGCGGTGCGGCACGCCGATCAGTTCCCAGTCGGCGAACATCGCGCCCGGACGCAGGCCGCGGTCATCGACGATGACGTCGATGCCGGCCGCCTGCATATCGGCGTACAGCTTTTCGGTGGCTTCCTTCACCATCTCGCTGCGGTCCAGGCCCATCGGGCACAGCACCAGCTCGAACGGGGCGATGGAATCGGGCCACACGATGCCCTTGTCGTCGAAGTTCTGCTCGATCGCCGCGCCCAGGATGCGGGTCACGCCGATGCCGTAGCAGCCCATCTGCAGCGGCGCCGGGCGGCCGCCTTCGTCGAGGAAGGTCGCGCCCATCGCTTCCGAATAGGCGGTGCCGAGCTGGAACACGTGGCCCACCTCGATGCCGCGCTCGATCGCCAGCACGCCCTTGCCGTCCGGCGAAGCGTCGCCCTCGACCACGTTGCGCAGGTCGGCGACAAGTGGCTCGGGCAGGTCGCGGCCCCAGTTGGCGCCCGTGTAGTGGAAGTCGGCCTCGTTGGCGCCGCACACGAAGTCGGCCATATTGGCGACGGTGCGGTCGGCCACGACGTTGACCGGCAGCTTGGTATTGATCGGACCCAGGTAGCCCGGCACGGTGCCGAACACCTCGAGGATCTCGGCTTCGGTCGAGAAGCGGAAGTCCTTCAGGCCCGCCACTTTCGAGACCTTGATCTCGTTGAGTTCATGGTCGCCGCGCAGCAGCAGCACCCAGAAGCTCTTCTTGCCTTCTTCGCTCTCGACGGTCAGGGCGATGGTCTTGACGGTCTGCGACAGTTGCAGGCCCAGCAGCTCGGCCACGCTTTCGCACTTGGTCTTGCCCGGGGTCGGGGTCTTGGCCAGCTCCTGGGTCGGCGCGCCACGCGTGCCAGTGGCGACGGCTTCGGCCGCTTCCATATTGGCGGCGTAATCCGAATCGGGGCAATACACCAGCGCGTCTTCGCCGGTGCTGGCGATGACGTGGAATTCATGCGAGCCGGTGCCGCCGATGGCGCCGTTGTCAGCCGCCACCGCGCGGAACTTCAGGCCGAAGCGGTTGAAGATCTTCGTATAGGCGTCGAACATCGTCTGGTAGGACTTCTGCATGCCTTCCAGGTCGCGGTCGAAGGAGTACGCATCCTTCATGGTGAATTCGCGGCCGCGCATCAGGCCGAAGCGCGGACGACGCTCGTCGCGGAACTTGGTCTGGATATGGTAGAAGTTGACCGGCAACTGGCGGTACGACTTGATTTCGCTGCGCACGACGTCGGTGACGACCTCCTCGGAGGTCGGCTGGATCGCGAAATCGCGGCCGTGACGGTCCTTGACGCGCATCAGCTCGTCGCCCATCTTGTCCCAGCGGCCCGTCTCTTGCCACAGCTCGGCCGGCTGCACCAGCGGCATCAGCAGTTCGATCGCGCCCGCCCGGTTCATTTCTTCACGAACGATCGCCTCGACCTTGCGGATGGTGCGCAACCCGACCGGCATATAGGTATAGATGCCGGAACCCAGGCGCTTGATCATCCCGGCGCGCATCATCAGCTTGTGGCTGACGATCTCGGCATCGGAAGGCGCTTCTTTAAGAGTTGAAATAAAAAATCGTGAGGCGCGCATATCAGTGAATTCTTTTTAAAAAGAGAGGGTTATAATCGACCTAATTTTAAAGGATTAGCCGGCTGATGCGTCCAATCTTTCTACAAACAGGGTCCGGAACCAGCAGCATGCGCCATACAAACGGCGCCAGGGCCCCAAGGGCGTACAGAATTTGTAGGTAAAAACATAAGGGACGATCCGCCGGCAGAAAGTATCGAGGTGCACTTATGCTCGACCGTGAAGGGTTTCGGCCCAACGTCGGCATCATCCTGCTGAACGCTAACAACGAGGTCTGGTGGGGCAAGCGGGTGCGCGAGCACTCATGGCAATTCCCGCAAGGGGGTATCAAGTACGGGGAAACACCAGAACAGGCAATGTACCGCGAGCTCGAGGAAGAAATCGGCCTGCGCCAGGAGCACGTCAAGATCATGGGGCGAACCCGCGACTGGCTGCGCTACGAGGTGCCCGATCACTTCATCAAGCGCGAGATCCGCGGCCACTACCGCGGCCAGAAGCAGATCTGGTTCCTGTTGCGCATGGTTGCGCGCGACAACGAAGTCAA
>DDKG01000120.1 GCA_002339265.1 Massilia sp. UBA2604 | reverse complement strand
CTTGCGGGTCAGGCCGCCGTTTTCCTTGAACCACTCGACGGTGTCGGCGTCCAGCTTCTCGGCCCACAGGTAGCCGTAGTAGCCGGCCGAGTAGCCGCCCGAGAAGGTGTGCGAGAAGTAGGCGCTGCGGTAGCGCGGCGGCACCAGGGCGAAGTCGACGCCGGCTTTCTTCAGTGCCTCAGCTTCGAAGGCCAGCACGTCTTGCGGGATCTGGTTCGGGGCCAGCTGGTGCCAGGCCTGGTCCAGCAGCGCCGCGGCCAGGTACTCGGTGGTGCGGAAGCCTTCGTTGAACTGCGCCGACGCCTGCACCTTGTCCAGCAGTTCCTTCGGCATCGGCTCGCCGGTCTGGTAGTGCTTGGCGTAGTTGGCCAGCACTTCAGGCCAGGCCATCCACATCTCGTTCACCTGCGACGGGAACTCGACGTAGTCGCGCGGCACGCGCGAACCCGAGAAGCGCGGGTACTGCACATCCGAGAACATGCCGTGCAGCGCGTGGCCGAACTCGTGGAAGGTGGTGCGCACTTCGTCGTAGGTCAGCAGGGTCGGCTCGCCGGTGGCCGGCTTGGCTACGTTCAGGTTGTTGGCGATGACCGGCTTGGTGCCCAGCAGCTTGCTCTGCGGGACCCAGGCATTGGCCCAGGCGCCGCCGCGCTTGTTCGAGCGTGCGTACGGGTCGAAGGTGAAGATCGCCAGCTGCTTGCCGTCGGCGTCGAACACGTCGAACATGCGCACGTCTTCGTTGTAGCCCGGCAGGTCCTTGCGCTCCTTGAAGGTCAGGCCGAATTCCTTGTTGGCGGCGAAGAACACGCCGTCCACCAGCACGCGGTTGATCTCGAAGTAGGGACGCAGCTGGCCGGCGTCGAAGGCGTAGCGCTGGGCGCGCACCTTGTCGCTGTAGAAGGCCCAGTCATGCGCGGCGGCCTTGAAGCCGCCCTTCTCCGCATCGATCACCTTCTGGATGTCGGCTGCCTCTTTCTTGGCGTTGTTGACGGCCGGCGCCGCCAGCTCGCCCAGCAGGCTGTTGACGGCGTCGGTGGTCTTCGCGGTCTGCTCTTCCAGGTTGTAGGCGGCGTGGTTCGGGTAGCCCAGCAGCACGGCGCGCTCGGCGCGCAGCTTCGCGATCGAGAGCACGATCTGGCGGGTGTCGAACTCGCCGCCGCGGCTGCCGCGCGCCATCGAGGCCGACAGCAGCTTGGCGCGGGTGTCGCGGTTGGTCAGCACCGCCAGCGGGGCTTGCTGGGTGGTGTTCACGACCGGGATCACGAACTTGCCGTCCAGGCCGCGCTTCTTGGCCTCGGCGGCAGCGACGTCGATCGCCTTGTCGCTCATGCCGGCCAGCTCTGCGCGGGTGTCGACCACCAGCGCCGAGGCGTTGGCTTCCTTCAGCGTGTTCTGGGCGAACTGGGTCTGCAGGGCGGCCAGCTTGCTGTTGTACTCCTTCAGCTTGACCTTGTCGGCTTCCGACAGCTTGGCGCCGGCGCGCTCAAAGTCATTGTTGTAGCGGTCCAGCAGGTAGGCCGATTCGGCGTCCAGCTTGAGGCTGTCGCGCTTGTCGTACAGGGTCTTGATGCGCTGGTACAGCTTGGCGTTCAGGCGGATCGCGTCGCTGTGCTGCGACAGCTTCGGCGCCATCTCGCGGCCCAGGGCGATCAGGGTGTCGTTGGTGTACGAGCCCGACAGGGTGCCGAAGGCGGTGCTCACGCGCGCCAGCATGCGGCCCGAGCGCTCCATCGCAACGATGGTGTTTTCGAACGTCGGCGCGGCCTTGTTGTTGGCGATCTTTTCGATTTCAAGCGCGTGCTGGCGCATCGCCTCGGCGTAGGCCGGCGCGAAGTGCTCGTTGCGGATCTTGTCCCATGCCGGGTAGTTGAACGGCAGGGTGCTCTCTTTCGCGAACGGGTTCGAGGCGTCGAATGTCGACGACGCTGCGACCGGTGCGGCAGCTTGCGCAGCCGGCGCGGCGTGGGCGATGTTCAGGACGGCGGCGCTTACAGCGGCGGCCAGCAGAAGGTGGGTACGTTTCATATTGTTTGCTTCTCGTTGTGAAGATGGTGCAGAAGAAGGCCGGCGCGAGGCCGGCCTCCCTTACGATCAGTTCAAGCCGCGGCGTTCCAGCAGCGGCTCGATGACCGGGTCGCGGCCGCGGAAGTCGCGGTACATCTCGACCGCGTCCATGGTGCCGCCCTTCGACAGCACCTTCTGGCGGAACACGTCGCCGTTCTTGCGCAGCAGGCCGCCGTTTTCCTTGAACCACTCGCCGGCATCGGCGTCCAGGCGCTCGGCCCACAGGTAGCTGTAGTAGCCGGCCGAGTAACCGCCGCCCATGGCGTGCGAGAAGTAGGTGCTGCGGTAACGCGGCGGCACCGGCGCGAAGTCCAGGCCGGCGTCCTTCAACGCCTGCTTTTCGAAGGCGATCACGTCGCTCGGCATCTGCTTCGAACCCAGCTGGTGCCATTTCTGGTCCAGCACCGCGGCCGCCAGGTACTCGGTGGTGCGGTAGCCTTCGTTGAAGCGCTGGGCGGCACGCAGCTTGTCCAGCAGTTCTTTCGGCATCGGCGCGCCGGTCTGGTAGTGCTTCGCATAGCTGGCCAGCACTTCAGGCCAGGCCATCCACATCTCGTACACCTGCGACGGCAGCTCGACATAGTCGCGCGGCACGTTGGTGCCCGAGAAGCGCGGGTATTTCACCTGCGAGAACCAGCCGTGGGTGGCGTGGCCCAGCTCGTGGAAGGTGGTGCGCACCTCGTCCCAGCTGAGCAGGGTCGGTTCGCCGGCGGCCGGCTTGGTCAGGTTCAGGTTGTTGGTGATGACCGGCTTCTGGTTCAGCAGGAAGCTCTGGTCGACCAGGGAACTCATCCAGGCGCCGCCGCGCTTGTTCGAACGCGCATACGGGTCGATGATGAAGATCGCCAGGTGCTCGCCGTTTTCCTCGAACACGTCGTACACGCGCACGTCCGGATCATAGGTCGGCAGGTCGGTGCGCTGCTTGAAGGTGATGCCCCACAGCTGGTTGGCGGCGAAGAAAGCGCCCTTTTCCAGCACGTTGTTGAACTCGAAGTAAGGCTTGAGCTGGTTGGCGTCGAACGCGTATTTCGCGGTGCGCACCTTGTCGCTGTAGTAGCTCCAGTCCTGGGCGCCCACTTGGAATCCACCCTTTTCGGCATCGATCACGGCCTGGATCTCGGCCGCTTCTTTCTTGGCGTTGCGCACGGCCGGCGCGGTCAGGTCGCCCAGCAGCTTGTTGACCGAGGCGGTGTCCTTGGCGGTCTGGTCTTCCAGCGAATAGGCCGCGTAGCTGTCGTAGCCCAGCAGCTCGGCGCGCTCGGCGCGCAGCTTGGCCAGCTGCAGCACGACGTTGCGGTTGTCGAACTCGCCGCCGCGGGCGCCGCGGATCATCGAGGTGGTCAAGAGCTTCTCGCGGGTGCCGCGGGTGCTCAGCTGCGCCATCGCCGGCTGCTGGGTGGTGTTCACCACCGGGATCACGAACTTGCCGTCCAGGCCGCGCTTCTTCGCTTCCACGGCGGCCGCTTCGATCGCCTTCTCAGGCAGGCCGGCGAGCTCTTCGCGGGTGTCGACCACGAAGGCCGATGCGTTCACCTCGCGCAGCACGTTCTGGCTGAACTGAGTCTGCAGCGCGGCCAGCTGGGCGTTGTAGCCTTTCAGCTTGGCCTTGTCGGCGTCCGACAGATTGGCGCCGGAGCGCACGAAGTCCTTGTAGTAGCGCTCGAGCAGGAACTTCGATTCGGCGTCCAGGCCCAGCGAGTCACGCTTGTCGTGCAGGGTCTTGATGCGCGCGAACAGCTTCGGGTTCAGGCGGATCGCATCGCCGTGGGCCGCGAATTTCGGCGCCAAGTCTTTTTGCAGCGCCTGCAGCGTGTCATTGGTGTACGAACCGGTCAGCGTGTAGAACACTGCGCGCACGCGCGTCAGCAGGTCACCCGAACGTTCCATCGCCACGATCGTGTTGTCGAACGTCGGCGCCGCCTTGTTGTCGGCGATCTTCGCAACTTCAGCCGCTTCCAGGCGCATGCCTTCGGCGAAGGCCGGCGCGAAGTGTTCGTTCTTGATCTTGTCGAAGGCCGGGTAACCGTATTGCAGGGTGCTCGGCTTGGCGAACGGGTTCGAAGCCTCAAGGGCTGCAGCCGCTGGTTGGGCGAAGGAGAAGGTGGCCATGGCGACGCTGGCTGCGATCAGCAGCAGTTGTGGACGGTTCATAGTGTCTCTTGTGCGTTGTGGGAAAGGTGTACTGCAAATAGCACGCCGCCCTCACCCGCTGCTCGTGACAGCGAATGAGGGCGGCGCGATATCAGTTGGCGGCCGGCTTGGTTTCTACCAGGCCGCGGCGTTCGAGCAGCGGTCCGATTTCCGGATCGCGGCCGCGGAAGTTGCGGAACAGGTCCATCGCTTCCGCCGTACCGCCGCGCGACAGCAGGGTCTTGCGGAAATGGTCGCCGTTCTTGCGGGTCAGGCCACCGCTTTCGGTGAACCATTTGACGGTCTCGGCATCCAGGCGCTCGCTCCACAGGTAGGCGTAGTAGCCGGCCGAATAACCGCCGCCCATCGAGTGCGAGAAGTAGCCGGTGCGGTAGCGCGGCGGCACTGGTGGATAGGCCACGCCGGCGTCCTGCAGCGCCTTGGCTTCGAACGACAGCACGTCCGTCGGGATCTGGCTCGGGGTCAGCTGGTGCCAGCGCTGGTCCAGCAGCGCGGCGGCCAGGTATTCGGTGGTGCGATAGCCCTGGGCGAACTTCTTGGATGCGACGAGTTTATCGAGCAGCTCCTTCGGCATCGGCGCGCCGGTCTGGTGGTGCTTCGCATAATTGGCCAGCACTTCCGGATAGGTCACCCACATCTCGTTGACCTGCGACGGGTACTCGACGAAGTCGCGCGGCACGTTGGTGCCCGAGAACTTCGGATACTTCACGTCCGAGAACATGCCGTGCAGCGCGTGGCCGAACTCGTGGAAGGTGGTGACCACTTCATCGTAGGTCAGCAGGGTCGGCTCGCCCTTCGGCGGCTTGGGAATGTTCAGGTGGTTGCCTATCACCGGCTTGTGGCCCAGCAGGTGCGACTGCGAGACGTACTCGTTCATCCAGGCGCCGCCCTGCTTGTTACCGCGTGCGTAGGGGTCGAAGATGAAGATCGCCAGCGGCTTGCCGTCGACGTCGAAGATGTCGTACACCGTCACGTCCGGGTTGTACACCGGCAGGTCGGTGCGCTGCTTGAAGGTGATGCCGAATTCCTTGGTGGCGGCGAAGAAGACGCCGTCGACCAGCACGCGGTTCAGTTCGAAGTAGGGGCGCAGCTGGCTCTCGTCGAAATTGAAGGTCGCGGCGCGCACCTTGTCCTGGTACATCGGCCAGTCCCAGGCCGCGACCTGGTATTTGCCGCCTTCCTTGTCGATGACCTTCTGGATCTCGGCCGCTTCCTTCCTGGCGTTGTTCACGGCCGGCGCAGCCAGGTCGCCCAGCAGCTTGTTGACGGCGGCCGGATTGCGTGCGGTTTCCAGCTCCTGCGAATAGGCCGCGAAGTTCGGGTAGCCCAGCAGCACGGCGCGCTCGGCGCGCAGCTTGACCAGGCGCAGCACCTGCTCCCTGGTGTCGAATTCGCCGCCGTGGGTGCCACGGTTCAGCGAGGCCTTCATCAGGCGCTCGCGGGTTGCGCGATTGGTGAGGGTCGACAGCGCCGGCTGGCTCGAAGTGTTGACGATCGGGATCGCGAACTTGCCCTTCTGGCCGCGCTTGGCCGCTTCTTCGGCCGCGGTATTGATCTCGGCGTCGCTCATGCCCGCCAGTTCGGCGCGGGTGTCCACGATCAGGGCGGCGGCGTTGGCGCCTTTCAGCACGCGCTGCTGGAAGTCCGACTGCAGCGAGGCGATCTCGCCGTTGAATTTCTTCAGCTTGGCCTGGTCGGCCTTGGACAGGTTGGCGCCGGCGCGCACGAATTCCTTGTAGTAGCGCTCGAGCAGGTGGACCGACTCGGCGTCCAGGCCCAGCGATGCGCGCTTGTCGTGCAGCGCCTTTACACGCGCGAACAGTTTCGGGTTCAGGTGGATCGCGTCGGAGTGGGCCGCCAGCTTGGGCGACATCTCGCGGTCGACCGCGTCCAGCGTGTCGTTGGTGTTGGCGCCCTGCAGGTTCGAGAAGGTCGCATACACGCGCGCCAGCAACTGGCCGGAGCGCTCCAGCGCCACGATGGTGTTCTCGAAGGTCGGCGCGGCCTTGTCGTTGGCGATCGCTTCGACTTCGCGCAGTTCTTCGCGCATGCCGGCATTGAAGGCGGGCAGGAAGTGCGCGTCCTTGATCTTGTCGAAGGCCGGATAGTTCAGCGGCAGGCTGCTGGGCTGGGCGAAGGGATTGGAGGCGTCGAGCACGGGGGCGCTTGGTGCGGCAATGGCCGCTGCATGCGCCAGCGCCACGCTGGCTGCGACGATGAGCAGTTGTGGACGGGTCATGAGGTCTTTCGCGAACACTAGGGAAGGTGCTGTCGACACTAACTCGACAGCAGTGCGCTGAAGATCATAGCAGGCTTACTTATCCACCGTAACAATTAAAAAGTAGCGCAATGTATCAGGCGCCGCGCCTGTATTGACGGGCGTGGTGGCGCATATGCATGGCGTCAGTAGTGCGGGGGACGTTCGTTGAGGGGCGCCTGGCCAGCGTCGCGCAGGGTGCGCACGTGGTCGGCCAGCTTGGCCACCATCGCCTCGAGCTGGTCGATGCGGCGCTCCTGGCGGTAGATGGTTTTATTCAGCTCGTCCAGCAGGTCTTCCTGCTGGGCGAGCTTGATTTCGAGATTGACGAAGCGTTCTTCCTGAGTCATGGCGGCGGCATCCTGCGTAAAACCGGCATTATGCCAGCCGGACCAGCTTCGAGTATCAGCCTTGCCAGGGCACGAAATCCAGGCCCTGGCCGACGACGTCGATCACCTGGGCCTGGTTTTCCGGGCTCTCGGCGAAGTCGATCAGCATCTGGGCGCGGCCGTTCTGGCCGATCATCTGCGACCAGTACAGCAGGCCGCCGGTGTCGGGCTCGCGGTCCAGCACGTTCTGGTAGAGTTCGAAGATGAATTCCTGGTCGGTCGGGTTCTCGCCATACAGCTGCTTGAACTCGGGCTGGATCATGAACTCGGTGGCCACCTGTTTCAGCGAGGTGCCGTTGTCCATGCGCCAGTTCCAGTAACCCAGACCCTCTTCCTCAGCGGCACGGTTCAGCACCGCCTCGTACAGGCGATAGATCTGCGCCGAGACATTGTCGATCGCCTTCCAGCCATCGTCGAACTTGATGCGCTCGACATTGAACAGGCCGTCGACTTCACCGTTCGGTGCAGTCACCGAATAGCCCCAGGTTTCCTTCTTGACCGTATAGGCGTCGCGCGAGCCGCCATAGACCACGGCGTCGAGACCGACGCCGCCATCGATGGCATTGCTGCCGGCATTGGCAGTGATCGTGTCCGCGCCCGCACTGCCGCCCTGGAAGCCGTTGTGGGCGACTGCCATCGGCACGCTCTGCCCGCCGGCGCGGGCATTGCCGGCATCGTCGAGCGACACCACGGTGACGTTATAGTTGCCGTTCGGGAGCGGCTGGGAGGCCAGTGCAAACTTGCCGTCGCCGCCGACGGTGGTCTGGCCAATCTTGACGAAGTCGCCGTCGCGATACAGTTCGATCGTAGTGCCGGGTTCGCCAGTGCCGGTGAACAGAGGACGGTTGCTGCCTGCCGCCAGGGCAATATTCAGGGTCGGAACCACTGGCGCGGTGGCGTCGATGTGGAACAGCACCTCGTTACTCGCCGACGATACATTGCCGGCCGCATCGGTGGCGGTGGCGAAGATCTTGTAGTCGCGGCCATCCGCGAACGGATCCGTCGAACGGGTGCTCCACAGCCCGCTGCCATCGGCCTGGGCGGTCGCGATCAGCTTGTCGCCGAGATACACCTTGACCGTCGAGTTCGCCTCGGCGCTGCCATTCAGCAGCAGGATGCTGCCGGTCGTCGCGTAATCCTTGCCGTTCTGGGTCACGGCCAGCACCGGCGCCGCCGGCGCCGCCGTATCCGCCAGCACGTTGGCGCGCTCGACCGTCATATCGGCAAACTGCAACCAGTCGATATTGCGCAGGGTGTCCGTACCCTCTGCACCCGAGACCGCCAGTGCGCCATCGGCCAGTGCGCCGAACGTATAGGCATTGCGGTTGCCGTTATAAACCACCGTATCGATTCCTGCTCCGCCGTCGATCATGTCGTTGCCTCCATTACCTTGCAAAGTGTCATTGAATTGGGTGCCTACCAGGACGTCGTCCTTGTAGCTGCCAGTGATATAGCGTCCCCCGGTATCGCTGTTCATGCCCAGCGCGCCGCGCAGGCCGTCGCCGCCGTAAAGCCAGTTGAAGGCGGCGATGTCATAGGGACGGTAGGTGCTGTGCCAGCCGCCGAGCGAGTCGTAGGACATCAGGGTGTTGCTGGTGTTGTCTTCGTTGTCGGGCAAGACGACCTGCTGTTCCGAACCCTCGCGGAACGGATGCTTCAGGCCCAGCGCGTGGCCCAGCTCGTGCAGCAGGGTTTCATAGCCCTGGGTGCCCGGCGTCAGGTTCGAGGTGATGTGCTCCCACTCGGCATTGTCCAGGTACACATAGGCATTCGCCGTGTACTCGGTCAGCGTGCCGTTCGAGGTCGAACGGTAGCCGGCCAGCCAGCTGCACAGGCCGGTCGTGAACGTTCCGTCGAGATCCATATTCGCCAGGTGAATCTGGGCCGCCGTCCCGTTTCCCGTTTCACGGAATTCGATGCCGGTGATCTGCTGCAGATAGGTGAAGGCGGTGCGGGTAGCCGCCTGCTGGGAGGCGCTGAACGTTTCCTGGCCGCTCTTGTCGGGCTCGTTGCCCGACTCTGTCGAAAAGGTGAAGTACAGGACGTTGGCGTTGGAATTGCTGAGGTAATTCCAGTCGGGCCCCTTGTCCAGCAGGGCGTCGATGTGGTTCAAGCCCGAGAGCGGGGTGGTGGTGATGTCGGAAACGGTGGCCATGGATCAGGAAGAAAACGTTGCGCTTGCTACACGGCAATTGCCGTGAAACTTTAGCTATCGAAAAACTCGCATTCGGGCAAGTATTTCTTGCTCGACAGTTGAAGTCAAATGCGATTTCAATCGTGCGCAGGTCTTGTCGATCCGCCAAGGCTTGCGCGCAACGTTCTGTTTCCGGATTAATCAGGAACCGGCCGAGGTGTTGCCAACAAGGCTTTCAGGTTCGCCAATCTTTCCTTTGGACTCAGGATTTCGCTTTCCATCGGCGCCGCCTCGCCGACGTCCAGCGCCATTTCCTTGATGAAGCGCGAAGGGTCGCAATTGACCAGTTCGCCCGCTCGTTTCCTGCGCTTGCACCAGCTCACGTGCAGGGTGCGCTGGGCGCGCGTGATGCCCACATACATCAGGCGCCGTTCTTCCTGGATGCGCGCCGCGATCGACTCGACCGACGCGTCCGGATCGCCCTTGTGCGGCAAAATGCCCTCTTCCACCCCGACCAGATAGACGTGGGGATATTCCAGCCCCTTGGAAGCGTGCAGGGTCGACATGCGCACCGCATCCTGTTCCTCGTCCGAACCCTCGAGCATCGACATCAGGGCCACCATTTGCGTCAGCTCGAGCAGGTTCTTTTCCTCACCGTCGCGGTCGCGTCCGCCACGGCCGCGGTCCTTCAGCCAGTTGGTGAACTCGAGCACGTTCTGCCACTTGCCCTGGGCCGCGCGGTCGTCGAAGTTTTCGTACAGGTAGTGCTCGTAGTTCATCTCCTTCATCATGTCGTCGAGCACCTCGGCCGCATGGTCGCCGCTGCCCGATGG
>DDKG01000121.1:486-6487 GCA_002339265.1 Massilia sp. UBA2604 | reverse complement strand
AACGGCGGCCTGACCCGCAAGAACGGCGACCACTTCCGCAAGACCCTGCTGTCGCGCGGCGGCACGCTGGATGCGATGCAGATGTACCGCAACTTCCGCGGCAAGGATGCGGATATCAAGCCGCTGCTGGAGCGCCGTGGTTTGACCGGCGAGTGATGACTGCTTGCGTCGGTCGCGGGCTGCGATCGGCGTAATCGGGTTGCTACGTACTTGGGCTCCCGCCTTCGCGGGAGCGACGTTGTTTGATGGTGGGGAAGAGTTGACTCCAGCTCTTTTGCCACCAACTCATGCACGTCGCTCCCGCGGAGGCGGGAGCCCAATTTCATTCGCACCCCACCATCGCCAATCCCACCCCTACAGCCGTGTTCCTCCTCCCGGCCCGCTTGCCTTACAATGAAATCGAGCCAACACCGGAGAACACGATGCAATCCGAACACGATGCCGACCTGAAGGCACGCCTGAAAGCCCTGCACCGCGAACTGCAAGAAACGGGCGACACCGATGTCGAACTGGAAACCCTGCTGCGCCAGCTCGATGGCGACATCGAGAAAGTGCTCGAGCGCCGCGCCGAGCAGCAGCTCGACGCCAATACTTATGGCCTGGGCTCGCGCACCCAGGAACTGGCGGCGCGCTTCGCCGCCCGCCACCCGCGCGTGGAGTCCGGCCTGCGTGAACTGGGCCAAATCTTGTCGAACATGGGAATTTGACGTAGGCATCCGCGCCACAAGTCATTGATTTTAAGCCATTTTTCGGGGCAGTCCGATGCCCCAAAAATGGTTTTCCGGTACAATGCCGGCCAATGAACTCCCCAGCCAATCTCTTTGCGACGGTTGCCAAGCGCTCCAGCCGCGCCGCTGCCGCACCTTTTCTCCCGATGTCCCGTGCCGAAATGGACAAATTGGGCTGGGATTCGTGCGACATCATCCTGATCACGGGCGACGCCTACATCGACCATCCGAGCTTCGGCATGGCCCTGGTCGGCCGCCTGCTCGAAGCCCAAGGCTACCGCGTCGGCATCATCAGCCAGCCCGACTGGACCTCGGTCGAGCCGTTCCGCGCGCTGGGTAAACCCAATCTGTACTGGGGCATCACCGCCGGCAATATGGACTCGATGGTCAACCGCTACACGGCCGACCGCAAGATCCGTTCCGACGACGCCTACACGCCGAACGCCGAGCCGAACAAGCGCCCCGACCGCGCCGTCACCGTGTATTGCCAGCGCGCCCGCGAAGCCTTCCCCGGCGTGCCGGTGATCGCAGGCAGCATCGAAGCCTCGCTGCGCCGCATCGCCCACTACGATTACTGGTCCGATAAGGTGCGCCGTTCGGTGCTGTTCGAATCGAAGGCCGACCTGCTCATCTTCGGCAATGCCGAACGGGCCCTGGTCGACCTCACGCGCCGCATTGCGGCCGGCGAAAACATCAAGACCATCCGCGACCTGCGCGGCACCGCCTTCCTGGTGCCGCAGGGCTGGCTGCCGGACGAAGAGTGGTCGGTGCATAACTCCACCCGCGTGGACGTGCCGGGCCGCATCGACAAGCAGCCGAACCCCTACGCGATGGCGCTGGAAGACCCGAAGACCTGCGCGCTGGACAATGCCGCGCCCGAGCCGGAAGTGAAGCCGGTGGTCATCATGACGCGCGAACAGCGCCAGGCCGCGGCCCGCGAAAAAGCTGCCAAGACCGTGGTGCGCCTGCCGAGTTTCGAGACCGTCAGCGAAGATCCGGTGATGTATGCGCACACTTCGCGCGTGTTCCACCTGGAATCGAACCCGGGTAATGCGCGCGCGCTGGTGCAAGGGCACGGCGACCGCGACGTCTGGCTCAACCCGCCGCCGCTGCCGCTGGCCATGGACGAGATGGACAACGTCTACGACCTGCCCTACGCGCGCGCGCCGCACCCGAGCTATGGCAAGGCCCATATCCCGGCCTGGGAAATGATCCGCTATTCGGTGAATATCATGCGCGGCTGCTTCGGCGGCTGCACCTTCTGCTCGATCACCGAGCACGAAGGCCGCATCATCCAGAGCCGCTCGGAGCCGTCGATCCTGCGCGAGATCGAACTGATCCGCGACACGACCAAGAACTTCGCCGGGACGATTACCGACCTGGGCGGCCCGACGGCGAATATGTACCGCCTGGCCTGCAAGGAAAAGAAGATCGAGGAAAGCTGCCGCCGCCTGTCGTGCGTGTACCCGACCATCTGCAGTAATCTCGGCACCGACCACAGCAAGCTGATTTCGCTGTACCGCAAGGCGCGCGCGATCCCCGGCATCAAGAAGATCCTGATCGGCTCCGGCCTGCGCTACGACCTCGCGGTGCGCTCGCCCGAGTATGTGAAAGAGCTGGTGACCCACCACGTGGGCGGCCTGCTGAAGATTGCGCCGGAGCACACCGAGCAGGGCACCTTGTCGAAGATGATGAAGCCGGGCATCGGCGCCTATGACGAGTTCAAGCGCCTGTTCGACAAGTATTCGATGGAAGCGGGCAAGAAGCAGTACCTGATCCCGTACTTCATCGCGGCCCACCCCGGCTCGACCGACGAGGACATGCTGAACCTGGCGCTGTGGCTGAAGAAGAACAACTTCAAGCTCGACCAGGTGCAGACCTTCACGCCGACGCCGATGGCGATGGCGACCACGATGTACCACTCGCGCAAGAACCCGCTGGCCAAGGTCACCGAGGATTCGGAAGTCGTCGAAACCGCCAAGAGCGGCAAGACGCGCAAGCTGCACAAGGCGTTCCTGCGCTATTACGATCCGGAGAACTGGCCGATCCTGCGCGAGGGTCTCAAGCGCATGGGGCGTGGCGACTTGATCGGCAATGGCGAACGGCATCTGATCCCGCCGCCGGGTGGTGAGTTGCCGGGTGCGGGGCGTGATGAGCGTCGTCCGGCCGGTGCGCCGCCGAAGGGGCGCGTAATCGAGGTGGCGCCGAAGCGCGCTGCGCAAGGTCGCGGCCAGCGTACTCCTGCGGCCAGCGCGCCGCCGGCGAAGGCGACCCCGTCGATCTTGTCGACCATCAAATCCAAGCCGAAGGCAGCGCGCCGCTAGCGGCCATGACAAGAACCGGAGCAGCGACTCCGGTTTTTTATTGTTCCGGGTTCGCGTTCGGCGTCGGCGCCCCACGCCGCTCGCGCGCAATATCCAGGTCCACGCTGGCCTGCCTGGTCCGCAGCGCTCGCGCATACCGATGCCTCGCCCGCAACCTCGGATTGGTCACCAGCGTCCCCAGCGTCTCGCCAATCACCATCACGACCCCCAGCAACGGCAGCACCAGCATCAGCCCCACCACCCCGGCCAGCATCCCGCCAATAAAAATCATCAGCACCGTCACCAGCGGATGAATATGCAGGCTGCGCCCTAAAGTCAGCGGCATGAACAGGAAATCGTCCAGCAGCCGCACCAGCACGAACACCCCGATCGCCCCATACGCCATCAGCGGATTGCCCGGCGCATCGGTCGACGCGACGATCACCACCAGCACGCAGCCGGCGATCGATCCGACGAACGGTACCCAGGCCAGCACGGCCGAAATCAGCCCCAGCAACAATGGTGACGACACCCCGATCACCCACAGCCCCAGCGCCAGCACGAGCGTGTCGAGCACGGTCAGTTTCAACAAGCCTTCGAAGTAGCGCCGCGCGGTCTGGTCGACCTCGTGCAGCAGGTAGAGCGCGCGCTCGAAATAGGCATTCGGCACTGCCCGCGCCAAAAACTTCTTGAAGCGCACGCCGTCGCGCAGCAGGAAGAAGGTGAGGAAGGGCGCCAGCAGCAGCGACGGCACCCAGGTCACGACGCCGACCACGATGTCGCCAAGGTGGTTCTGCGCGAAGTCGTTGGTATAGCTGGTGAACGCCATGTCGACGGTCGAGGTGAGGCGCATCTCGGCCAGGATCGGGAAGCGCGCCTCGAGCATGGCCAGCGAGTTGCGGACAAAAGCCACACCGCCGTCGAGATACAGGCCGATGGTCGCTTCCCAGGAATCTTCCTCCGGTCCGTCGCTCCAGCTCAGGGCCACCAGTAGCGCCAGCCCGGCCAGCGTGAAGAACAGGGTGCAGACCCAGGCCGCGGCGGCATTGCGGCTGAAGCCCGAGCGCACCATGCGCTGCATCGGTCCCAGCAGGACGTAATAGAGCACGGTGCCGAAGATGAAGGGCAGGGCCAGCCACAGCAGTTGCTGGACCACCAGCAGCAGCAGGCAGGTGGCGGCGACGATTCCGGTCCAGACCACGGGACCGGCGCGCTCGGGGCCGTTGACGATGCCCGGCACCGGACTCATAGCGCTTCCAGCTGCGGCCGACCGGTGCCCATCCATTCGCGCAGGCGCAGGCCGATGTGGCGCGCCAGCGCCAGCGAGATCTTGTAGCCGATCACGGCATCCGTTTCCATCAGGCCCAGGAAGTCGGCGCGGAAGAATACCGCCACCTCGCACGGTTCGAGCGCGCGCGCCTGGGCATTGCGCGGCGAGCTGTCGAGCAGGGCCAGGTCGCCGAAGAAGCCGCCCGGCTCCAGCTCGGCCACGACCTGGGTCACGCCCTCGTGCAGGCGGCTGATGCGCACCCGACCGCTCATCAGGAGGTATAGCGCCTGGCCTTCCTCGCCCTCGTCGAAAACGATCTCATCCTTCAGATAGCGGCGCTCATGCAGCAATCCATCGACAATCTTCAACTCCAGCGGCGTCAGGGCACTGAACAGGGAAGAACTCTTCAGCCGGTGCAGGCGCGGCGACATCCGAGGGGGCTTCAGGAAACGAAAAATCACGTAGTGCTCCGGCATGGTGCGGTGTGTTGTCTGTTTGATTATCCCTGATCGGATGCTGCTTCGCATCAAAAAGCTGCAGTCGTGCACGACAGTGTCGCATTTGTCCATACAACAACCAAACGTGCGCGCCATGACTTTCGAAAGCGTGTAACATAAATTCCTTACGGCAACACGCGTTGTTGTCGTGATATGTGCCATGCGAGCCCTGGCCCCGCCAACGTTCCGAAGAGGACAGGCAGTGATCGATATACAGACTTTTCTTCTTGCGCTCGGGATCGGCAACGTCGGCTTCGCGATCCTGATGGCAGGATATACCCATGGCGCCGACCGCAGTCCGGGTTTGCAGCTGTGGATGTGGGCGCGCCTGGGGATGGGCCTGAGCCAGCTGCTGGGCTGGGCCCGGCCCGCGCTCGGCCTGCCGCTGCTGGGCGGGCTGGAAGGCATCGGCTGGATCCTTGCCGTGTCGCTCGAGATGGCGGCCTACTGTGTATTCTTCGGTTTCACGCGCTGGGGCCGGGTGCTGTTGCCGATCACCGTGCTGTCGTCTGCGGTGGTGATCGCGGCCGGCATCCATGGCGCGAGTCACGCCCAGCTCAGCGCGCTGGTGGCGGGCGTGGTGGCGCTGTTCGCCGCCGCCATGGCCTGGGTGCTGCTGCGCCGGCGCCATGCGTCCCTGCTGCAGCGGATCATCGGCATCAACGACGCGCTGTTCGCCGTCGCGGTCTCGCTGTGGGCCGGATCCATCCTGCTGGGCAGGGGGCCTTTCGACCACGTACTGGCGCGCGAAGCCGCCTACCTGGCCGGCTACCTGCTCATGATCGTCAACGGCTTCGGCTTCCTCTTGCTGTGCAAGCAGAAGGACGACGCGCGCATGGCCAGGCTGGCCTCGACCGACTGCCTCACCGGCCTGCCCAACCGCCATGCCTTCCTGGAGCGCGCCGAGCGCGCGCGCCTGGCTTCCCAGCGCCAGCGCCATCCCCTGGCGCTGATGATGATCGACATCGACCACTTCAAGCAGATCAACGACCGCTGGGGCCATGCCAGCGGCGACGACGCCCTCAAGGTGTTCGCCCGCACCGCGCGCGAGGTGATGCGCGAGCACGAGACCATCGGCCGCCTGGGCGGCGAGGAATTCGCGATGATGCTGCCCGGCGCCGACATCGACGCCGCGATGCAGGCGGCCCAGCGCCTGCGCCAGGCGGTGCGCGCGGCCACCGTGATCACCAGCGGGCCGAGCTA
>DDKG01000121.1:0-250 GCA_002339265.1 Massilia sp. UBA2604 | reverse complement strand
AAAAGAAAAAGGGTCCGACGAATCGGACCCTTCTTCCTTGATGCTGGCGGAGCGGACGGGGCTCGAACCCGCGACCCCCGGCGTGACAGGCCGGTATTCTAACCAACTGAACTACCGCTCCGTTTACTCTGATCGTACCTTCGATCAACCATCGAGATGCTTGGTGGGCGCTGAGAGGCTCGAACTCCCGACCTAATCCTTGTAAGGGATCCGCTCTACCAACTGAGCTAAGCGCCCATCTCGGTGGTTT
>DDKG01000122.1 GCA_002339265.1 Massilia sp. UBA2604 | reverse complement strand
AATTAAGGTTGCGCGTGGCGATGGGCGGCCGAGTAGTTCCCGGTCACGTAGTGCTCCAGCTGGCGCTCGATGTCGGTCAGCAGGCTGGAAGCGCCGATGCGGAACAGGTGCGGCTGCAGCCAGTCGTTGCCCAGTTCTTCCTTCATCACGGTCAGGTATTGCAGCGCCGACTTCGCGGTCGACACGCCGCCGGCCGGCTTGTAGCCGATCTGGAAGCCGGTCTGCTCGTAGTAGTCGCGGATCGCGCGCACCATGACCAGGGACACCGGAATGGTGGCGTTCACGCCTTCCTTGCCGGTTGAGGTCTTGATGAAATCGGCGCCGGCCATCATGCAGACCCAAGAGGCCTTGGCCACGTTTTCCAGGGTCACCAGGTCGCCGGTGGCGAGGATCGCCTTCACGTGCGCTTCGCCGCAGGCCTGGCGGTAGGCCACCATCTCGTCGTACAGCGCCTGCCAGTTACCGGTCAACACGTGCTGGCGGGTGATGACGATATCGATCTCGGTCGCGCCGGCGGCCACCGACAGCTCGATCTCGCGCAGCTTGGTTTCCATGCTCGACAGGCCGGCCGGGAAAGCGGTCGACACGGCGGCGATCGGCAGGCGGCCCTGGATGACTTTCACCGCGGGCTGGATCATCTCGTGGTACACGCAGACGGCGCCGGTCGACAGGGTCTCGAGGCCCAGCGCCTGCATCAAATCGGCGCGCAGCGGACGCATCGCCTTCATGCACAGGCGCTCGACGCGGCCCGGCGTATCGTCGCCGCTCAGTGTGGTCAAGTCCATGCATTCGATGGCGCGCACCAGCCAGGCGGCCTGGTATTCCTTCTTGACCGTGCGGCGATTCGCCAGGCTGGCGGCGCGGCGGTCGGCCGCATTGCGGTTGACCTTGAGGCTGCCCACCAGGCCCAGGTCCAGCGCAATGCCGGTATTACGTTTGAAATCCAGGGGCTGGCTCATAACAGTGCGGTTCCGTTCGAAAGTGGTTTGACGCCGAGGTGCTGCGCCAGGGTAGCGCCGATGCTCGAGAAGGTGTCGGCGGTCGGCAGTTCCTGCGCCTTGACACCAGGGCCGAAGAAGATCATCGGGATGTGTTCGCGGGTATGGTCCGAACCCGGCGCGGTCGGATCGCAGCCATGGTCGGCGGTGATCACGACCAGGTCGCCATCCTTCAGCTTGGCCATGAATTCGGGCAGGCGCGCATCCAGCTCGTGCAGCGCGTTCGAATAACCGGCGACGTCGCGGCGGTGGCCGAAGTGCATGTCGAAGTCGACGAAGTTGACGAAAGTGAGCGACTTGTCGCCCGCCTCGTCGGCCACTTCGAGCAGGCGGTCGAACAGCGCCATATTGTCCGGCCCCTTGACCAGGCGGGTGACGCCTTGCGCCGCGAAGATATCGCTGATCTTGCCGAGCGCGATCATCTCGCCGCCAGCGTCCTTGACGTGGTCGAGCAGGGTCGGGGCGATCGGCGGCACCGCGTAGTCGTGACGGTTCGCGGTGCGCTTGTAGTCGCCATTGGCGCCGACGAAAGGACGCGCGATCACGCGGCCGATGTTATACGGCTTGACCAGCTCATAAGCTGCTTCGCAGACTTCGTACAGGCGCTCGAGGCCGAAGTGCTCTTCGTGCGCCGCGATCTGCAGCACCGAGTCGGCCGAGGTGTACAGGATAGGCTTGCCGGTGGCGACGTGCTCGTCGCCCAGCTCGTTGATGACGGTCGTGCCCGAAGCGTGGCAGTTGCCCAGCCAGCCCGGCACGCCGGTCAATTCTTGCAGCTTGTCGGTCAGCGCTGAGGGGAACGACGGCACCGTCTTCGGAAAGTAACCCCAGTCGAACAGCACCGGCACGCCGGCGATTTCCCAGTGGCCGCTCTGCGTGTCCTTGCCGGTCGACTGTTCGCGGGCGACGCCCCAGGCGCCGGTGAAGCCGTCGCGCTGATCGAAACCGGGCGCCCATTCGCCGCTCGCCTTGTGCGCCGCAGCGGCCAGGCCCAGTTTCTCGAGGTTCGGCAGCGACATCGGCTTGCCTTCCTTGGCCGCCCACTCGGCAATGTGGCCGAAGGTATTGGCGCCCGCGTCGCCGTATTTGTCGGCGTCCGGCAGCGCGCCGAGGCCGAAGGAATCAAGCAGGAGGATGAATGCGCGTGACATGGTCTTCGCTTTTCAAAAATAAGTGAATCAAGCCTCGGCGCGCGGGGTCGAACCCAGACGCTCGATGTAGGCGTGGATCAGCTTGACCATGTCCTGCGCCGCGACCGCCGCATACTTCAGGGTCTGCTCGTGCGACAGCGCAAACGGCGACAGGCCTTCGGCCAGGTTGGTGATCGCCGAGACGGCAGTCACTTTTAGGCCGCAGTGGCGCGCCGCGATCACTTCCGGGATCAGCGACATGCCGACCACGTCGGCGCCCAGGGTCTTGAAGGCGCGGATTTCGGCGACGGTCTCGAAGTGCGGGCCGGCGGCGGCCAGGTACACGCCTTCGTGCAGCGTGATGCCCTTCTCGGCAGCGACGGCCTTGACCTGCTCGCGGGTTTCCGCGTCATAGGCATTCGACATGCTGAAGAAGCGCGGGCCGAAACGGTCGTCGTTCGGGCCGGCCATCGGGCTGCCCGGCAAGAAGTTGATGTGATCGGTGATCGCGACCAGGCTGCCGGCATCGGCTTCCACGCGCAGCGAGCCCGCCGCATTGGTCACGAACAGCAGTTCGCAGCCGATCTGCTTCAGGGTGCGGATGGCCGAGGTCATCACGCCCGGGCCGTAGCCTTCATAGAAGTGGCCGCGGCCCTTCATGCAGGCGACCGGCACGCCGGCCAGGGTACCCAGCACCAGTTCGCCGGCATGGCCATGCACGGTGGAGATCGGAAAGCCCGGCAGGTCGGCATAGCCGATCGACACGGCGTCGACCAGTTGTTCGGCCAGCACGCCCAGCCCGGAACCGAGGATCAGCGCCACACGCGGTGTGAAACCCGGCTTGCGGGCGCGGATGATGTCGGCGGCTTCGAATGGGGTATTGCTGGACATGATATTCCTTGTTGAAAACTGGATGGATTGGGAGCTGGACGGGAGAGGCAGGAGCCCGGCGGACGCGAATGCTGCGCGCTGGACAACTAGATATTATAACTATGCATGAATGGCGATATGTATGGCAAATACACTTTTTCTTCCCGATTTATACCTTTTATAAATAAATTGCACGAATCGCCACAGGGGTGCTTACACTGCAAGAAAGATTCATTGACAGGCCAAAAACAATTGTCTAGGATTTATAAACAATTGTCTTGGACGCCCTGACGGCGCAATCGAACGCGATGCCGAAAAAAGAACAGTTATACGAGCTGATCCGTTCCAACCCCTTCATCTCGCAGCAAGACCTCGCCGGCCATCTCGGCCTGTCGCGCTCCGCGGTCGCCAACTACATCGCCACCCTGGTGCGCGAGCGCCGCATCCTCGGTCGCGCCTATGTGCTGCCCGACCACCGGCCGGTGTTGTGCATCGGCGCGGCCAACCTCGACCGCAAGCTGCGCACGCTCGGCAAACTCGCCCTCGGCACGTCCAACCCGGCGCGCCAGACCGAATCGTTCGGCGGCGTGGCGCGCAACGTCGCCGAGAACCTGGCGCGCCTGGGCGCCCCCACGGCGCTGGTCACGGCGGTCGGCGGCGATTCGTCCGGCCGCGCCCTGCTCTCCTCGGCCGACGAAACCGGCATCGATACCCGCGGCGCGCTGCGCGTGGATGGCGCCGCCAGCGGCACCTATACCGCGGTGCTCGACGAAGACGGCGACATGCGCGTGGCGCTGGCCGACATGGAAATCTATGAGGCGCTCACGCCCGATTTCCTGGCCACCCGCGAACAGCAGCGCGCCGGCGCCGCCCTGATCGTCGCCGACCTGAACCTGCCGCGCGCGGCGGTCGCCACCTTGCTCGAAGGCAGCCGGCGCGACGGCGTGCCGATGGCGATCGTCGCCGTCTCGGAACCGAAGATCGACCGCCTGCCGCGCGACCTCACTGGCCTGCGCCTGTTGATCCTGAACCTGGGCGAGCTGGCGGCGCGCGCCGGCCGCGAACTCGCGACCGACGCCGACATCGCCGCGGCCTGCGACGAACTGCAGCGCGACGGCGTCCAGGACGTGATCGTCACGCGCGGCGCGCGGGGCGTCATGTTCACGGGCGCCACCGGCATGCGCATGCTGGACGCCGCCGCCCAGCCGTCCGAGATCGTCGACGTCACCGGCGCCGGCGACGCCTTTGCCGCCGCCGTCTGCTGGACCCTCTACAACGGCGAGCCGGACCTGGAACTGGCCTGCCGCCGCGGCCAGCTGCTGGCCGCCATGACCATCGCCTGCGCGCAGACCGTCTGCCCGCAACTGGCGCCGGGGCTGTTCGACGCCCCGGTCCAGGACATCGTTACCGACTGAATAAAGATTTGACCATGCAATCGTTCCTCCTGTTTTCGCCCGAAGTGGCAGCCGCCCGCACCGCCGGCAAACCGATCGTCGCCCTCGAATCGACCATCATTTCGCACGGCATGCCCTACCCGCAGAACGTGCACACCGCGCGCGAAGTCGAACAGGTGATCCGCGACGCCGGCGCCGTGCCGGCCACCATCGCCATCATCGGCGGCAAGATCTGCATCGGTCTCTCGGAAGACCAGCTCGAGACCCTGGGCTCCTCGCCCGACGCGATCAAGGTCAGCCGCCGCGACCTGCCCTACGTGCTGGCCCAGGCCCGCCTGGGCGCGACCACCGTCGCCGCCACCATGATCTGCGCCGAACTGGCCGGCATCGAGGTGTTCGTCACCGGCGGCATCGGCGGCGTGCACCGCGGCGCGGAAACCAGCTTCGACATCTCGGCCGACCTGCAGGAGCTGGCGCAAACGGGCGTGGCCGTGGTGTGCGCCGGCGTGAAGTCGATCCTCGACATCGGCCTGACGCTCGAATACCTCGAAACCCACGGCGTGCCGGTGCTGGCGGTCGGCCAGCCGGGCTTCCCCGCCTTCTTCACGCGCGACAGCGGTTACAAGGCCGACTTCCAGCTCGATTCGCCCGAAGAGCAGGCCGCCTTCATCCGCACCAAGTGGCAGCTCGGCCTGAAGGGCGGCGTGGTGGTCAGCAACCCGGTGCCTGCCGAATCGGCGATGGCGCCCGACGAGATCGACGCCATCATCCACCAGGCCCTGCAGGAAGCGCAGCAGCAGGCGGTGACGGGCAAGCAGGTCACGCCCTTCCTGCTGGCCCGCATCAAGGAGCTGACGGGCGGGCGCAGCCTGGCCACCAATATCGCGCTGGTCAAGCACAACGCCCTGGTCGGCGCGCGCCTGGCCGTGGCGCTGAACCACAAGGCCGCCTGACCTCACGCAGCGCGCCATGTCGATCGACCTGAAACAGCTGAAATACTTCCTGGCGGTGGCCGAAGAAAAAAGCTTCAGCCGCGCCGCCGAGCGCCTGCACATCTCGCAACCGCCGCTGTCGCAGCAGATCATGAAGCTCGAAAGCGAGCTGGGTGTGAAGCTGTTCACCCGCACCACGCGCAGCTTCGAGCTGACCGTGGCCGGCCGCGCGCTGATGGTCGAGGCGGCCGAGCTGCTCGGCAAGATGCGGATGACCATCGACACCATCCGCCAGATCGACCGCGGCGAGGTGGGGCGGCTGCGGGTCGGCATCGTCGGCTCGGCGATGTGGGGGCCGATCCCCGGCCTGCTGGAGCAGTTCCAGAGCCAGTTTCCGCGCGTGACCTGGACCATCCACGAGCTGGGCCCGAACGACCAGTGGGAAGCGCTGCGCAGCAAGCAGATCGACGTCGGCTTCTGGCGCGAGCCGCGCATCGAGCAGGACGTGCTCAAGCAGGCCAACCTGCGCCAGGAACTGTGCTTCAAGGAGCAGTTCTGCGTGGCGGTAAATGCCCGCCATCCGCTGGCCGCGCGCGACTCGATCGCCCTGCCCGAGATCGCGGGCGAGCCGATGCTGACCCTGCACCTGGACCAGTCGGCCGAGCCGCGCTACCTGCTGCAGTGCTGCGTCAATGCCGGCTTCCAGCCGACCATCTTCCAGGAGGCGGCCGAGCCGCAGACCCTGCTGGCCATGGTCGGCGCCGGCCTGGGCGTGGCCCTGATGCCGGAAACCACCAGCCGCATCGGCTGGCCGGGCGTTCGCTTCCTGCCGATCCACGCCCACGCGCCGTCGGCCAACCTGTACATCAGCTACCCGGCGCACGACGATGCGCCGGTGGTGCGCGCCTTCCTCAAGATCCTGTTCCCGGACGAACAGCCGGCCTGAACACCTGCCTGCTCCCGCATTCGACCTACCTTGCGTGGGTCGAACCGTATTTGTCCCGCCCACCATTTCCCTATCGCATTTTATTGCACAGTTTTTAAGCAGAAACCCGCCGCACGATTGAGCCTGATTGACTAATTTTTAATATCGCCTCCGGTATGATAGTTATCAAGTTCATTAACTTTCCAAGGGAGCTCGCATGAAGACAGCAACACCGCGCTATGACGGGCTCCGCCTGGAACAGTTCGATGGCGCGCCCGTCGACGAGGTGGCCGAACTGCGTGCCGCCATCGATCGCCGCATCGACGAGTTGCTGGCCGGCAGCGGCCCGCTCGACCAGCTGACCAAGGCCATGCGCGCTTCTGCGCTCAGCGCCGGAAAGCGCATGCGTCCCCTGCTGCTGATGCTGGTCGCGCGCGACCTCGGCTGTACGTCGAAGGCGCTGGTCGACGTCGCCTGCGCGGTCGAACTGGTACACGCCGCCTCCCTGATCCTCGACGACCTGCCCTGCATGGACGATGCCAGCCTGCGCCGAGGCAAGCCCGCCATCCACATCCAGTTCGGCGAAGACGTGGCCATCCTGGCCTCGGTTGCCCTGCTCAGCCGCGCCTTCGGCGTACTGTCGCAGGCCCAGGACATCCAGCCTGCCACGCGTGCGCGCCTGGTCGCGACCCTGGCGCAAACGGTGGGCGAACAGGGCCTGGTGCGCGGCCAGTTCGAAGACCTGCACGGCGGCGCGCGCTCGCCGGAGGCCATCGCCACTACCAATGAACTCAAGACCGGCCTGTTGCTGGGCGTGGCGGTCGACATGGCCTGCATCGTCTGCCATGCCGATGACGGGATCGCGCAGCAGCTGCGCGCCTTCGCGCTGGCGGCCGGCCAGGCTTTCCAGATCAAGGACGATTTCCTGGACGGCAAGGACAGCGCCGTGACCGGCAAGGACACCGGCAAGGACGTCGGCAAGGCCACGCTGATCAATACCCTGGGCCGCGACGAAGCCCAGCGCCGCCTGACGGCCTGCCTGGTCGAAGCCGACCGCTGCCTCGGCGCCGCCGTCGGCGCCCACGGCCGCACGCGCCGCTTCGTGTCCGACCTGTTCGCGAAAGAAGGCAAGGGCAAGCGCTTCGCGCCCGAGCTGGCCAAGGCGCGCGAGCTGCGTCCGGGCGCGCACCTGGCCGAGCTGCGCCTCTCCTGAGTCCGGCGGTTCGGATGGCGCATTTCGCGGTGGTGGCCCCGGCGCTCTACAGCCACTTCAATACCTTGTCGGTGCTGGCGCGCGAACTCGTCGCCCGCGGGCACCGCGTCAGCTTCGTGCACCGCCCCGACGCCGCCGCCTACATCAAGGACGAGCGGATCGGCTTCCATGCCGTGGGCCATCGCACGCACCCGGCCGGTTCGTTGCCGGCAATGCTGGCGCGGGTCGCCAATCCCGGCTCGCCGCTGGGCCTGCGCCGCGTGATCCTCGACATGGCGGACAGCACCACGATGCTGTGCCGCGAACTGCCGGCAGCGCTGCGCGAGCTGCAGGTCGACTTTTTGATCGCCGACCAGATGGAAGCGGCCGGCGGCCTGGTGGCCGAGGGCATCGGCATGCCCTTCGTCTCGGTCGCCTGCGCGCTGCCGGTCAACCGCGAGCCGGGCATTCCGCTGCCCGTAATGCCCTTCATCTACGAGGACAGCGAGCGCGCCTTCAAGATCGTGGAAGGCAGCACCCGCGTCTACGACTGGATGATGGGGCCGCACGAGCGCGCGATCGCGGCCGAGGCCGAGCACCTGGGCTTGTCGCCGCGCGGCAAGCTTCACGAATGCCTGTCGCCGCTGGCCCAGGTCGGCCAGATCGTGCCGGGCTTCGATTTTCCGCGACGCGAGTTGCCGCCGCATTTCCATCACGTCGGCCCGCTGCACTCCGGCGCATCCGCGCCGGCGCCGGCGCCGGCCGAACTGGCGGCGCTGCTGCCGCCCGCATCGAGCACCCGGCCCTTCGTCTACGCCTCGCTCGGCACCCTGGTCAGCCAGCGCTTCGGCCTGTTCAAGCGCATCGCCCGGGCCTGCGCGCGCCAGGATGCGCAGCTGCTGATCGCCCACTGCGGCGGCCTGGATGACGCGCAGGTGCGCGCGCTGGAACGCATCGGTAACACCCGCGTGCACGCCTTCGTGCCGCAGCTGGCGGTGCTGGCGCGCGCCGACGCCGTCATCTCGCATGCCGGCGCCAACACCGTGATGGAAGCCATCGCCACCCGCACGCCGATCCTGGCGCTGCCGGTCGCCTTCGACCATCCGGGCGCCGCCGCGCGGGTAGAGTATGCCGGCGTCGGCCTGCGCGCCTCGCCGCGCTTCGCCAGCGTCGGCGAGCTGTCGCGCAAGCTGCGCCGCCTGCTGGACGAGCCGCAGTTCAGAGAACGGATGGCGCCGCTGGCCGACCAGATCCGCCAGGCCGGCGGCGCGCCGCGCGCAGCCGACGTCATCGAGGCCGCACTCGGATTGGCCCCCGCGACCCAACGCCTGGCCAGCCATGGATGAGCATAGCTACGACCTGATCCTGGCCGGCGGCGGCCTGGCCAACAGCCTGATCGCATGGCGCCTGCGCACCGAGCGCCCCGAGCTGCGCATCCTGGTGCTCGAACAGGGCAAGCGCCTGGGGGGCAACCATACCTGGTCGTTCCACGACAGCGACCTCGATGCCGAACAGCTGCGCTGGATCGCGCCGCTCGTCACGCACCGCTGGCCGCGCTACGATGTGGTGTTTCCCGACCTCGCCCGCACCCTGGACGGCGGCTACGCCAGCATCGCGTCGCACGACCTGGCCCACGTCGTCGAGCCAAGCCTGGGCGCCACGCTGCGCACCGGTGTGTGGATCGACGCCGTCACCCCGACGAGCGTGCGCCTGGCCAGTGGCGATGTCCTGAATGCGCGCGCCGTGATCGACGGCCGCGGCATGGCCGCCAGCAGCCATCTCGCGCTCGGCTACCAGACCTTCCTCGGCCAGGAGGTCCGGCTCGACGCCGCCCACGGCCTGACGGCCCCAGTGATCATGGACGCCAGCGTGGCCCAGCAGGGGGGTTACCGCTTCGTCTACCTGCTGCCCTTCGGGCCCGACCGCGTGCTGGTCGAGGACACCCATTACGTCGACAGCGCCGCATGGGAGCCCGAACGGCTGCGCGCCAACATCGCTGCCTACGTGGCGGCGCGCGGCTGGCGCGTGCGCGACGTGCTGCGCGAGGAACAAGGCTCGCTGCCCATCGTGCTGGCCGGCGACTTCGACCGCTTCTGGGACGAGCTGCGAGGCCAGCCCAGCGTCGGCCTGCGCGCCGGCCTGTTCCACCCGACCACCGGCTATTCGCTGCCGCATGCGGTGCGGCTGGCCGAGCGCATCGCCGCGCTGCCCGACCTGTCGGCCCCCAAGCTGTTCGCTGCCATCCGCGAGGAGGCGCGGCAGGCCTGGGATGAACAGCGTTTCTTCCGCATGCTCAACCGCATGCTGTTTTTGGCCGGCAGCCCCGATCACCGCTGGCGCGTGATGCAGCGTTTCTATCGCCTGCCCGCGCCGCTGATCGCGCGCTTCTACGCCGGCCGCCCGACCCTGGGCGACAAGGCGCGCCTGTTGACCGGCAAGCCGCCAGTGCCCGTCATGGAAGCCTTTCACGCCGTACGCAAGACCCACCCCTATCAGATCAGGACCGCAGAATGAACCAGATGAAAATCGAACCCAAGCGCGCAGTCGTGATAGGCGCCGGCTTCGGCGGCCTGGCCCTGGCCATCCGCCTGCAGGCCGCCGGCATGCAAACCACCCTGCTCGAAAAGCGCGACAAGCCGGGCGGCCGCGCCTACGTCTACGAAGACCAGGGCTTCGTGTTCGACGCCGGCCCCACCGTCATCACCGATCCGTCGGCGATCGAGGAGCTGTTCACCCTGTGCGGCAAGAAGATGGGCGACTACGTCGAGATGCTGCCGGTGACGCCCTTCTACCGCCTGTGCTGGGAAGACGGCAGCCACTTCGACTACGCCAACGACCAGGAGGCGCTGGACCGCCAGATCCATGCGCGCAACCCGGCCGACGTCGCCGGCTACCGGCGCTTTTTGGCCTATTCGAAGGCGGTGTTCGACGAGGGTTATCTAAAACTCGGCGCGGTGCCGTTCCTGTCCTTCCGCGACATGATCCAGGCCGGCCCGCAGCTGGCGCGGCTGGAAGCGTGGAAGAGCGTGTACGGCATGGTGTCGCGCTTCGTGAAGGACGAGCAGCTGCGCCAGGCCTTCTCCTTCCACTCGCTGCTGGTGGGCGGCAACCCGTTCGCCACCTCGTCGATCTATACGCTGATCCACGCATTGGAACGGCGCTGGGGCGTGTGGTTCCCGCGCGGCGGCACCGGCGCCCTGGTCACGGGCCTGGTGCGGCTGTTCGAGGACATGGGCGGCAAGCTGGAACTGAACGCATCGGTGGCGCGCATCGAGACCGCCGGCAATCTGGCCAGCGGCGTACGGCTGGAAGACGGCCGCTGGTTCATGGCCGACGCGGTCGCATCGAATGCCGACGTGGTGCACACCTACGCCGACCTGCTCAAGAACCATGGCCGCGGCAGCAGCCAGGGCGAGGCGCTCAAGAAGAAACGCTTCAGCAATTCGCTGTTCGTGCTGTACTTCGGCCTGGATAAACACCATGAGCAGCTGCAGCATCACACGGTCTGCTTCGGCCCGCGCTACCGGGAGCTGATCAAGGACATCTTCAACGGCCAGCAACTAGCCGACGATTTCTCGCTCTACCTGCACGCGCCCTGCGTCACCGATCCCTCGCTGGCGCCGCCCGGCTGCGGCAGCCACTACGTGCTGGCGCCGGTGCCACACCTGGGCAATGCGCCGATCGACTGGGAAACCGAAGGTCCCCGCTACCGCGACCGCATCTTCGACTACCTCGAACGGCGCTATATGCCGGGCCTGCGCAGCCAGCTGGTGACAAGCCGCATCTTCACGCCGCACGACTTCCGCGACCAGCTCAACGCCCACTTGGGATCGGCCTTCTCGCTGGAACCGATCCTGACCCAGAGCGCCTGGTTCCGCCCGCACAACCGCGACGCCGAGCTGCCGAACCTGTACCTGGTCGGCGCCGGCACCCATCCCGGCGCCGGCGTGCCGGGCGTGATCGGTTCGGCCAAGGCGACCGCCGGCCTGATGCTGGAAGGAGTCCACGCATGAGTGCGTACGCCGATACCAAGTTGATGGACCACGCGACCCAGACCATCGAGGTCGGCTCGAAAAGCTTCGCAGCGGCGGCCAGGCTGTTCCCGCCCGCCACCCGGCGCAGTGTGCTGATGCTGTACGCCTGGTGCCGCCATTGCGACGACGTGGTCGACGGCCAGGAACTGGGTTTCGCCGCCGCGCCGAGCGCCTACGGCGCCAATTTCGAGCTCGATCGGCTGTACGACGACACCCGGCGCGCCTATTCGGGCGAGACGATGCGCGATCCGGCCTTCGCCGCCTTCCAGGAAGTGGCGCTGGGCCACGCGATCGCGCCGCGCTACGCCTTCGACCACCTGGCCGGCTTCGCGATGGACGTCAACGAGGCGCGCTACCGCACCATCGACGACACCATGCGCTACTGCTACCACGTGGCCGGCGTGGTCGGCCTGATGATGGCGTCGATCATGGGCGCCCGCGACGAGCTGGTGCTGGACCGCGCCTGCGACCTGGG
>DDKG01000254.1 GCA_002339265.1 Massilia sp. UBA2604 | reverse complement strand
TCATGTTCTCTCCTTTGCGGCGAATCTTTTTGAAGAGGCGTAGTGTAGCCGCTCGGCCCGCGCTTGTCGAATGATGGCAAGCCAACAATTGCCATTTCGATATGCCGCTCTATGAGACGTCGACGGTCGTATATTCGAAACCGCCGATACGCGCCGCGACCAGGTTGTAGAGCCACGCGCCGATGACGCCGCTGAGAAAGCCCAGCAGCGGATAAATCACGACCATGAAGATCGCCCCGCCGATGCCGATCGGCGTCGTTTCCTGGCCGCTGAATCCCGACACCAGCAGCATGAAGGCCGCCATGGGGATCGCGATAATGAGATAAATCCCCGCCATCACTTTACCGCATTGCGCCACACCCACATGCTTGATCTGCCGTTTCATCCCTGCGCTCCTGTCGATGGATTGGAATTGCCAATCTATCACAAACAGCACAGCAACCAACTATCCACCCGCCGATCATGCACACCGCATGCCACCCGCAAAATAGGGTCAGAGTCGAATTGTTTGACAACTTTGAGAGTTGCTCAATAAATCGACTCTGACCCTCCCCTTTCTTTTTCGAATACAAATTCCTTTCTTTCATATTAGGGACAGAGTCAAGCGCATCTGGATAGCGCTCAATAGCCCAACAATGAGGGTCAGAGTCGAATTGTTGGCCAATATTTCTATAGCAATGGGTCGATTGCTGGCTCAGGAGGATATTTCGGAGGTTGTGTACTCGAAGCCGCCTATACGATCGGCGACCATGTTATAGATCCACGCACATAACAGCCCACCAAGATAGCTGAAGAATGCGTACACGAAAGGAGTGATGATGAGAACACCAATGCCAATGCTTGCCTTCCCTGCTGCCATCGCCGCCAACATGATAAGCGCAACTATCGGCAGCGAAATGATGAAATAAATGCCAGCGATCATCTTGGCGCATTGGGCGACGCCGACGTTCTTGATACGGATCTTCACTGAGTCCTCCCGAAATCGAAAATGGAAGACACAATTTACTTGAGGCAATGCGTACGAGAATAGCGCAGGAGCAAATCTAGAGTTGCGCGATGACAATTTATCGCGAATGAGGAAGACTGCGGGAGATGCAGGCGAAAAGTTATCAAACAATTCGACTCTGACCCTCATTATTGGGTAATTACTGCTTTGAAAGCCCAATGAGGGTCAGTGTCGAATTAAGTGACAACATTGAGCCAAGAAATTGCTCAATAATTCGACTCTGACCCTAATTGTGACCTTAATAGTGGCTTAGCGCTCGTCGAGGGCGCTGCGGATGCCTGCGGTGAAGCTGCGGACGGCCTGGACGGCCTCGCTTGCGGGGTGCGCTTCGATTTCCTGGATGATGCGGCTGCCGATCACGACCGCGTCCGCCACCTGCGCCACCGCTTTTGCGGTCGCGCCGTCGCGGATGCCGAAGCCGACGCCAATCGGCAGCTTCACGTGTTCGCGGATCGCGTTCACGCGGCGTGCGACGTCGTCGGTGTCGATCGCGCCGGAGCCCGTCACGCCCTTCAGCGAGACGTAGTAGCTGAAGCCGCCGCCATATTGCGCCACCTGCTTCACACGCTCGGTGGTCGACGTTGGCGCCAGCAGGAAGATCAGGTCGAGGCCGTTGTCGCGCATGGCGGCGGCGAAATCAGCGCATTCTTCCGGCGGGTAGTCGACCACGATGGCGCCGTCCGCGCCTGCTTCTTTCGCGCAGCGGATGAATTCATCCTGGCCGATGCGCTCGATCGGGTTGGCGTAGCCCATCAGGACGACCGGGGTGCTGGTGTTGGCCTGGCGGAATTCGCGCACGAAGGCGAAGACGTCCTTCAGGCCGATATTGAACTTGAGCGCGCGCTCGCAGGCGCGCTGGATCACCGGGCCTTCGGCCATCGGATCCGAGAACGGCACGCCCAGTTCCAGGACGTCGGCGCCGCCCTCCACCAGGGCGTGCATCAAGGGGACGGTCAGTTCGGGACCAGGGTCGCCGGCGGTGATGAAGGTCACCAGGGCGGTCTTGTTGTGCGCCTTCAGCGCGCTGAAAGTGTGTTCGATGCGGGACATGCTGTTTTCCTTCAAATGGTCATGGATGGTGCGGCGCCCCGGCGATAAAACGACCGGGGCCAGACGAAGCGAGGATTTCAGCCGAAATCCAGCCCCATCCGCTGCGCCACCGTGTGCATGTCCTTGTCGCCGCGGCCCGACAGGTTGACCAGGATGATCTTGTCCTTCGGCAGGGTCGCCGCCAGCTTCACGCCATACGCGATCGCATGCGACGATTCCAGCGCCGGGATGATCCCCTCGATGCGGCAGCAGTCGTGGAAGGTCTGCAGCGCCTCTTCATCGGTGATCGACACGTACTGCGCGCGCGCCGAATCCTTCAGCCAGGCGTGCTCCGGACCGACGCCCGGATAATCCAGGCCAGCCGACACCGAATGCGTCTCGATGATCTGCCCGTTCTCGTCCTGCAGCAGGTAGGTGCGGTTGCCGTGTAGGACGCCCGGGATGCCGGCCGTCAGCGAGGCCGCATGCATGCCCGAATCGAGCCCCTCGCCCGCCGCCTCGACACCAATCAGCTGCACGCCCGGCTCGCCGATATACGGATAAAAAATGCCCATCGCGTTCGAGCCGCCGCCGATGCAGGCGACCACGTAATCCGGCTGACGTCCCGCCATGGCCGGCATCTGCACGCGGCATTCCTCGCCGATCACCGACTGGAAGTCGCGCACCATCATCGGATATGGGTGCGGGCCGGCCACAGTGCCGATGATGTAGAAGGTGTTTTCGATATTCGTGACCCAGTCGCGCATCGCTTCGTTGAGCGCGTCCTTCAGCGTTTTGGAGCCCGATTCCACCGGCACCACGGTCGCGCCCAGCAGCTTCATGCGGTACACGTTCTGCGCCTGGCGCTTCACGTCCTCGGCGCCCATGTACACCACGCACTCCAGGCCGAAGCGCGCGCAGATGGTGGCGGTGGCCACGCCATGCTGGCCGGCGCCGGTTTCGGCGATGATGCGCTGCTTGCCCATGCGCCGCGCCAGCAGGGCCTGGCCGATCACGTTGTTGATCTTGTGCGCGCCGGTGTGGTTCAGGTCTTCGCGCTTGAAATACAGCTGGGCGCCGCCAGCCATCTCGGACCAGCGCCGCGCGTGGTACACCGGCGACGGACGGCCGACGAAGTGGGCCAGCTCGTAGCGGAATTCCTCGAGAAACTCGGGGTCCTGCGCATACTTCGCATAGGCTTCGTTCAGCTCGGCCAGTGCGTGCGACAGGGTTTCGGCGACGAAGCTGCCGCCATAGGGTCCGAAGTGGCCCACCGCGTCGGGCAGGGCGTAATCCGGGGTCTTGAACAGGGGCGCAGCGCTAAGCTGGGCCGTGAGGGTGTCTTTCGTGGTCATGGTGCGACTCGCTATCGATGGTGGCATCGGCTGCCCGCACCGCCGCGACGAAGGCGGCGATCTTGCGGGCGTCCTTGATCCCCTTCGCTTCTTCGACACCACTGCTGATGTCGACGGCGAAGGGACGAACACGTTCGGTCGCCTCAAGGACGTTGTGTACGCTCAACCCACCACTCAAAACGACCCGAGGCGCGAGCTCTTTTGGAATTAGAGACCAATCGAAGACCTTTCCTGCGCCGCCGTAAGCGTCTACCCAGGTGTCGAGCAGGAGGCCCGAGAACCACGGACTGGCGGCGCGGTATGCAGATTCACATTCTAGCAAAGCCGCGGGCGCCGTGTCAGGCTTGATGCGGTAGGCGCGCACGAAAGGCCGCCCCACCTCCGCCGCGATGGCGGCGCACTCCTCGACCGTTTCGTCGCCGTGGAACTGGATCAGCCCCAGCGGCATCGAACACGCGACTTCGCGCACTTCTTCCAGGGTGGGATTGACGAACAGCGCCACGCCGCTGACGAAAGGCGGCATGGCCGCACACAGCTCGGCCGCGCGCGCCGGCGTGATGTAGCGCGGGCTCTTCGGGTAAAACACGAAGCCGAGAGCGTCGGCGCCCTGCTCGACCGCCGCGCGCAGGTCTTGTTCGCGGGTGATGCCGCAGATTTTGATTCGGGTGCGTCGCATAATCAGTCCAGTAGATCGATCACAGCCACGGCATCGGCGTCGACGCCTCCTGCGGCAGCTTCCACTTCGGATCGTACTCGATCTTCGCGAAATACAGGCCGTCCGGCATGAAGGTCGGCGCGGCGGCGTCGCGCGAGCGGGCCTCGAGCACCTCGCGCATCCAGTCCGGCTCGTTGCGCCCGGTACCGACATAGATCAGCGAACCGACGATATTGCGCACCATATGGTGCAGGAAGGCGCTGGCGCGCAGGGTGAACACGATGATGTCGCCATGCCGCGCGATGCTCACCTCGTGCATGTCCTTCACCGGCGTATTCGCCTGGCAGCCCGACGCGCGGAAGCTCGAAAAGTCGTGGGTGCCGATCAGGTGCCGCGCGCCTTCGCGCATGCGCTCGACGTCGAGCGGACGGAACACCCACCCTGCCCGCTTGGCCAGCAGCGCCGACGGATTCGGGTGGTTGTAGAGCACGTAGTGATAGGTGCGCGAGCGGGCCGAGAAGCGGGCATGAAAATCCTGCCCCTCTTCGTCGGGTTCGACGATGGCGGCCCAGCGCACCACGATCGACTCGGGCAGGAAGGCGTTCACGCCGCGCACCCAGGACTGGGCCGGGCGATCCAGCTCGGTATCGAAATGGACGACCTGCTCGATGGCGTGCACGCCGGCGTCGGTGCGGCCGGCGCAGGTCGTGGACAGCGGGACGCAGGCGAACTTCTCCAGCGCGATCTCGAGACGGTCCTGGACGGTGTTTCGTTCCGGCTGTTTCTGGTAGCCGTTCCAACCGGTGCCGATGTACTGGACACCCAAAGCAATACGGGTCACGCCAGCAGTTCCCTCATCGCGCTGGCCTTGCTGACCTGCTCACTATTGCCGCCCTTGATGACTTCGTCCAGCAGCTCGCGCGCGCCTTCCTTGTCCCCGATCTCCTGGTAGGCGATGGCGAGATCGAGCTTGGTCTCCATCTCCATATGCTCGGGCGACATCTGGCCAGGTGCGGACTCCACCGCGCCCAGTTCGGCCGCCGCAGGCTGAGCGGTGGCCGGTTCCGGCGGCAGGTCGAGGTCGAAATCGGCCAGGTCGAACGACGACGCAGCCTTGTCGTCGGCCGGCGCGGCGGCAGGCGCGGGCTCGAAGGCGTCGCGCGCGGAGACTTCCTGCGGCGCCGGCACCGGGGCCGGGGTTTCGGGAAGGTCGAACGCGTCGAACGGATCGTCCACGCGCGCACCGAAGTCCTTCGGTTCAGCGCCACCCGCCGCGCGCGGCTCGTCGGGTGTGCCGAAGTCCATGCTGTCGAGATCGAACAGCGGATCTTCCGACGCGTTTGCCGCAGCAACAGGACGCGCAGGCGCACCGTCGAGCGTTGGCGTCACCGGCGTCACCGGCGTCGTCGGCTCGGTAAAGTCCATGATGTCGAGGTCATGCAGCGGATCGGCTTGCGCCACGGTCGGCTGCGGGGTGCTGCCCGGCAGCGGCGGCAAGCCCTCGAAGTCCTTGGCCAGGCCGGCCATGTCGACCGGGGTCGCCTGCACTTGCGACTGCGGCGACAGGTCGAGTGTGAAGTCGTCGTCGTCGGTCGTGACGGCGCTTGCCGCCGGCTGGGCGGTCGCCGGGGCGTCGAAGTCCATGTCGAAATCGAGGTCGTTCGTCTCTGGCGCGGCTTTGGCCTGCTCCGGCGCGCTGGCCGGCGGCGCGAACGGCGCCATGTCGAATTCCAGGTCCGGCACGGCGGTCGCGTCCGGATCCGGGCGGCTCGCCGCCGGCGGCGCCGGTTCGGTATTCGTCACCGGCTCGAAGGTCAGGCCGCCGAGGTCGAAGTCGAGCGTGTTGTCGTCGCTGCGTGCTTCGTCGCGTGGATCGAGCGCCGGCTCGGCCTGCGGCGCGGCCGTGCGATCGTCGTCGTCCTTGGCCAGGGCCACTGCGGCAGCGCCGGCAGCGGCGCCGGCAGCAACGCCGGCACCCGCGCCCACCGTCGGGCCGCCGCGGAAGGCGTCCTCGAACTGCTGCGACAGGATCGCCTGCTGGTTGCGTTCCTGCGACGACGGCGTCGGGCTTGGCGCCGGCGCGGCGTTGGCGTACAGCGGATTGGTCGGGTCCAGGGTCAGGCCCAGCGCCGCGGCCTGGGCCCATTCGTCGCCCTGGCCGCCGGTCAGGGCGTGCAGCTCGCGCGCCTGGGCTTCGAAGGCGCGCAGGTCCTTGCGCGTGGCGTAGATCTCGAGCAGCTTGAGGCGCACCGGATGGCGTTCAGGATGCACGCGCAGCGCTTCCTTCAGGATTTCCTCGGCCTGGGCGTCGCGGCCATAGGCGATGTAGACGTCGGCTTCGGCGACCGGATCGACCTCGTTGGTGTCGAGCTGGCTGGCCGATGGCGCGAAGCTGGAATTGAACACGCTGTTGTTCGTGTCCACGCTCTGGCCGCCGCTCTCGGCGAACAGCGAGTGGGCGCTGGCGCCGGGCACGCCCAGCACCGACGGTTCGGCCGCCACCGGCTTGACGGCTTGGGCATTGCGCTTGCGGCGCTGGGAGATGCCGAGCGCGGCCAGCAGCAGCACCAGCGCGCCGGCGCCGATGTAGAGCATATTGTCCAGGATGGTGTCGACGAAGCTTTTCTCCGGCGGCGGGGCCGGCTTCGACGGGCGCGGACGCGGCGCGGGCTTGGCGGCCGGCTTCTCGGCGGCGGCCGTCGCTGCAGCTGCAGCGGCGGCCTGCTCGGCCTCGGCGCCGGAGCGGCTCGGCACCGTCATCAGGTTTTCGAGTTCGTTGACGTTGCGTTCGAGTTCCTTCACGCGCGCCTCGGCCTGCGCCAGTTCGCGCTCCTTGGCCACCGTATCTTCGACGCTGGCGGTGCCGTCGGCCGGCGCCCCGGCCGCGCCGGGCGTGGCCTTGGACAGCTGCAGCTTGTCCTGCGCTTCGCTGACGGCGGTCGGCTGCTGCTCGACGCGGGCGGTGACGCGACCGCTGGCGCTCTGGCCGCCCTGCGGCGTGGCGCTCGGCGCGCTGCTGGCGACCTGGCCGGCGAGCTTGTTGCGATAGGCGTCGAAGTCGGCCGCATGGGCCACGACCACGCCGCGCGCCTCGCCCTGGCTGGCGCCGCCGCGGACCGAATCGGCATCCGGGATGCTCAGGATCTGGCCCGACTTCAGGCGGTTCATATTGTTGCCGATGAAGGCGTCCGGGTTCGCGCGGTACAGCGCAACCAGCATCATGTCGAGCGAAACGTCGGCCGGCTTGACGTCGAGCGCGATGCCGCTGAGCGTGTCGCCGCGGCGCACGCGGTAGCTGTCCTGCGCTTCGCGCGCCTGCGCTTCGCGAGCCTGGCGTTCGGCGCCGCGACGGGCGGCGGCAATCCGTGCTTCACTCGGCGCTTCGCTCGATGCTGCAGCTGCAGGCGCCGGGGTCGACGCCGCGCGCGGTGCGGCCGGGCGGGTCTGCGGCGCCGCCGCGACCTGGGCCGGCTGAGTCGAGCGCATCTCGGCCGGGTCGAGCAGGAAGGTGTACTCGCGCACCAGGCGGCCGTTATTCCAGGTCAGTTCCAGCAGCATGTCGACGAAGGGCTCGTTCAGCGGCTGGGTCGAGCTGACCCGGATCACCTGGCGTCCGGCCCGCTCTTCGACCACGAAGCGCAGCGACAGCAGGGCCGGATTGAATTCGATGTTCGCGGCGCGGAAAGCTTCGGGCGAAGCCAGCTTGACGGCCATGCTTGCCGGGTCTTCGCCGGCGCCGGCCGTCAGCTCGATCTCGGCGCGCAGCGGCTGGCCAAGCGCCGACAGCACCGTCAATTTCCCCAACCCTGCAGCGTTGGCGGCGGAAGTCAGGAACACTGCACTGGCCACGGCGGCGGTGATCGATTTCAGCGCGGTTGCTACGAGCGGAGATTGGTGCGAAGAATGCATAGTTAGCAGCGAAATGAGTTGGCCGAGGGAAAGGCGGTTTCCCGGAGTCTCAACATAACATCATGCTCTGGAGCACGCAAGGTCTCGACACCGTCCGAAGCCCGGAGTATGCGCCTTCTACAAGACAAATGCCCCGCTTGCGGGGCATTCGATACTCGGATGGCATGCCAGTTGCCATCCATACAACAAACTGGATCAGCGCTCGAGCACGATCCGCAGCATGCGGCGCAGCGGCTCGGCCGCGCCCCACAGCAGCTGGTCGCCGACGGTGAAGGCCGACAGGTAATCGTCGCCCATCGACATCTTGCGCAGGCGGCCGACCGGGATGCCCAGGCCGCCAGTGACGGCTGCCGGCGACAGATCGCGCATCGACGCTTCGCGGGTATTCGGCACCACCTTCACCCACTGGTTGTGCTTGGCGATGATGTCGTTGATCTCGTCCAGCGGCACATCCTTGATCAGCTTGATGGTCAGCGCCTGCGAGTGGCAGCGCATGGCGCCGATGCGCACGCACAGGCCATCCACCGGAATCGCCTTCGTATCGAAGCCTGCGCCGCGGCCCAGGATCTTGTTGGTCTCGGCGCCGGCCTTCCACTCTTCCTTCGACTGGCCGTTGCCCAGGTCCTTGTCGATCCACGGGATCAGGTTGCCGGCCAGCGGCACGCCGAACTGTTTGGTTTCATCGGCGGACAGGCCATGCTGGGTCGCCAGCACGGTGCGGTCGATCTCGAGGATGGCCGATGCCGGATCGTCCAGCAGGGACTTCACCGAGTTGTTGATGGTGCCGAATTGGGTCAGCAGTTCGCGCATGTGCTGGGCGCCGCCGCCCGATGCTGCCTGGTAGGTCATGGAAGTCATCCACTCGACCAGGCCCTGCTCGAACAGGCCGCCCAGGCCGATCAGCATGCACGACACGGTGCAGTTGCCGCCGATGTAGTTTTTCACGCCCTTGGACAGCGCGGCATCGATCACCGAACGGTTGACCGGGTCCAGCACGATGACGGCGTCATCGTTCATGCGCAGGGTCGACGCGGCGTCGATCCAGTAGCCGTTCCAGCCGGCCGCGCGCAGTTTCGGGAACACGTCGCTGGTGTAGTCGCCACCCTGGCAGGAGATGATGATCTCGCATTTCGACAGCTCAGCGATGTCGGTCGCGCTCTTCAGTGTGGTTTCGTTTTTCGCCATCTTCGGCGCGGCGCCGCCCGGATTCGAGGTGGTGAAGAACACCGGCTCGATGTGGTCGAAATCGCCTTCCTCTTGCATGCGCTGCATGAGAACCGAGCCGACCATGCCGCGCCAACCTACCAGACCTACTAATTTCATCATCTTCCCTTGGAGTTTTAGAAAACTTTATGAGAGCGCCGCGACCACCGCGTTGCCCATCTCTTCGGTGCCCACTTTGGTGGACCCTGCTTCAAAGATATCCGGCGTACGCAGCCCTTGCGCCAGCACGCGTTTCACTGCCGTCTCGATCCGGTCTGCCTGGTCAAGCAGGCCGAGCGAGAAGCGCAGCATCATCGCCGCCGACAGGATCGTCGCCAATGGATTGGCCACGCCCTGCCCCGCGATGTCGGGCGCCGAGCCGTGCGACGGTTCGTAGAGACCTTTATTGTTGGCGTCGAGCGAAGCCGACGGCAGCATGCCGATCGAACCGGTGAGCATCGCGGCGGCATCCGACAGGATATCGCCGAACATATTACCAGTAACGATCACGTCGAACTTCTTCGGCGCGCGAACGAGCTGCATGGCCGCGTTATCGACATACATGTGTTCGAGCGCGACGTCCTGGTATTCCTGGTGCACATCGGTGACGATGTCGCGCCAGAACTGGAAGGTTTCCAGCACGTTCGCCTTGTCGACGCTAGTCACTCGTTGCCCTCGCTTGCGGGCAGCCTGGAAGGCCACGTGGGCGATGCGGCGGATCTCGCCTTCGGCGTAGCGCATGGTGTCGAAGCCTTCGCGCTGGCCCTTGAACGGACCGTCCGGGCATTCGCGCACGCCGCGCGGCTTGCCGAAATAAATGTCGCCCGTCAGTTCGCGGATGATCAGGATGTCCAGGCCGGAGACCACTTCCGGCTTGAGGGTCGAGGCGCCGGCCAGTTCCGGATACAGGATCGCCGGACGCAGGTTGGCGAACAGGCTCAACTCGCGGCGCAGGCCTAGGATGGCTTGCTCGGGACGCAGCGCGCGCTCGAGCGTGTCGTACTTGTAGTCGCCGACGGCGCCGAACAACACCGCATCGGCCTCTTTCGCCAGCTTGAGCGTGCCTTCCGGCAGCGGATGGCCGTGGGCAGCATAGCCGGCGCCGCCGACATCCGCGCTTTCCATCTCGAACGATTCGCCGAGGGCGTTCAGTACCTTCACTGCTTGCGCGGTGATCTCCGGGCCGATGCCGTCACCCGGCAGGATCGCGATTTTCATTCAGCTGCTTTCTTGATTAGATGGTGTTGGCGAGCCACGGCTGGGCCGCGACGTGGCGTTGTTCGAAGGCGCGAATCTCGTCCGCGTGCTGCAGGGTCAGGCCGATGTCGTCCAGGCCGTTCAGCAGGCAGTATTTGCGGAACTCGTCGATGGCGAAGCCGAAGGACAGGCTGCCGTCCTGCGTGCCGATGCGCTGGGCCTCGAGATCGATCACGAGCTGGAAGCCTTCATTGGCCTCGACCGCCTGGAACAGCGCTTCGACTTCTTCTTCGCTCAGCACGATCGGCAGCAGGCCGATCTTGAAGCAGTTGTTGAAGAAGATGTCGGCGAAGCTCGGCGCGACCACGGCGCGGAAACCGTACTGCTGCAGCGCCCACGGCGCGTGCTCGCGCGACGAGCCGCAACCGAAGTTCTTGCGGGTCAGCAGGATCGAAGCGCCGGCATAGCGCGGCTGGTTCAGCACGAAGTCCGGATTGACCGGACGGGTGCTGCAATCCTGGCCCGGCTCGCCGTGGTCCAGGTAACGCCACTCATCGAACAGGTTCGGGCCGAAGCCGGTACGGCGGATCGATTTCAGGAACTGCTTGGGGATGATGGCGTCGGTATCGACATTGGCGCGGTCGAGCGGCGCCACCACGCCCTGGTGTACGGTGAATTTGTCCATAATTTTTCTTCATCCCTGCGCAGCGGGGATCCCTTCCACGTCATCCCCGCGCAGGCGGGGACCCAAGTTACTTACCGTGTCGTCCCCGCGCAGGCGGGGATCCAAGTCTGCTTACTTACCGCCAGCGCTGGTCACAACCTGGCCCACTTTCGAGACATCGCGACCGATGCCCGAAATGGTGTTGCAGCCGGCTAGCAAAATGGTGATGAGGGACAGTGCAAATGCTTTTTTCATGATCTTCCTGTTACTTTAAAACGGTCCAGACGATATAACGCATCAGAGCGCGCGTACGTCGACAAAGCGGCCCGCAATCCCCGCCGCCGCCGCCATCGCCGGCGACACCAGGTGGGTACGTCCGCCCTGCCCCTGGCGGCCTTCGAAGTTGCGGTTCGAGGTCGAGGCGCAGCGCTCGCCCGGTTCCAGGCGGTCGGCGTTCATCGCCAGGCACATCGAGCAGCCCGGCTCGCGCCATTCGAAGCCGGCATCGACGAAGATGCGGTCCAGCCCTTCGCGCTCGGCCTGTTCCTTGACCAGGCCCGAACCCGGCACCACCATGGCCAGCTTCACATTCGCCGCGCGATGCCGGCCGCGCACCACCTCGGCAGCGGCGCGCAAGTCTTCGATGCGCGAATTGGTGCACGAGCCGATGAACACCTTGTCGATCGCGATCTCATCGATCGGGGTGTTGGGCTGCAGGTCCATGTAGGCCAGCGCCTTTTCAATCGCACCGCGGCGCACCGGGTCCGCTTCGCTCTGCGGATCGGGCACGCGGCCGTCGATCGCCGTGACCATCTCGGGCGAGGTGCCCCAGGTGACCTGCGGCTGGATGTCTTTCGCGTCGAGTTCGACCACGGTGTCGAAATGGGCGCCGTCGTCGGTGTGCAGGGTGCGCCAGTAGGCGACGGCCTGCTCCCACTGCTCGCCCTTGGGCGAGAACGGACGGTCCTTGACGTAGGCGATCGTGGTGTCGTCGACCGCCACCATGCCGGCTCTAGCGCCCGCTTCGATCGCCATATTACAGACCGTCATGCGGCCTTCCATCGACAGCGCGCGGATGGCCCTACCGCCGAATTCGATGGCGTAGCCGGTGCCGCCGGCGGTGCCGATCTTGCCGATCACGGCCAGCACGATGTCCTTGGCGGTCACGCCGGGATTGAGTTCGCCTTCGACCTTCACCAGCATCGATTTCGACTTCTTGGCCAGCAGGGTTTGCGTGGCCAGCACGTGCTCGACTTCCGAGGTGCCGATGCCGTGCGCCAGGCAGCCGAAGGCGCCGTGGGTCGAGGTGTGCGAATCGCCGCAGACGACGGTCATGCCCGGCAGGGTCGCGCCCTGTTCGGGTCCGATCACGTGCACGATGCCCTGGCGCTTGTCGTTCATGTTGAAGTACGTGAGGCCGAACGCTTTCGTGTTGGCGTCGAGCGTCTCGACCTGCAGGCGCGAGGTCGGATCAAGGATGCCCTGCGCGCGGTCGGTGGTCGGCACGTTGTGATCGGCCACGGCCAGGTTCGCGGACACGCGCCATAGTCCACGGCCGGCTTCGCGCAGGCCGTCGAAGGCTTGCGGGCTGGTGACTTCGTGCACCAGGTGGCGGTCGATATAAAGGACTGTGGTGCCATCGGCGTCGGCACGCACGACATGGGAATCCCAGAGTTTGTCGTAGAGCGTTTTTTGCATGGTCGATCCAGTGTTGCGGTGAGGTGAAGCGCGGCGCGCCAGATGGTGTCTGGCAAGACCGGTTTTCGATTATGCCATAATTGTGCGGTGCCGCACCAAGCCGGGGCGGCGCACGTTTATGCCAATGACCTTACCACGTGGCAAATAATATTTGCAAGGGGTTTGCTGGATGCAAATAAAAAAAGCCCGTGTCGATGACACAGGCTTTTGTCTGCGCTTTTCGCGCGCGGTTATGGAAACCGTTGTATCAGGCGGCCAGGCGCACGCTGCTCCTGCAACCGTCCATCAGGAACGACAAGCCAACCACCAGCACCAATTCACCCTCGGCCGAACGCGCGGTGCCGGTGATGCCTTCGACCGTCAGCGCGGTCATCGGCTTGATCACCAGGTCGGCGGTGCCGTCCACGGCTTCCATCGCCAGGATGTAGGGCTGCGGCGCGTTGATGACGATGCCGACCTTTTCGGAAGCGGCTTCGTAGCCCAGCGCCAGCGCCAGCGAACGCACCGGCAGCGGACGGCCCTGGTCTTTCAGCACCGGGGCGCCGCCGACGCAGGCGAAATCGTCCGGCAGCTCGACCACGCGCTCGACGACGGCCATCGGCAGCGCCAGTTGCGCGCCCGAGGTCGACACCAGCATGGTCGGCACGATCGACAGCTCGATCGGCAGGCGGATCGCGAAGCGGGTGCCCTTGCCCAGCTGGCTTTCGATGCGGATTGCGCCGCGGTTCTTCTCGACCGCCGTTTTCACGACGTCCATGCCCACGCCGCGGCCCGACACCGAGGAAGCCACTTCCTTGGTCGAGAAGCCCGGCAGGAACACGAGCTGATAGGCGTCTTCGTCGCTCTGGGCGCCGTTCTCGCCGATCAGGCCCTTGTCGATCGCCTTCTTGCGCAGGACGACCGGGTCCATGCCCTTGCCGTCGTCCTGCAGCACGATCATGACGCTGTTCGCTTCCTGCCAGGCTTTGAGCAGGATGTACGCCTTGGCCGGCTTGCCGGCGGCGACGCGCGCTTCCGGAGCCTCGATACCGTGGTCCAGGGCGTTCCTCAGCATGTGCACCAGCGGATCGTACAGGCTGTCCACCACCACGCGGTCGACTTCGGTCTCGGCGCCTTCGATGGTCAGCTCGACGTCCTTGCCGAGGTCTTTCGCCAGCTCGCGCACCAGGCGCGGGAATTTCTGGAACAGGCGGCCCACCGGCTGCATGCGGGTCGCGAGCGTGGCGCGCTGCAGCTCGGCCGAGTAGCGCGAGGCGCGCTCCAGGGTTTCGGTCAGGGTCGCGATCAGCACCGCGGCCTGGCCTTCGAACTTGAACTGCTGAAGGCGTTCCAGCAGCACCGCGGCCTGGTTGGCGGCCTGCACCGACTCGCCGGCCACTTCGAGCAGCGCGTCGAGCTTGACCGCATCGATACGGATGCTCTCGTCCTTGGCCGGCGCGGCGGCGGCGGGCTTGTTGTCGGTACGGCGCTCGACGCCGTCCCAGTTCTTGGCGGCCGGCGTTGCGGCGGCAGGCGCTGGTGCGGCAACCGGAGCGGCCGCGACAACAGCGGCGGCAGCGGAGGCAACAGCGGGAGCGTCCGCGGTGGCGGCGATCGCGTTCGCGGCCGGGACCACGGCGTTGTACATGCCGGTCCAGTCCAGGCCATCCTCGCCAGCTGCAGCTGCAGCGGCAGCTGGCGCTGCGGCAGGAGCTGCCGGAGCAGCTGCGGCCACCACGGCGGCGGCCGGCGCCGGTGCGGCAGCCGCCGGGGCGCTGTCCTTGCCTTCGATCGCGTCCATCAGGATGCGCTCAAGGTCGCCCGGCATCTGCGCCAGGCCTTCCGGCGGCGTGCCGTTGTTCAGGTCACCGAGCTGGTCGGCCACGAAGCCGGACGCCTGCAGCGCCGCCTCGATCGCGAGCGGCGTCACCGGCGCGGCGCCGGTGCGCAGCGCGTCGAACAGGTTCTCGGTCAGGTGGCAGGCCGCTACCAGCGCGGGCAGGCCCATGAAGCCGGCGCCGCCCTTGATCGTGTGGAACGACCGGAACACCGCGTTCAGCGTTTCCTTGTTATCGGGGTCGCGTTCGAGGCGCAGCAGGTGTTCTTCTACGTTTACCGCCAGATCCATCGCCTCGACGACGAAATCCTTCAGCATATCGTCCATTAGAATCCCAGATCGGCAAGAAGATCGTCAACATTGTCCTGGTTCAGCGCCGCTTCCGGCACCGACGGGCCCTGCATCAGCGGCGCGGGAGCCGCTGGCTGCTCTTTCTTGGCCAGCTTTTCCTTGATATCCGGTGGTGCATTGTCGCGCAGCAGCTGGGCCAGTTCGCTCTCGACGGTCTGCGTGATCTTGACGACCTTCTTGATCAGCTGGCCGGTGATGTCCTGGAAGTCCTGGGCCATCATGATCTCGAGCAGGCGTGCGCGCTCGGCTTCGGTCGCCTCGTTGACCACCGCCGCGAACTGGCGCGAATCGCCGGCCAGGGCCTTGAATTCGTCCAGGCTCAGCTTGCCTTCGAACAGGTCGGCCCAGCGGGTTTCCATGTCCTTGGCCTGTTTCTGCAGCTGGTCTTGCGCCGGCATGCCCTCGTCCAGGGTATTCAGCACCTTGTTGGCAGCCTGTTCGGTCAGGGTGGCGACGTATTCCAGGCGGTCCTGGGCGTCGACGATCTGCGACGAGGCCTCGGTGAGCGCCTTGTCGTAGCCCAGCTCGCGCAGCGAGTCGTGCAGCAGGCGGACGATGCCGCCCAGGCGTTCGAACATGCCGCCTTCGTGGCCATCCTCGGCATGCGCGCCGGCAGCCGGAGCGGCGGAAGTGGCCGGAGCAACGGTGGCAACAGCGGCTGTGGCAGCCACGGCGACGGCTGCCGGGGCGGCGGTGGCGGACACCTGGTCGAATAATGATTCCAGGTCGTCCTCATCGTTGCTGGCGGCGGCCGGGGCCGGCTCGGCCGCAGCGGAGGGGCCAGGCGGTGCGCTGGTGCGCTGCGCCGCCACTTCCTCGAATAGTGCGTCGAAATCGTCAGCGGCGTCGGTCATAATCCCTGCTTCTCCATAATGTATAAATGAGCAATCAGCTCTGCAATCCGGGGGTTCTGCTGCGTCCACCGGGCCGGTTCGGCCGTTTAAGTTTCGGTGGAGTAATTGAAGCGAGTGTAGCAGCGTGGTTGCCGTAGGTAAATCTCAGAGAAGGCAATGCAACAAAATGGACATCGAAACTTAATTCCGCGACAATCAAAAACGGGGGTTCCTGATGCTTTTTATAAGCTCGGTGTTGTATTTTGTAATCGCAGGTCAGTTTTCGAGGTTTAGTGTCGCATCGCAGCAGGTTGCGTTCATTTGATGGAACTCAACTGTTTGCGTCTCAGAAATCGCCATCCTGCACTGAGTCTGCAGAATGTGGCCTAGTTGGAGGAACATCATGTACCGCAAGATCCTGATCACCACCGACGGTTCGGCCGTGTCGCAGCATACCGCCTGCGCCGGCGTCAAATTCGCGCAGCAAATGGGCGCCGAGGTGCTGGCCCTGTTCGTCGCCCCCGAGTACCAGTACCCCGTGTACGTCGAGATCATTCCACCATCCTACCCCAGCGAAGAGGAATACATCGCGCAGATGCGGCGCATGGGCGAGGAATACATGGGCAAGATCACGCGCTCCTGCGCCGGCGCCAACCTGCAGTACGCGTGCATGACGGCGTTTTCCGATTCCGCGGCGCTCAAGATCGTCGACGTCGCCGAGCAGGAGGGCTGCGACCTGATCTTCATGGGCTCGCACGGCCGCAGCGGCTGGAACCAGCTGTTGCTGGGCAGCGTCACCAACAAGGTGTTGTCGCACACGACCAAGCCGGTGCTGGTGCACCGCCTGATCGCCGAGCCGGCCGCTTCTTGACCCCGCTCTCCACGCTCAACTGTATTTACAGTTACAATCGTTTGCTGATCTAGGGTAGGAAACCGCTTCAGGTTCAAGGAATCGATAATGGTAAGAATCGTCATCGCCGATGACCACACGATCATGCGCGAGGGACTCAAGCGCATCCTGGACGGCGCCGAGGAAGTCGACATCGTGGGCGAGGCCACCAATGGCTTCGAAGTGTTGTCGCTGGTACGCCAGGGCGGCTTCGACCTGCTGCTGCTCGACCTGTCCATGCCCGGCCGCAGCGGCGTCGACCTGATCCGGCAGGTGCGCAGCGAAGCGCCCAAGCTGGCTATCCTGATCCTCACCATGCATGAGGAAGAACAGTACGCGGTGCGTGCGATCCGGGCCGGCGCCCAGGGTTATCTCACCAAGGAAAGCGCGGGCACGCAGCTGGTGGGGGCGATCCGCAAGGTCGCCTCGGGGCGGCCCTACATCAGTACGGAAGTGGCCGAGCAATTGGCGCTGAACATCATGGCGCCCAGTGAACAGTTGTTGCACAAGCAGTTGTCAGACCGCGAATTTGAGGTTTTTTCGCATCTGGTCAGCGGCAAGTCGATCACCGAAATCGCCAACGGCCTGCACCTGTCAGTGAAAACCGTCAGCACCCACAAGACCCGCATCATGCAGAAAATGGGCATGAGCTCGCTGTCGGAGATGGTGCAATATGCCGTCGCACACCGCCTGTTGTCACCGATGAAGGCGTGACGCACTGATTTCCTTTGACCGCCACGCGTGGTTTTCGTGCGGCGCTCGCCCCATTTCGGCGGCTGGCGCTGCCACCCCGACACACCCCGTCTGTTTCCGTCCTGCCACCTTCCGCCATTCGCGCGACGCTCTTGGTGGTAGGAGTATTCCTACGACCGCACCATCTGTCCTACCTACATATTCAGGCAACGCTGATATTCGTGCCGGACTCGTGTTGGCATACTGAATTCAGCGTTTCGACTTGCTTGCGATCCAAGTCACGGCGTCAGCCAGATAAAACAATGGCATGGCAGACGCGCTAGCGCACGCTGCCGTGCCGCGGGGATCGCGTGAAACCTGAGTTCCTTACCGGAGATGAGCATGCAGTCCCAGCCACCGTCAGATCAACGCAATGTTACCCAGCCTACCCTGCATTCCCCGATGGAAGCGGGACGGCAGCGCCAGGGTCGCCTCTGGTCCAACCTGAAAGAAGTGTGCGACCTGCTCCGTATTCCAGCCAGCGTGTCGGTGAGCTCCGAAGAATTGCTGTTCCAGCACGTCCAGTTCAAAACGGGACAGCGCGTGCACACGATCGGCCAGGCCTTCGACACCTTGTACATCGTCAACTCGGGCTTCCTCAAGACGGTGCTGATCGACGAGTTCGGCAACGAACAGGTGCTGAGCTTCCCCATGAAGGGCGACATGCTCGGCGTCGACGGCATCCACACCCGCCACTACGCCTCCGAGGCCGTGGCGCTGTCCGATTGCGACCTGATCCTGTTGCCGTTCAAGAAACTGACCGCACTGGGTCGCGTGCACAGCGAACTCGAGAACATGATGTACGGCGTGATGAGCCGCGAACTGGTGCGCGAGCAAACCATGATCGGCATGCTCGGCGCGCTGTCGGCCGAGGCCCGCGTGGCCCGCTTCCTGGTCTCGCTCGCCGACCGCTTCGCCGCGATGGGTTATTCCAGCAAGCTGTTCAACCTGCGCATGACCCGCCACGAGATCGGCAGCTATCTTGGCCTCACGCTCGAGACCGTCAGCCGCACCTTGTCGGCCTTCAACGAGATCGGCCTGATCACCGTCGACCAGCGCACGATCGGCATCAAGGATGCCGAAGCGCTCAAGACCCTGCGCCGCCTGCCGCCCTCACGTTCGCGCACCAAGGGCGCCGCCAAGCAGAAGGCAGAGCTCGATCAGCCGGGTGATGACCAGGTGCTGGCAACGGTTTGAGCTGCGGCAGCTCCAATACTAGTTAGCCATAAAAACGTCGTTACCTCCACTGGAGATAACGACTTCCCGCGGAGGCGGGAACCTAAGTAAGCTGGCGTTATCGAGACGCTTGCAACCTTAGGTTCCCGCCTCCGCGGGAACGACGTTTTGCGACTGCTGGCCATAACTACTTGGCTGGTTATTCCTTATCCAGCGACAACACCCCATCGTTGACACGCACCCGGTCACCCTTGCGGTATCCCGGATGGTTGTCGTACTCGATCGCCTGGGTCGCATCGGTCGTATTGAAACGCACCGTCACCCGATAGCGCTGGGCTGCCTGCACGTCGCTGGCCAGCGGCCGCGAACTGCCCACCGCATCGCGCACGATCTCGACTTTCTCGACGATCGCGCAACTGGTGCAGTAGCGCGCTACCCGCGGACGCTCGGTCGTGCGCGGCGGTGGCGGCGGCGCGGCGCCGGGAGCCGCGCTGGCGACGCCGGCATCCTTCGACGCCAGTTGCCGCACCGGCTCCTGCGACTGCGCCGTGCCCCCGCTCACCAGGCCGTCGCGCAGCACGGTGGTGGCCACCTGGCTGCCCAAGCGCATTTCGGCGGTCACCGGACTATTCGGCTGGAAGCGGTCATGGTTGCCGATCACATAGCTGCCGCTGTAGCGGCCGGGGTCGGTTTCCTGCATCTGGACGGCGCGGGTCGCGCCGTCGATGGTCACGTTCACCGTGGCGTTCTGGGTGCCGTAGACGTGGAAGTGCAAGGCGGCGCCCTGCTCCAGGCGCGGCACTTTTTCGACATGGAAGCCTTCGATGGCGGGCGTCACGGTGCGGCTGAGCGGCAAGGTCTGCGCCAGGGCCGTGTTGCTTGTCGCCAGCATCATGCCGGCCGGCGCCAGGGCAGCCACCAGGGAACACATCAGGATGCTTTTTTTCATGGCAATCTCCCAATATCCTGTCAATTAGCGGGACGGCATGACACCGCCTTCGATCCAGGCAGACAGTACCCCGCCGAAAAAGCAAGGTCCGTACGCTTACGAACGAATGGCGCCAGGCTTGTGCCTGAGCGGCTAACACACCGCGTGGACGGCGTCGCCCGACGTTACATAGATGTGGTCGCCCGGCCCAGGCCTGACCGCGTGTCCCCCGGTAAACGCGCCAAAGGACGGCAGGATCAGTCCTTGCTCGCCAACCACGAAGCACGGCAGGCGCAGCGCATCGAAACGGGTAGCCAGCACATAGACCGGATGCACGTGGCCGGCCAGGCCATAGCCCGGCGCATCGACGCCGGGATGGTGGCAGAAGGCGAACGGCCCGATCGCATGCGGCTCGTCCACCAGCGTAATCCTCAGCGCCGCCGCCGGATCGCCCGCGTGCACGTCGTGGTTGCCGCGCACCAGCATCAGGGCCAGGTCGGGATGGCGCTGGCGCCAGGCCAGCATCGCCAGCTGGGTCGAGCTGGCGTGGGCGGCGCGCGCATGCAGGAAGTCGCCCAGGAAGGCCACCTGGCGCACGCCATGCGTGGCCACCAGGGCGTCGAGGCCGGCCAGGTTTTCCGATGTCGTTCCACGCGGCACCGGTACGCCAAGTGCGCGGAAGGCGGCCGCCTTGCCGAAGTGGATGTCGGCGATGATCAGCATCCGTTCGCGCGGCCAATAGATGGCCTTTTCCGGCAGCAGCAGGAGCGTTTCGCCGGCAACCTGGACGGTGACGCCGCTCATGCCGCCGCCTTCTCGAGTTCGCGCAGCATGCGCGCCACGCGGTCATTCAGTTTCTCGGTACTGACTTTTTCGCGGAAGCGTTCGACCATCAGGGCAAAGCCGAACGGCGTCGCCCGCTTTACCTCGCGGTAGGCGATGCGCCGCGCGTGCAGCTCGGCCAGGGTGTCGCGCAGGCGCGTCAGCTCCAGCTCCTGCTCCATCACCTCGCGCTCGGCCTGGGTGAGCAGCAGGTTGCCGGCATCGTGCTTGCGAAACACCTCGAAGAACAGCGAGGACGAGGCCTGCAGCTGGCGGTTCGACTTCGGCTGGCCGGGATAGCCCGTGAACACCAGCCCGGCGATGCGCGCCACCTCGCGAAAACGCTGCTGCGACAGCTGGGTCGCGTTCAGGCTGTCGATCACGTCTTCCAGCAGGCGCGCAGTATCGAACAAGTCCACACCGGCGCCGGTCGGCGCGTCGAACATGCGCGCCCAGTCGACCGGCTCTGGGGCCATCAGCTCGAAGCCATAGTCGTTGATGGCGATCGAAAACGTGATCGGCTGCACGCGGCCGACGCGGAAGGCGATCAGCGACGCCAGGCCCATATGCACCGAGCGGCCCGCGAACGGATACACGAACAGGTGATAGCCCTCGCGGCTCTTCATCGATTCGAGCACCAGCACCTCGCTCGTCGGCAGTGCCGACCAGCGCTGCTGGATCTCGATCAGCGGTTCGATGGCGCGCATCTCGGGGCCATCGAACACGCCCTGGTCGGCCAGGCGCAACTCTTCCAGCGCGGCGTGGGCCAGCTCGTTCGACATCGGCATCTTGGCGCCCTGCCAGCGCGCGATCGCTCCCCGGGTGCCGGTCGCGCGTTTCACGAAGGCGGTCAGCTCGTGCACGCGCACGAATTCCAGGATGCGCCCGCCGAACAGGAAACGGTCGCCGGGTTTCAGGCGCGAGATGAAGGATTCTTCCACGCTGCCGATCCTGCCGCCGCTCATGTACTTCACCTGGATCGTGGCGTCGGACATGATGGTGCCGATCCCCATCCGGTGCCGGCGGCCGATGGCGTTGTCGGGCACGCGATAGACGCCCTCGTCGTCCGGCAGCACGCGCCGGTATTCGGGATACACGGTCAGGCTCTGGCCGCCGCGCGCGACGAAGTCGAGCGCCCACTGCCACTCTTCCTGCGTCAGGTGGCGATAGGACCAGGCCTGGCGCACCTCTTCGTACAGTTCTTCGGAACGAAAGCCCCCGCCCAGCGCCACCGTCACCAGGTGCTGCACCAGCACGTCGAACGGTTTATTCGGCACGTAGCGGCCTTCGATGCGGCGCGCCGCCACCGCCTTTTTCGCGCCGGCCGCTTCCAGCAGTTCCAGGCTGTTGGTCGGCACCAGGGTCACGCGCGAGGCGCGGCCCGGCGCGTGACCGCTGCGGCCGGCGCGCTGCAGCAGGCGCGCCACGCCCTTGGCGCTGCCGATCTGCAGCACGCGCTCGACCGGCAGGAAGTCCACGCCAAGATCGAGGCTGGCGGTGCAGATCACCGCTTTCAGGATGCCGTTCTTGAGGCCCAGCTCGACCCACTCGCGCACCTCGCGGTCGAGCGAGCCGTGGTGCAGCGCGATCACGCCGGCCCAGTCGGGCCGCGCCTCCAGGATGTTCTGGTACCAGATCTCGGACTGCGAGCGGGTATTGGTGAACACCAGGGTCGCCTCATGTCCCTCGATCTCATTGATGACCGGCTGCAGCATCTGCAGGCCCAGGTGGCCGCCCCAGGGAAAGCGCGAGACGTTTTCGGGGATCAGGGAATCGACCACGATTTTTTTTCGCGTGTCGCCTTCGACCAGCACCCCTTCATCGTTACCGAGCAGCACCTGGCGCGCCAGGTCCAGGTTGCCCATCGTGGCCGAGACGCCCCACACCAGCAGCTCCGGGCGCCAACGCCGTAACCTGCTCAGTGCCAGCTGCACCTGCACGCCGCGCTTGCTGCCCATCAGTTCATGCCACTCGTCGACGATGATCATGTCCAGGTTGCGGAACTGCTCGTGGGCGGCCGCATTGCTGATCATCAGCGACAGGCTTTCGGGCGTCGTCACAAGCGCCGCCGGCATGCTGCGCGTCTGGCGCGCCCGCTCGGCCGGCTTGGTGTCGCCGGTGCGCGCGCCGATGCGCCATTCGGGCAGCAGCTCGGCGGTGGAATCTTCCAGCGCGCGCTGGGTGTCGGCCGCCAGCGCGCGCATCGGCGTGATCCACAGCACGCGCAGGCCGGCCTTGGCGCGCCCCTTGTCGAGACCCGCACGCTGCAGCGCCGCGAACCAGACGGCGAAGGTCTTGCCGGCGCCCGTACTCGCGTGCAGCAGGCCGGACTGGCCCGCGAGCGCGGCCTTCCACACGGCGCGCTGGAAAGGAAATGCCTTCCAGCCGCGCGTGTCGAGCCACGCGTCGATCCGCTGACTGACCTCGTTGCGGCTCATGCTGTGGCAGCCTCCAGCAGGCCCTTCAGCGTATCCAGCGTATCGGCTTCCTCCACCGGTTTGTCGGTGCGCCGGCGCAGGATGCGCGGAAAGCGCACCGCGATGCCCGCCTTGTGGCGCGGCGACAGCGCGATGCCCTCGAAGCCGATCTCGAACACCATGGTCGGTTTCACGGAACGCACCGGCCCGAATTTCTCGATGGTCGTGCGCCGGATGGCGTTGTCGACCTGGGCGATCTCGGCGTCGGTCAAGCCCGAATATGCTTTGGCGAACGGCACCAGCTTGCGCTCGGCGCCGTCGCCGTCCCACACGGCGAAGGTGTAGTCGGTGTAGAGTGAGGCGCGCCGCCCGCTGCCCGGCTGGGCATATAGCAGCACGGCGTCGATCGCATACGGATCGATCTTCCACTTCCACCAGGTGCCGACGTCCTTGGTGCGGCCGACGCCATACTGCGCCATGCGCGACTTGAGCATCATGCCCTCGACGCTGCGGGCGCGCGAGCCGGCGCGCAGGGTGGCCAACGCTTCCCAGTTGTCGGCGTGGACCAGCGGCGACAGGCGCAACTGCGGCTGATCGAGCTTCGCGACCTCCACTTCGAGCAGCGCACGGCGCTCGTGCTGCGGCAGGCCGCGCAGGTCGACGCCGTCCAGCTCCAGCAAGTCATAGCAGCACAGCACCGCCGGCAGCTCGCCCAGCAGCTTGGCGGACAAGGTCTTGCGGCCGATGCGCTTCTGCAGGTCGGCAAAGGGCGACGGCATCTCGGAACCGGGCTGCCAGATCAGCACCTCGCCGTCGAGCACCATCCCGTCCGGCAGGCGCACCGCGGCCAGCTCGGGAAAGCGTTCGGTGATCAGGTCTTCGCCGCGCGACCACAGAAAATTCTGGCCGTCGCGCCGCACCAGTTGCGCGCGGATGCCGTCGTACTTCCATTCGACCAGCCAGTCATCCAGCTCGCCCAATGCGGCCGGGTCGCCGTTCAGCTGGTGCGACAGGAAGAAGGGGTAAGGCTGGCCGCCGCGCAGCTTGTGTTCTTCGTCCGACTGCTCGGCGATCAGTTGCAGGAAGCCTGCAGCCGTCGGCTTCACGCGGCCGTCGGTCCAGCCCATCAGGCGCTGGGCGATCAACTTGCTGTCGACGGCGGCGATGGCGGCCAGCGCCCGCGTGACCAGCAGCTTCGATACGCCGACCCGGAAGCCCCCGCCGATCAGTTTCACCAGCAGGAAGCGCTCGCGCCAATCGAGCTCGTTCCAGTAGCTGAACAGCGCTTCGCGGATGCGGCCCGGGTCGGCGCCGCGCAGGGGCCCGATCCGCTGTTCCATCCACTCGGCCAGGCCGACGTCGGACCGCTCGGTGGGCGGCGGCAGGATGTGGGCGATGGTCTCGGCGAAGTCGCCGACCGCGTGATAGGACTCATCGAACAGCCATTCGTCCAGGCCCGCGTATTCAATGGCATACTGCCGCAGCAACTTGGTCGGCACCGCCTGGCGCGGCTTGCCGCCGGCCAGAAAGTAGACCGCCCAGGCGGCGTTCTCCGGCGCGGCATTGGCGAAGTATCCCTGCAGCGCTTCGAGCTTGCGGGTAGTCGACGTCGTTTCGTCGAGGTCGGCGTAGAGCCGGGCGAATTCACGCATCGGCGTCTCCTTGCGTCGCCTTCGATGCTGCGGCCCCCGCAGGCGGCGCCGCTTCATCCTCCTCCTCATCGCCATACTCGGTTTCGAAGCCCGACGCATCCAGCCCGTTCTGGCACAGCCAGCGCACCAGGATCGGGATCGAGCCGTGGGTGACGATCACGCGCTCCGCGGAGGTACCCTTGATGGCGCTCATCAGCCCGGGCCAGTCGGCATGGTCGGACAGCACGAAGCCGCGGTCGACGCCGCGCCGGCGCCGCGCGCCGCGCAGCAGCATCCAGCCGCTGGCGAAGGAATCGCTGTAGTCGCCGAAGCGCTTCATCCACGGCGAACCGCTGGCGGACGGCGGCGCCACCACCAGCGCGCGGCGCAAGGCGGCCTTCTCGATATCGGTCACCAGCACGGTCGGCGGGATGTCGACGCCTTCCGCGCGATACGCCCTGTTCAGCGGCTCGACCGAGCCGTGGCAGACGATCGGGCCGATCGACGGATCGAGTCCGGCCAGGATGCGCTGCGCCTTGCCGAAGGAATAGGCGAACACCACGCTGCAGCGGCCCTCTTCCGCATTCTTGCGCCACCAGGCGTTGATCTCTTCCATCAGTTGCGCCTCCGGCTGCCAGCGGTAGATCGGCAGGCCGAAGGTCGATTCGGTGATGAAGGTGTCGCAGCGGACCGGCTCGAACGGCGCGCAGGTTTTATCCGGTTCGACCTTGTAGTCGCCCGACGCCACCCACACCTCGCCGCCGCATTCCATGCGCACCTGGGCTGAGCCCAGCACGTGGCCCGCGGGATGCAGCGAGATGGTGACGCCGTTGTGCGTGATCTTCTGGCCATAGTCGAGCGCATCGACCGAGATGTCGCCCAGGCGCGACTTGAGCACGCCGATGCCGGGGGCGGCCGCCAGGTAGTGGCCGTGGCCGACACGCGCGTGGTCGCCGTGGGCGTGGGTGATGACGGCGCGCGCCACCGGCCGCCAGGGATCGATATAAAAATCACCGGGGACGCAGTACAACCCCTCCTTGCGGACGACGACCATGTCTCCCATCGGCGCTCCTCAAGCCTTTACCGGCTTGAGGAAGTCGGCCATGAAGCTGCGGCTTTCTCCATCCGGGAACTCGACCGTCACCTGCTCGCCGGCGATCGCGACCACCACACCTTTGCCATACTTGGCCGACCTGACGCGCGCGCCGACCTCGAATTTCGACTTTGGCGCTTCCTCGGCTGGCTCGCGGTCGAATTCGTCATCGCGGATTTCGATGTCCTGCGGGAGGCTCAGCGCCGGCGGATTGAGGCAGTTGTCGCACTTGCAGCACTGCTCGAAGCCGGGCGCCTCGTCGCCGAAGTAATCGAGCAGCAGCTTCCAGCGGCAGAAGCCGCTCACGGCATAGCTGACCATCTGGTCCAGCGCTTCCTTGTCGCGCTCGTGCTTCTGGACATAGACCTGGGCCAGGCGCGCATACACGCCGGGGCGCGGCTCGGACGCGCTGGGCAGGTATTCCAGCTTGCGGTTCTGGCGCACCAGCTTGGCGTCCTTGAGCAGCTTGAGGCAGACCTTGATATTGGCGTGCGCGATGTCTTCCAGCGCGTCCTCGATGCGCTCGCCCGTCACGGCGCCCTCCTCGGCCAGGGTGCGCACGGTCTCGTTCACCAGCTGCAGCTCCTGCGCATCGGGATAGTGTTTGACCAGGAAGAACTGCTGGATGCGCTTGTCGTCCTGCAGGAACAGCAGCGTGCATTCGGCGTCCAGCCCGTCGCGGCCGGCGCGGCCCGATTCCTGGTAATACGATTCGAGGTTGGCCGGGATCTGCAGGTGGATCACGAAGCGGGTATCGCTCTTGTCGATGCCCATGCCGAAGGCATTGGTGGCCACCATCACGCGCCGCTCGCCCTCCATGAACAGGTCCTGGTTCAGCTTGCGCTCGGCGGCGGACAGCTTGCCGTGGTAGAGCGTGACCGATTCGCCGGCTTCCTCGAGCACGGCCAGCATCTCTTCGGCCACCTTGACGGTGGCGGCGTACACGATGCCGACGCCCTGCGTCTGCTGGACCAGGCGCAGCGCCTCCTGGTATTTCTCCTTGGCGCTGGTGACTTGCATGACGCGGTAATGCAGGTTGGGCCGGTAGATGCCGGTATTGATCACGTTCAGCTTGCGGCCCAGCTGCTTGCCGATGTCGGCGATGACTTCGTCGGTGGCGGTGGCGGTCAGCGCCAGCACCGGCGGGCGGCCGATCGCCTCGATCGCGGCGGCCAGGCCGATATAGGCCGGGCGGAAGTCATGGCCCCACTGCGAGATGCAGTGCGCCTCGTCGATCACGACGATGTCGAGCGTGACCTTGCGCAGCACCGCGATGAAGTCGGGCGAGACCAGGCGTTCCGGGGTGCAGAACACGATCTCGCACGATTCGCTGGCAATCGCCTCGAGCGCCGCGTGTTCTTCTTCGGCGCACAGGCTGCTGTTGACCTGGACCGAGCGGATGCCGATCTCTTCCAGCTTCTCGAGCTGGTCCTTCATGAGGGAGATGAGCGGGGAGACGACGACCGTGATCCCTTCGAGCATCTTGGCCGGGATCTGGTAGCACAGCGACTTGCCGCCGCCGGTGGGCATGATGGCCAGGGTGTCCTTGCCGTCGAGTACGCTGTCGATCACGCGCTGCTGGCCTTCGCGCAGCTGCGCGATGCCGAACACGGCGTTCAGGAGGCGTCGGATGGTGTTACGGCGCACGGCGAGCAGGCCGCGGTGCATGAGGGTGGGGTCGTGTCGGGTCATGATGAACCCGACTTTATTAGTACGGCGACAACTCGGCCATAGGACGCCACCTACTTCAAGCGTAGGACGTCAACTTTTGGCGGGGTTGTCACGTTAAGGAGTGGGTTCTATGCTGAATGTGTCAATTGTGCGACACAAATTTGCGACAAGGTTTAGTCCTACAACGCGACGGATATTTGACCGATGCCGGGAGTCAGCCCAGACACTTACTATAGTAACCATTACTCACAGCACCACCTTCTTCAGGAGAATCATCATGTCGCGCCGCCCTATGACCTGGACTGCAGTCCACCTGGCTCTTGCCAGCGCGGCCACCTGGTTCCTGCTGGAGTCCGGCGCGCTGTCGTCGGCGTTGCTGTTCTCGTTCCACTGATTCTCTACGCATAAAAAAAACGCCGCATCCTCCAAGGACGCGGCGCTCATTCTTCTGCGACAGCGGGCCCTTCCGGCCCGCTTTCTACATCAAGCAGCTTTCTGCACTTCTTCTTCCACCGGCTGGCGGATCAGGTAGTCGAAGGCTGCCAGCGATGCCTTGGCGCCCTCGCCGACCGCAATCACGATCTGCTTGAACGGCACGGTGGTCACGTCGCCGGCGGCGAACACGCCCGGCATCGAGGTCTGGCCGCGGGCGTCGACTTCGATCTCGCCATGCGCCGACAGTTCGATCGAGCCCTTGAGGAACTCGGCGTTCGGCACCAGGCCGATCTGCACGAACACGCCTTCCAGGTCCAGCTTGTGCAGCTCGCCGGTATTGCGGTCCTTGTAGCTCAGGCCGTTGACGATCTTGCCGTCGCCGTGGATCTCGGTGGTCTGGGCCGACTTGATCACCTTGACGTTCGGCAGCGAGTACAGCTTGCGCTGCAGGACCGCATCGGCGCGCAGCTCATTGCCGTATTCGATCAGGGTCACTTCCTTGACGATGCCCGCCAGGTCGATCGCCGCTTCGACACCGGAGTTGCCGCCGCCGATCACCGACACGCGCTTGCCCTTGAACAGCGGGCCGTCGCAGTGCGGGCAATAGGCCACACCGTGGTTCTTGTACTCTTTCTCGCCCGGCACGTTGATTTCGCGCCAGCGGGCGCCGGTGGCGATGATCACCGACTTCGACTTGAGCACCGCGCCGCTCTCGGTATGCACCTCGATCAGCTTGCCGCCCACCAGCTTGTTGGCGCGCTGGGTGTTCATGATGTCGACGTCATATTCCTTGACGTGTTCTTCCAGGGCGACGGCGAATTTGGGGCCATCGGTGGCCTTGAGCGACACGAAGTTCTCGATCGCCAGCGTATCGAGCACCTGGCCGCCGAAGCGGTCGGCCAGCACGCCGGTACGGATGCCCTTGCGGGCTGCATAGATCGCGGCTGCCGCGCCGGCGGGGCCGCCGCCGACGATCAGCACGTCGAACGGGTCTTTCTGGCTCAGTTCAGCAGCTTTCTTCTCGCCGCCCTTGACGTCGATTTTCGACAGGATTTCTTCGACGTTGGTGCGGCCCTGGCCGAAATGCTGGCCGTTCAGGAACATCATCGGCACGGCCAGGATCTGCTTGTCTTCCACTTCTTTCTTGAAGACGCCGCCATCGATCGTCACGACCTTGATGCGCGGGTTAATGACCGACATCGTGTTCAGTGCCTGCACGACTTCCGGGCAGTTATGGCACGACAGCGAGATGTAGGTCTCGAAAACGTAGTCGCCGTCCAGGGCTGCGATCTGGTCGATGACGGATTGTTCCAGCTTGATGGTGTGGCCGCCGACGTGCAGCAGGGCCAGCACCAGCGAGGTGAATTCGTGGCCCAGCGGGATGCCGGCGAAGCGCACGCCGATATCGGTGCCGACGCGGTTGATGGCGAACGACGGGGTGCGCTCGTTGGCTTCCTGGCGCACGGTGATCTTGTCGGACAGGGCTGCGATCTCATTGAGCAGCTCGTCCATTTCGCGCGATTTTGGCGAATCATCCAGCGATGCAACCAGCTCGATCGGCTGCACCACTTTTTCCAGATAGGCTTGCAACTGTTTCTTGAGGGTTGCGTCCAGCATGATGTTTTTCCTTTGATTCTAATGACTTTGACTTATACAGGCCGGGGTCGTTTCTGACCGACGTAAAACAGGCCGCCGCAGCGGCCCGTTCACGGGTGCTACTTAGCTACTGCTTACTACTTAGATCTTGCCGACCAGGTCCAGCGATGGGGTCAGGGTTTCTGCGCCT